>JAEESD010000036.1 GCA_016286145.1 Bacteroidales bacterium | reverse complement strand
CGGCCACGGGGAGCGGGGAGGTGTCCGTTGATAGCGAGTTCGAGCGTAGCGAGGACGAAGATAGCAATGGAAGGGTCCGAGCGAGCAAGTCGCAGACTTGCGAGACGAGTCCCGCGCGAGGGAGTTCCCGGCCGAAGGCGGAGCTGGTGTGTGATTCGGGGCTATTTACACACCAGGGGGTGATTTTGAGGGGGTTGGTGTGCGATTTAGGCGTTTTTACACACCAAGACGATCAAGGTGCGGCAGCACAAAATCACATCTTGAACAAAACGTGGATCTTCCGCAAAAAGCAATGTTTGCGCAGCTCTACTTCTGCTCCGGGCGCATTTTGGCGTATTTGAGGAGGAGGGTCTTGCGGCCGAAGTGGTCGAATTCGACCTCAGCCTTAAGTTCGGGGACGACGCCGGTGATGGAAAGGATCTTTCCGGGGCCAAAGCGGTTGTGTTCGATGCGTTCGCCCTCATAGAGCTCGGTCATGTGGACAGGCTCGAAGTCGGCGTACTGAACGGCGGGCTTGGAGGGCTGTGGGATACGAACGGGCGAAGCACTGGAAGGGCCTGGACGGGAAGGGCCGGAGGAGCCGGTGCGAGGAACGGTTACGGGGCGAGACGAAGCGCCGTACGGGCTGCCGAAGCGTGAGCCGGAAGAGGGCCGGTCGGAGCCAGACATAGTCCCACGTGAACCGAAGCGCGAGCCGAAGCCACCGAAGCCGCTGCGGGGGGCGAAACCGAAGGCCTCTTCCTCATCAAGGGGCTTTTCGAGATACTGGGGATCGATTTCGCGGACGAAGCGGGAGATCGAGTTCTGTTCGTGGCGTCCGTTGCGGAAACGGTCGTGGGCATAGGCAAGGACGACGTCCTTCTTGGCGCGGGTTAGCGCGACGTAGAACAGACGCCTCTCTTCTTCCAGGTCCTGGGCGCTGAAGACCATATTCGACGAAGGGAAAAGATTCTCCTCAAGACCCACTATCATAACATACGGGAACTCGAGGCCCTTCGCAGAGTGAACGGTCATAAGGGCTACCCTATTTGTATCGTCTTCCTCGGTAGGAGTATCTACGTTCGAGAGCAGTGAAACATTTTCCAGATAATCACCGAGGGTAACGACCGGCGCTTCGTCGCCGTTGTTCTCCGCTTCCTCGACCAGCTCGTTGACGTATACTGCCACTGAATTGACGAGTTCCTCGACATTGGCGGTGCGGGACATACCTTCGACGCTTGTATCCGCCTTGTAGAAAGGATAGATACCCGATTCGTCTGCGATACGTTTCGCCAGGTCGGCGGCATCCTCCTTCGCTGCGGAGACTGCAAACTTGTCTATCATCCCGCAGAAGGCCCGCAGTTTTGCTACTACGGCCTCTCGAAGGACGCTCAGAAGTTCTTCTGAATAGACCGCCTTGAAGAGGCTGATTCCTTTCTGGCGCGCAAAAGTCTCAAGGGCAGTAAGCGTTGTATCCCCTATTCCCCTGGCGGGTTTGTTAACCGCCCTCTTGAAAGCCTCATCGTCTGAAGGGTTGACGGCGAGTTTGAAATAGGCCATCAAGTCCTTGACTTCCGCGCGGTCGAAGAACGAGTTGCCGGAATATATCATATAAGGTATATTGCGGCGCCTGAGAGTCTCTTCCAAAGAACGTGACTGGGCGTTTGTCCTGTATAGGATAGCGAAATCGCGATACTGGGCGTGGTCTTCCCTCATACGGGAGACTATTTCCTGGACTACCATCGCAGACTCTTCTGCGTCGGTCATACAGTCGAGGACGCGGATCTTTTCGCCCTTCGCCCCCTCTGAGAAACACTCTTTAGGGATACGGCCTTCGTTGTGGGCTATGACGCTGTTTGCTGCCTCGACGATAGTTTTAGTAGAGCGGTAGTTCTGTTCGAGGCGGACTATCTTACATTCCGGATAATCTTTCTTGAAATTGAGTATGTTTTCGATCTTAGCTCCACGGAAGGCGTAGATAGACTGGGAATCGTCTCCTACTACGCAGATATTGCGATGGATCATCGAAAGCTTTTTCAGGATTACGTACTGCGAGAAGTTCGTATCCTGATACTCGTCCACCATTATATAGTAGAAACTCGAAGCAAGATCCTGAAGAGCCTCCTGGTTATCTCTCAGAAGGATATTCATATTGACCAGGATATCGTCGAAGTCCATCACTCCCGAGGCCTTCAGTTTCTGCTGGTAGAGCTTGTAAAGATCGGCCATCCTGCCTCGCTGGGCACGGCGGTCTGCAGCTAGAAGATCATCGCGGGTAGAATAGCGGTCCCAGGTCACGAGGTTGTTCTTAGCGTTGGATATCCTGGCAAGGACGTCCTTGGGCTTATAATTCTTATCCTGATCCAGCTTCAGCTCCTTAAGGCAGACCTTGATGGCGGAAGTAGAATCGGAGGTATCGTAGATAGTGAACTGATCCGGATAGCCAAGGGATGCGGCGTATTTCCTAAGAAAACGAACGAAAACGGAGTGGAAGGTTCCCATCACGACACGGCGGGCGCGCTTCTCCCCTACCATCAGGGCGATTCTCTCCTTCATCTCGCCGGCGGCTTTCTTAGTGAAAGTCAGGGCCAGAATCCGTGAAGGGTCGACGCCAGAGGCGAGCAGGTAAGCTACCCTGCTCGTCAATACTCTTGTCTTTCCGGAGCCTGCGCCGGCTACTATGAGGACAGGACCCTCTACGGCCTGGACCGCGTCTTTCTGCGCGGGGTTGAGTCCCTCCAAAATCGCGCTCACATTGTTTTCCATATTACCCACGAAAATACGCAAATTTTTGCTATCTTCGTGGGTCGATTTGAAATTCAATTCAAACTATATCTACAATGTCCAAAACAATCGTTTTGAAAAAGGGTCTCGACCTCCCTATTACGGGATGTGCCGAGAAACGCCTGAGCAAGACATTGCTGAGTGACGTAGTAGCAGTCCAGCCCACTGACTTCAAGGGCCTGCTGCCTCGTCTGCTCGTCAAAGAAGGAGATACGGTTCTGGCCGGCTCCCCCGTCTTCTCAGACAAGAACAACCCTGACATCCTCATCACCTCCCCCGCCAGCGGTACGGTGAAGGCGGTTGTCAGGGGCGAGAAGAGAAAACTTCTCGCAGTACTGATCCAAACCGATCCAGAGCAGAAGTATGCAGACTTCGGAGTCAAGAGCATCGCTCAACTCGAGGCTGAAGACGTTAAGAAGGCTCTTCTTGGCAGCGGACTGTGGCCCTGGCTTATCCAGCGCCCCTACGGTATTCTAGCGAATCCCGCCGCGACCCCGAAAGCAATCTTCGTATCTGCATTCAACACTACCCCTGGCGCCGCAGACACCGACTTCGCATTCGAAGGCGAGATCGCAGCAATCCAGGCCGGTATCGACGCCCTCTCTAAGATCGCCGAAGTCCACGTAAGCTTCAACGCGAAGACCTACGCCAACTCGCCCCTTGCCAGGCTGAACACCAACAAACATTTCTTCGAGGGTAAATGCCCCGCAGGAAACGTAGGAGTTCAGATCAGCCACCTCTGCCCCATCAAGAAGGAAGAGACCGTATGGACCATCTCCCTTCAGGGCCTTGCAGCGGTCGGAAAGCTCTTTACAAAGGGTAAGTACGATGTCCGCAGGATGGTAGCAGTAAGCGGTCCGATGGCTATCCAGCCCGCTTATGTCAGCGCTCTTCCCGGAACTCCTATGACCGAACTCAAGGCCTTCTACAGCACCAACGCAGATATCGTCCGCGTAGTCAGCGGAGATGTCCTCAGCGGTAAGACAGTAGGAGTCGAGGGCTATCTGGGATACTTCGACAACACCGTCACCCTCATCAAGGAAGGAACCGAGAAGGAACCGTTCGGATGGGCTATGCCGCTCCGTCTGAAACAGTACAGTACAGACCATACCTACTTCAGCTGGCTTACCCCCTGGAGAAAGTACGATATGGATACCAACCTCCACGGCGGCCCGCGCGCCTTCGTTATGAACGACGCCTACTACGCCAAGGTTCTTCCTATGGACATCTATCCTCTTTACCTCATTAAGGCTTGTATCGCAGGAGATATCGAGAAGATGGAGAAGTTCGGCATCTACGAAGTGCTCCCCGAGGATCTCGCAGTCTGCGAGTTCGTGGATCCTTCCAAGAACTACATTCAGGATATAATCGCAAAGGGTATCGACCTGATGCTTAAAGAAATGGCTTAAAAGTATGAACAAGATTTTTGAAAAAGGCGGCAAACTCTACTGGCTGCACTCAACTATCGATGCTTTTGAGACATTCCTCGCCGTCCCCGGTACAGTGGCGAAGAAAGGCGCCCACGTCCGCGACGCGGTCGATCTCAAACGCATTATGATCATCGCCGTGATTTCTGCGGTTCCCGCAGCTATCTTCGGTATGTGGAATGTCGGTTTCCAGCACTCGCTGGCTACTGGCCTTGATATGAACATCTGGCAGGAGTTCTGGTTCGGCTTCTGGAAGGTGCTTCCTCTGTTTGTCGTCTCCTACCTTGTAGGTCTCGCAATCGAGTTCGCATCTTCCCAGATCAGGGGCGAAGAAGTAAACGAGGGTTACCTCGTATCCGGTTTCTTCATCCCGCTGATCGTCCCTGTAGACGTTCCGCTCTGGATGCTCGCGGTCGCTGTCGCTTTCGCGGTCATCTTCGGTAAGGAAGTCTTCGGCGGAACCGGAATGAACATCTGGAACCCCGCTCTCCTTACCCGTGCTTTCCTCTTCTTCTCTTATCCGAACAAGATGTCCGGATCCGAGACCTGGATCAGCCTCAAGGGTGCGGAGACGGTAGACGGCTTTACAGGCGCTACCCCGCTCGCCCTTACGGCAGACGGCGGAATGGACGGCCTCATCAACACTACCGCCCAGTATGGGACCGATTTCTGGACTATGTTCTGGGGCGGCATCCCCGGCTCAGTAGGTGAGACTTCGGTAATCGCCATCCTGCTCGGCGCCGCGATCCTCCTCTGGACCGGCGTGGCAAGCTGGAAGATTATGGTCAGCGAGGTTGTGGGTCTGCTCTGCGTAGCGGGCCTTGCAAACGTAGCCGGCCTGTCCGATATCCCCTGCTTCTACCATCTCGTGATGGGCGGCTTCGCATTCGGCGCCGTCTTCATGGCCACGGACCCCGTCACCTCGGCTCAGACCGAGGCCGGAAAGTGGATCTACGGCTTCCTGGTTGGTGCGCTCTGCGCCGTTATCAGGCTCTTCAACCCCGGCTATGCTGAGGGTATGATGCTGGCTATCCTGCTGGGCAACACCTTTGCCCCGCTCATTGACCACTGCGTCACCTCGATCCACACCGGCAGAAGGAATAAAATCGCTAAAGCATAAGGAGGAAGGTTATGAATACAAACAGCAACGTCTATACGGTCATCTACACGACCCTCATCTGCGTGATTGTGGCAGCCGTCCTCGCATTTGCATCTCAGAGCCTCAAGCCCAGGCAGGATGCCAACGAGAAGGCCGAGACCATCAGGCAGATCCTGACTGCAGCCCAGTTCGAGTTCGACGCTTCGTCCAACGACGCCATCCTCGGTTTCTACAAGTCCAACATCGCTGAGGCTTTCCTCGTTGGTCCTGACGGGCAGAAAACCGGAACTCTGGACACTAAGACCGCTCAGATCTACGGAGTGTCCGACCTCAAGGCCCAGAACTACAACATTAAGGGAGAAGCCGACTACGCTCTTCCTGTCTATATCTTCAAGAACGGAACTACGGTCCTGCCCATCTACGGTGCAGGTCTCTGGGGACCGGTCTGGGGATACATCGCCCTCGACAGCAGCTGTACTCAGATCGCAGGCGCCTACTTCGATCACGAATCCGAGACCCCCGGTCTTGGCGGCAAGATCAAGGATGACCCTGAGTTCCGTGCGCAGTTCGCCGGCAAGACCGTCAACACCGCAGACGAAGTTCCCTTCCACGTCGTGAAGGGCGGCGCTCCTGCAGGCCAGACCAATGCCATTGACGCCATCTCCGGCGCTACGATGACCAGCAAGGGTCTCGACGAAGCCATCAACATCTGGCTCAAAGCATACGCAAACTATGCCGCTGCAGCCAACAACACTACAGAGGAGGAATAAGCTATGGCACAGAAACTCAAAGAAACTATCCTCAACCCGATACTCAAGGGTAATCCGATTACCGTCCTGATCCTCGGCGTCTGCTCTTCTCTCGCAGTTACCGTCGAGCTCAAGGGCGCCTGCGTTATGGCCCTCTCCGTGATTATCGTTACCGGAGTGTCGAGCCTCATCTGCTCGCTGCTCCGCAAGACCATCCCTAACCGCGCACGTATCATCATACAGCTCGTGGTGGTTGCAATGATGGTTATTCTGGTAGACCAGGTCCTGAAAGCCTTCGCTTATGCGATAGACAAACAGCTCTCGGTCTACATCGGCCTTATCATTACGAACTGTATCGTGATGGGACGTATCGAAGCTTTCGCCCTCGGAAACAAACCCTGGCCTTCCTTACTTGACGGAGTGGCCAACGGCGTAGGCTACGGTCTCATCCTCATCATCGTCGCTTTCTTCCGCGAGTTGCTCGGAAGCGGAACCATCTTCGGACTTCCGGTTCTCTCTTCTCTCGGATATGTAAACAACGGACTTATGATCCTTCCTCCTATGGCCCTCATCCTTATCGGATGCATCATCTGGGTTCACAGGAGCATCGACAAGTCTCTTCAGGAAAAATAACACTACTAAGGAATTATGGAATATTTAAGCTTATTCGTAAAGTCAATCTTTGTTGACAATATGATCTTTGCATACTTCCTCGGTATGTGTTCGTACCTGGCAGTATCAAAGAACGTAAAGACGGCCAACGGCCTCGGCATCGCGGTCATCTTCGTGCTTCTCATCACCCTTCCCGTCAACTACCTGCTCAACAAGTTCGTGCTTCAGCCCGGCGCGCTGAGCTGGCTCGGGGAGAGTTTCGCAAATGTAGATCTCAGCTTCCTGAGCTTCATCCTCTTCATCGCCGTGATTGCCGCTATCGTACAGGTAGTCGAGATGGTTGTGGAAAAGTTCCTCCCGTCCCTCTACTCGTCGCTGGGCATCTTCCTCCCGCTGATCGCAGTAAACTGCGCCATCCTCGGAGGTTCGCTCTTTATGCAGCAGCGTGACTTCGCGGGCTTCGGAGAGGCTACTGTCTACGCTCTCGGCTCCGGAATTGGCTGGTATCTCGCAATCGTCACTCTCGCTGCAATACGCGAGAAGATGGCCTACAGCAATGTTCCCGCTGCCCTGAAGGGTACTGGCATAGCATTCATCACCGTAGGTCTGATGGGTATCGCCTTTATGGCCTTTATGGGAATTTCACTTTAAAGGATAGAGAATATGAACAATACACTTATTTCTGCAATGGTGCTGATGGTGATTGTCATCCTCATCCTGGTGGCAATTCTCCTCATAATCAAAGCGGCCATTACCCCCAAGGGTAAGGTCAAGATCGACATAAACGACGGCAAGAAAGTTCTCGAAGCAACTCCCGGCGGAAACCTTATGGGTACTCTCGCCGAGGGCGGAATCTTCCTCCCTTCTGCCTGCGGCGGAAAGGCCAACTGCGGCCAGTGTAAGATCATAGTCGAAGACGGTGGCGGAGAAATCCTCCCTACCGAAGTCGGCTTCTTCAACCGCAAGCAGATCAAGGAAGGCTGGAGGCTTGGTTGCCAGGTCAAGGTCAAAGACAATCTCAAGGTCAGGATGGACGAAAGCGCCCTGAGCGTCAAGAAGCTCGAGTGTGAAGTCATCTCCAACGAAAACGTCGCAACCTTCATCAAGGAATTCACCGTACGTCTGCCCGAAGGCGAACACATCGACTTCAAGAGCGGCGAGTACATCCAGATCGATATCCCCGAATACGAGGCTGATTTCTCCGATATGGGAGTTGCAGACATCTACAAGGGCGACTGGGAGAAATACGGTATTACCAGCCTGAAGTTCAAGAACACCGTTCCTACTATCAGGGCATACTCGATGGCCTCATATCCCGCCGAGAAGGACGTTATCAAACTCAACGTCCGTATCGCAACTCCTCCGTTCGACAGAACCCAGCCTAAGGGCGTGTTCAAGTTCGTTCCGGGAGTTCCTCCGGGAATCGCATCAACTTACGTATTCTCCCGCAAGCCGGGTGACAAGGTAATGATCAGCGGCCCTTACGGCGAGTTCCTCCTCCCTAAGGACGATCCGGACGATATGGAGTACATCTTCGTAGGCGGCGGCGCCGGAATGGCTCCTCTCCGTTCACACATTATGCATCTCTTCAAGACCCTTAAGACTAAGCGTGAGGTCCACTTCTTCTACGGCGCCCGCGCCCTTGTAGAGGCCTTCTATCTTGAGGACTTCGCAGAGATCGAGAAGGACTTCCCGAACTTCCACTTCCACCTCGCTCTCGACCGTCCGGATCCGGCGGCAGATGCGGCAGGAGTGAAGTATACCGCAGGCTTCGTCCACAACGTGATGAACGAGACCTACCTCAAGGACCACGAAGCTCCCGAGGATATCAAGTACTTTATGTGCGGTCCTCCTATGATGACAAAGTGTGTGTGCGACCTTCTTGACTCGCTCGGTGTCGCACCAGAGAGCATCCTCTTCGACAACTTCGGAGGTTAATGGAAAAGCTCAAAATACTTGTAATGACAATGCTCCCGCTTCTGGCGGGAGCTTGTCGTTTTAATGGGGGTCAAGTAAACCCTGACCCAGGGCCGCCCGAACCGGCACCAGAGGTAAAGCAGGACTCTGCAGCCCTTCAGAGCCGAATCAATTTCTGGGCGCCTTACCCCATTGAGAGCCTTGATCTTTTCGTATATCAGGCGGATGGACTAAAGGAGCTTCAATTCCACGAGCGAATCTCCGGCGGCGATGCAGTCCTTAGCCTGAGCGACAGCCTCCCGAAAACACTTGCCGTAGTAGCCAATGTCCGCGGGACTTTTAATCTGGATGCCTTGAATCACTTCGATTCACTGGATGCGCTGGTATTCCGCTTTTCCGACGACAATCCCCAGGCCCCGCTGATGACCGGCATCGGCTCCTTTGTCCCGGGCCGGGACACGACCGTCGCGCTGACTCCCCTTCTCTGCACGGTCCAGCTTACCGAAGTCTCGAACTGGATGGACGGCGACCGGCTGGCCGAAAACCCGCGCGTCTGGCTCGAGAACATCAACGGCGAAGCCGAGATGTTCCGCGAGCGCGGGTTTACCGTGCGCGACCCGGTCGCCTCCAAAACTGAGCGCCTACCTTTCGATATCGGCCTTTATTCCCAATACCCTGGGACGATACTCTACTGCTACCCCAACGATCTCCCGAATCCCACGACCGGCAACCCGGCTACGGAACTGGTATTCCAGTATGAGGTAGACGGGAAAACCCGTACCCAAAGATATATCCTACACCCCATCCAAAGGGGCTCTACAATTCTCGTAGAAGTTATGATACGATAGCGCCTTAAAGTCCCGCATTTTTATTACATTTGTAGGCTACACCTTAAGAATAAATATGCGAGGACGTAACACGCAAATCTGCATCTGCGGCGGAGGCTCACTGGGCCACGTATGCGCGGGCGTCCTTTCTTCTCTTCCCGGAGTCAGCGTCAGCATCCTTTCCGGACATCCCGAAAAATGGGGTGACAGTCTCGAGGTTACAGACCCGGACGGAAAGGTTTACTCGGGAAAACTTGACTCAGTCTCATCAGATCCTTCCAAAACCGTCAAAGGCAGCGATATAGTTCTGCTTTGCGTTCCCGGATACCTTATAGAGAATACCCTCAAGAAAATAAAGCCCTTCATAGGAGAAGCCGCGGTAGGCTCGGTAGTCTCAAGCACCGGCTTTTTCTTCTTTGCCCACGAAATACTCGGCCCGAAGGCCAAACTCTTTGGTTTCCAGAGGGTCCCCTATATAGCAAGGGTGGCAGAATACGGCTCCAAGGCCCTTCTTCTGGGCTATAAGAGCGAGCTGATAGTAGCGCTTGAAAATCTTCCCGCCGAGTTTACAAAGACTCTTCAGGATCTTTTCGGGACTCCGGTAGTTCTTGCAGACAATTATCTTCAGGTGTCCCTTACCAATTCCAATCCTATCCTTCATACCGGCAGGCTTTACTCAATGTTCCGCGGCCGGGAAGACGAGCTCTTCGACCACAACATCCTTTTCTACAAGGAGTGGACGGACGAAGCTTCACAGACTCTTATCGAGATGGATAAGGAGTTTTTCGGGCTCCTCGATAAACTCGGGGTCAAGGGCATCCCTACCCTGCTGGATTACTACGAGAGTACGGACGCCGCTTCGCTCACCCGCAAGATATCCTCGATAGCCGCATTCCAGAATATCACCAGCCCGATGATACCCTGCGAGGGAGGATGGAAGCTGGATCGCGCCAGCCGCTACTTTACCGAAGACTTCCCCTTCGGGCTCAGATGGATTAAGGAACTGGCGGAAAAGAACAATTTAAAGACTCCGGTCATAGACAAGGTCTACGGCTGGGGAATGAAACTTATATGACTTACAGCGCAGAAAAAGCGATAATACTCGCAGCAGGATTCGGATCCAGGATGGTCCCGGTTACCCTCGAAAGGCCCAAACCTCTCGTAAGAGTAAACGGAGTCAGAATCATCGACACAATCATCGACGCCCTGCTGGATGCCGGAATCGAAGATATTACGATAGTGCGCGGCTACAAAAAGGAGTGTTTCGACGAACTCCTCGAAAAATACCCGGACATTAAGTTCATAGACAACGATATCTTCGACAAGACAAACAGCATCTCTTCAGCCCACGCAGCCCTTAGCCTCATAGAGGGCGGCTGCTACATCTGCGAGGCTGACTTGCTTATTGCAAACCCCGACGTCATCAGGAAATGGCACTCAGGCTCGGATTATCTGGGTTCGTTCGCCCGCGAGACTGACGACTGGTGTCTGAGCGAGAAAGACGGCTATGCGACCGACTACCGTAAGGGAGGAGAGGAGTGTTTCAACTGCTACGGCATCTCCTACTGGACTCCGGAAGACTGCGACAAACTGCGCGAAGATATCCAGAGCGTGTGGGACGAAGAAGGCGGAAAAGACGTCTTCTACGAATTCGTTCCCCTTGTACTTAGAAAAGACAATTATAAAGTTAAGATACACGAATGTCAGAAAGGTGATATCGTAGAGATTGATTCCTTCAAGGAACTCTGCGCGATTGACCCTTCCTACAAAAACTACAGGCAATGAAAGTTTACAAAGGCTCTATCCTTACTGTCGATTCCAAAGACAGTGTAGCAAAATATCTGGTCGAAGATGGCGGACGTATTATCTATGTCGGCAAGACGCTCCCTAAGGAGTACGCCGGCGCAGAGACCGTAGATCTGGGCAGCAAGGCCCTCATCCCCTCTTTCGTAGACACACATCAACATTTTGCGTCGTTCTCCATCTTCAACGCCGGCCTCAATGTGATGGACGCGGAGTCCAACGAGGAGATTTCCAAGATGGTCGCCGAATTCTACAAAAAGAGCGGCAACGCCAAGACCCTTATCGCATTCGGAGCCTCTCCTTATTCGGTAAAGGAGCGCAGGCTCATCAGCCGCGAAGAGCTGGACAAGGTCTGTCCGGACAAGGAGATAATGGTAGTCAAGTACGACGGCCACGCCTGTATCGTCAACACTAAACTTCTTCAGAAAATAGACAAGCAGGTCAACTCCCTGCGCGGATATCATCCGGACACCGGAGAGATGAACCAGGAAGCTTTCTTCAAGGTATCCGACTACATCACCGGCAGCCTCAGCATTGTGGACCTTTTCTCCAAGATGCAGCAGGCAGCTGATTTCCAGGCCGCGCGCGGTATAGGTATGGTCCATACCGTAAGCGGAGTAGGTTTCATCGGAGATCTCGATATTACTACCGAAAAGATCTTTGCAAAGAGCCTCAAGAATGGTTTCCAGGTCCGAGTATTCCCGCAGTCGATGGAGATCAAGGTCGCGAAATCGCGTAAGCTGCCCCGTATCGGCGGCTGCTTCAAGTGTGCGCTGGACGGATGCTTCGGCTCCGGCGATGCCGCTATGAACGAGCCTTATACCGACGGGACGGACGGAGTCCTTTACTACTCAGACGAGACGGTTACCGAATTTTGCAAGGCGGCGAACCGCGCCGGGCTCCAGATCGAAATGCACGCCATCGGCGACAAAGCTTTCGATCAGGCCACCCGGTGCCTCAAGGCCGCCCTCGACGACTTCCCCCGCAAGGACCACCGCCACGGCATCATCCACGACTGCCTCCCTACCGAGGAGGGTATCAAGATCTGCAGCGAATACAATATCGCTATGCCCGTCCAGAGCGCATTCATAGAGTGGAAGCAGGAACCCGACGAGTATCTCGAAAGTCTGATGGGAAAAGAGCGCTGCTCGCGCCTCAACCCTATCAAGACCTTTGCGGACAACGGAATAGTAGTAGGTCTCGGTTCGGATGCTCCCTGCACCTCTCCCGACCCTATCGTGTGGATAGACAAATGTGTCAACAACCCCAACGAAAAGGAGCGCGTCAGCATCCAGCAGGCACTCAGGATGGCGACCTACAACGGCTACTTCATCAGCTTCGACGAAAAGGAGCGCGGATCGCTCGAAAAGGGAAAGATCGCGGATATGGTAATACTCAGCGCCAACCCTTATGAGATACCTGCAGAGGAGATTAAGGGCCTCAAGGTAGAGCAGCTCATCCTCGGAGGAAAGCCTTACGAGAGCGCTCAGGAAGGAGTCCTGAAAGCCGTTTGCCGCGGTCTTGGATCGAAAAACAGGTTCTAGCAGATGACAAAAGTACGCCACGCAGTCATCCTCGCAGCCGGAGCGGCCACCCGCTTCGTTCCCCTCTCGCTCGAGCAGCCGAAAGGCCTTTTCTCAGTAGGAGGTCAACGCCTTATAGACAGGCAGATAGAACAGCTCAAGGAAGCCGGTATAGACGATATTACAGTTGTTCTCGGCTACAAAAAGGAGATGTTCTCCTACCTGAGCGGAAAATATGGGGTAAGACTGGTGGACAATCCGCGCTACAACGTCTCCAACAATATCGACAGCCTGCTTTGCGCCGCTGACTACCTGGAAGACGCCTACATCTGTTCCTGCGACGACTACTTTACCGAGAATCCTTTCAATATTGAAGAAGAACACAGTTTCTACGCAGGCGAGGAGGTCGATTTCGCATCGAAAGAGATGTTCGTAAGCGTAGACCACTCAGGACGTATCACCAGGATGGAGAAGGGCCGCAAGAAGGGAAAAATCCTTCTCGGACATTCCTTCTGGACTGCCGAATTCGCCCGCAAGTTCATCCTCATAGCGAAATCAGACAAGGAAGGAAAATACAGTCAGTCCTACTGGGAGTGGCTTGTGAGGGACTATCTTCAGGTACTTCCCCCCCTCTACTTCAAACAATACCCTCAGGGTAAGATCTTCGAATTCGATTTCTTCGAAGAACTCCGCGCCTTTGACAGCGACTACGTAGCGGATTCCCGCAGCCGAATAATAGACAATATAAAGAAGGTCTTCAACTGTTCCGACGCCGACATTACGGATTTCCGAAAGATCAGCGAAGGCCTCACCAACACATCCTTTATCTTCAGGGTAGAGGGCAAGGACTACATCTACCGCCACCCCGGCGACGGAACGGAGAAGATCATAGACCGAACCCACGAAAAGCGTTCGCTCGAGAAGGCGAAAGAGTTGGGAATAGACCCTACCTACATCTATCTCGACGAGAGCGAAGGCTGGAAGATCAGCTGGTACGTACCTGAATTCCGCGAGCCGGACTACGCCTCTGATGAGGATTCAGCAAAGGTCCTGGCAGTTCTTAGGGACCTTCACTCCTCGCCAGTCAAACTCGACTGGGGCCTGAAACCCTGGGAAGACTCGCTGGAGATCGAAAAAATGCTGGAGGAGAAATCTCCCGGCTGCTTCGCTCCCTACCTCGAACTCAAAGAGCGCATCGGCCGCCTCTACGAAACGACCATAGGTGACGGCGTCAGCCCCTGTTTTTGCCACGGCGATACCTACCGCCACAACTGGATGCTGCGCCCGGACGGCAGCGTTATCCTTATCGACTGGGAGTATTCGGGCTGCTCAGACCCGGGAATCGATGTCGGCTACTACATAGTAGACGCAATGTACGATCGCTCTAAGGCCAA
>JAEESD010000167.1 GCA_016286145.1 Bacteroidales bacterium | reverse complement strand
TATTGAGGATGGAACCGACGTGGAGGTCTCCGAAGACCTCTTTCATCTTGTCGCGGTCCAACTTGAATCCCTCTGCAGTTCCGAGATCTATCGAAAGACTGTAGAAGGGAAGAAGAGAGTTCCAGTTCTCTACGTTGCGCTCGCGGCACATAGTCTCGGCATTGTATCTGTCTCCAAGCCTGTATTTGCTGATGAGGGCTCCGAGTTCTTCCGGACCCAGTTTTACTACGTTGTAAAAGTCGAATTCCGGATTCTGCCAAGAAATCTTGGAGATCTCAATCTGAATCATCTGACCGATCTTCTCTTCGAGGGTCATCTTCGAAAGCATCTTGTCCAGGTCCTTCTCCATCTGGGACTTTCCCGTACAAGCTGTGAGTAGGGCTGCAATAAGGACGGCCGCTGCAATAAATTTCTTCATACTTATTTGATATCGAATACTTCTACGTGTTTGGTCTCGGGGTTGAAGGCCTCCCAGCCGGGGTTGGAGCTGCGGATAAACGAAGTCCAGGCCTCGACCGTTCTCTCGCTGAGCTCATAGTCGGCCTCAGTCATCGGTCTCCACGACCTTCCGAGGGTAGCGAAGGTGTACCAGAGCTCTACTGTATGGAACGCTCCCCAGTTGATCTCGTCTTCCTTTTCTCCCGGAGGATCGCGCCTGAACTCGTAGGTATAGACGCTGCCGTTTCCGCGGGCGCTGACCTTTTCGCAGAAATCGAGGGTGGTCGGTTTGCCAAGAAAACCCGGATCGCTGGCTGTGTATCCTATCATTATGGGTTTAGCATCGAATGCTCCTTTCTCAAGAGCCTCTGCGAAAATCTCACCGCGGGTTCCGACCGGGAGGATAGGAGGAGTGTCCATTACGTTCAGGCCGCCGCCGGACTGGATTATAGCCTTGGCGAAGAAGGGCTGGGCTTCCGGGTTAGTCAGGAGATACTTGACGCTGATAGCGCCGGCGCTCTGTCCGAGGACGGTGACATTGTCGGGGTCGCCTCCGAAGGCGGCGATATTGTCGTGGACCCATTTAAGGGCGTAGACCTGGTCCTTGAAGCCGAGCTGCTCCTCGGTCCCGAATCCGAGCTCGCCGAGGCGGTAGGGGATAGTGACGAGGATGACTCCCTTCCGGGCCCAAGCTTCGCCGTCCATTTCCTTCTCGAAGCTGTATCCATGGCCGAAGGCTCCGCCGTGGATCCAGACGGCCACCGGGGCCTTCTCGACCGTTCCGGGCACGGGGGTCCAGATGTTCAGGTACATACAGTCGTCTGAGTAGACGGGATCGCCTTCTGTATAGAACTCGCGGTAATAGAGCGGATCGTCGGGCGAGACGGGGCTCTGAGAGGCGGCGGCAGGGAAGCGGTTACACATCTTTACTCCCTCCCATCCCTTGACGGGCTGCAGGGGCTTGTCGCGCAGATCGCCGACCGGCGGCGCGGCGAACGGAACGCCCTTGTAGACGATCTGGCCGCCCTTGAGGGGCATTCCAGCTACCTTCCCGCCTTCGACCTTGACGACCGGGGTCCCGACGGTAGCGGCGAGTCTCTCAAGCGCATCGTCGCAGACTGCGGTATAGTGGGCCTTGAAATCGCTCCATTTGTAGTAAGGAGCGCGGCTCTGGTCTTCGAGCGGGAGTATCTGATCCTTCTCGTTGTACATGACGCGGACGAGCAGGTCGTTTCTGTCTTTCTTGTTGCGGTAGATAATGAACTGGATGTTCGATCCCATCGGGAGGTTCCAGCTCTGGAAATAATACTTCCAGGTTCTGATGTCCGCCTTGGGTTCATTCCAGCCGCTGATTCCCATCAGGGCCATCAGCGGGCCGACTATGGTGTCGTGGCCGAAGCGCAGGCGGGCGGTTGTCTTGCCCTCTGCCAGATCCTTGTCGACCGTGTCCATAATCTGACGCAGGAGGACCTGGGCGTGGGTAGGAATGTACTGGTCTGTGTAAGGAGTGCCGATAAACATAAGGACAGCCCAGATGTTGGCTCTCTCCCAGAGGAGTTCCAACTCTTCGGCGGTAAATACATCGTCGAAGTTGGCCTCGAAGTCCATACACTGCATGATGGTAACGACCTCGAAGATTACGGACATAAGTTCGGCGGGATCGCCCTGGGTCTTGACAGACTCGAGATCTGTAAAGTAGCGACTGAAGAAAGCCTCGGCTACTTCATTGCCATGGACGAAAATTTCTGCGTAATACTTGATGAATTCCGGATTCTTGAATACATCCTGAAGAGACTTCCACAAATCTTTTCCCGATGCTTTGATGATGGGATCCTCGAGGGCTGTGTAGGTACGGTCGGCGTTGTCTGCCCCATAATTGATTGTAATTCCGGGACGCTGGCGCCTGAGCTCGTCGCAGAAAGACATCATACTGATGATGGCGCGGTGAGAGGTAGTCGCCCTGGCGTCTATGACAGCCTTTTTGCCTATTGCCTTAGGGTAGGCTGCAGCCATCCTGCGGGCTATTCCGCGGTGTTCCTGCTGACCTTTGACGGTAAGGTCTCCGGAGTGGCCTTCCAGCTTGGGGTAGATCTCCATATATCTCTGATACAGGTCCTCGCCCGCGGGGGTGAGGCGGCTGTGGTCATGGCCATAGATCAGGAGATCGGCCATTTTATCGTACTTCGAAGCGCTGGTGGCGTGGCGTGAGCCGTGGCGTCCGTAGTGGCTTACATATACGGCCTCATAGCCCTTCGGGGCCGGAGCGGGGGAGTAATCGCCTGCCGGATAGCAGTAGTGATTTCCTCCGGCCTTCGCGGGGTCGGCCTTAAGGATTTCTTCTATGTC
>JAEESD010000035.1 GCA_016286145.1 Bacteroidales bacterium | reverse complement strand
GAAAATACATTATTCATGGCTGAAAATTCCTTTTACGAGTTCTTTGTTGTTGTGTACTGCGTTGAAGAGGGCCTCGACATTGACCTTGCTCTCCTTGCCGGTAGTGTTCGGATATACCTGGATAAAGCCTCCGGGGAGCTGCTCAGCATAGAGGGCGCCGGGCTGGATCTGAGTTCCGTAGTCGAAGAAGAGTTTGGAACTGATTTCCTCGATAGAGGCGTTCAGAAGTACGTCGCAGCGGTCGAGGATTACAATCGGGTCGATTACGTTCTCAAGGTCGCGTACCTGATGGGTACTGATAACGATGGTCGAATCCTCGCGGGTGTACTTCATAATAGCCGCGCGGAACTGAGCCTTCGAGGGGATGTCGAGACCATTTGTAGGCTCGTCCATCAGAAGGTACTGAGTTCCTGCCGCCAGAGCAAAGGCGATGTAGGCTTTCTTGAGCTGGCCGGCAGACATTGCGTTCATCTTCTGGCTGCCGTCGGTCTCGAGCTCCTTCATTATATTAATATAGGTGTCGAAGTTGAAGTTCGGCCAGAATTTTCCGGTAGACTTAGCCCACCTGTCGGCGGTAGTATTCAGAGGAGCCACCTCGTCTGGGAGGTAGTAGATGCTCTCCAGGAAAGAAGGCTGTCTTTTGTACGGATCTGCTCCGTCTGCGACGATTGTTCCCACCTGGGGTTTCTTGAGACCGCAGAGCAGAGTAAGGAGAGTTGTCTTTCCTACTCCGTTCTCTCCGAGAAGACCGTAGATCTTCCCCGCCTCAAGCTTCATCGAAATGTTGTTCAGTACGTTCTTGGGACCGTAGCTGAAAGCTAAATTGTTAATCTCGATCATATCTTTTTGCGTGTATTAGTTTAATAGTACACTGCAAAGGTACGACGATTTTTTTAATATGCAAGAAAAACAACAAAAAAAATATTAAAAATATTTTCCTATCTTTGGCCTTAATGAAAACACTATCACTGAAACCCCTGGTCCTCCTCGCCTTCGTGGCGCTGGCTCTAAGCTCATGTACCCTTGATCTGGATACCCCGGATTCCGATAACGGTACCGGCAAGAGAAAGATCTCATTCCCCGTCAAGGTTACCCGTGACGGAGAAGCTATTCCGGAAGGAGCTATCACAAAAACAAAAGGAGACATCTACGAAAGCGAAGACAGAATCGCTACTATGGATAAATCCCGCTCCTTCGGTCTGGTAGGAGTAGACTTCGAGACAGGTACCCTTATCCTCGACAATGAAGCAGTCGGAACGGTAAGCGGACAATATCAGGGTTTCTTCGATAAAGGTCTGTGGGATATCCCTACAGTAGTTTCTTTCAGTGCGTATTACCCCCACGTAGCCAATCTTATCTACGGAGACGAATATGCTACATACAGCATCCCGTTCAGCAATGCGGATACAGAGGCCGGCCCGCTCGTTTCGAAGACGGTCCAGAGCGCTCTTGATCAGCTGAATATGGTCCCGCTCGAGTTCCAACACATTACAAACGATATCGGCTTCAAGATCTGCGATGTTACCGTAGATCCCGCCCTTCAGGGTCTTATCCACCTCCGTAAGGTAGTAGCGACCAAGATCGCCTCCGCAGGTATCTTTGTAAACGACATCCAGGCCGGAGACGGCTTCTGGCACCGCCGTGGTTATTACCGCGACGAGCTCGTCTTCGAAGGAGACGCTAAGGTCGGAGTCGGAATGGAGAACGAAATGTTCATCGGCAAGAACTCTCTTGTCCCCCGTATGGCAGACAGCTATCGTTTCTATGCCATTCCGGATGAGATCGTGATGGGAAAGCAGTGTGTGGAAGTTACTTACGATGTAGAAGAGTTCACCCTCAACGGCTTTACATATAGCGCTCTTACTAATCAGAAAGCCAACTATATGCTCTACGGCATTCTTCCGGACAACGTGATGGCCTACGGAAGGCAGTACACCTTCCACCTCGGCCTCGATACAGGAAAACTCTATAAGGAAATCACCTTCGACGCAACTGTAAGCGACTGGGAGACCAAGATCTACGAGAACAACGACGAATTCTAGAGCCGGGATGAAAAAGATTCTCCTAGCCATCTTTGTGCTGCTCACGTTCTGTGCGTGGGCAGCTCCCGTTACAGAGAAGAACAATCCGCTCGGGATAGACAATACCTGTTACGTAATGTATCAGGAAGTCGAAAAGCAACTCGGGAAGGATGGCTTCAGTGCAGCGGCGGATTTGTTCCTTCAGGCCGCCACCGCCAAAAAAGACGACAAAGCTCTTGTAATATACCATGTAGAGTTGCTCAAAGACCTCATCGTTCGTCCTTTGTCCGAGGACAGCGACGCCAGAGTCGACGAAATGCGCGAACGTCTGAAACAAGTAGCTAGAGAAAAGAATCAGCCGTACTATTTCTACTACTCCTACCAACTTTCTCAGGAGTATTACACAAAACACGGCGAATCCTATCGGGCCCTTCTCCTCCTTCAGGAGATGCAGAACCACGCCCTCGCGGATGATGATGCCTACGGAATCTGGACCAGCTCAAAGTATCTGGCAGACATCTACATCCGCAACAACGACTACGTAAGCGCGAAGCCTCACCTCCTTCAGGCAATCAGACTCTATAACACTACATCGGACGAATCTATCCGTCGCGAGTCCCCTACCCGCCTGTATTGCGATCTGGCAGATACTTACCCCATCGCCTCAGACTCCGTAAGAATCAATGTCGCCCTCGCGCGCAGAAACGCAAAATTCCACCTCGACTCCCTGCGTTGTACCTACTACGACCTCCGCCTTGCGGCTCTGGACAACGATTTGGAGAAATACCTGGAGCTTCGCGAAATCTGCAAGAACGACCCTCAGTTCCATACCATCACCCGAAATTCGAGGATGTTCTTCTCGCTTATCGACGCCTGCCTCGACGGCTCCATTATACAGAGGGAGGATGAAATCTACCATCTCGCTACTATCCGAGAGATGAAGGTTATCGCGAACCTTTGCGAGAACTGGGGCTATAAAGAGTTCGCTTTCAATGTCGAGAAGAAACTGGTCAACCTGATGGAGGGCCTTATCTCCAGCACCAACAGTTCCAGAGTCTCCGAGCTTGATGTCTCGATGGGAAAGGCCGCTCTGAATGCCGAACTCGTTTCGAAGCAGAATCAGCTATCCCGCGTCTCTATCTTCGTTGCTATTCTTCTGGCTATCATCTTGCTGGCTACAGCGCTGTTCTCTCTGCTGTACATCCGCCAGCTTAAGCAAACCAACGCAAAAGTTCTGCTCGCAAACGCCGCCAAGACCCGTTTCGTCCAGAATATGAGCCACGAAGTCCGTACTCCGCTCAACGCTATCGTAGGCTTCTCCCAGCTTCTCTCCCTGCCAGACGGATCCCTGACTCCCGAAGAAAAGGATGAGTTCTCCGGCCACATAGTAAACAATACGAAGATGCTGACTATGCTCCTGGACGACATCCTCAACGCTTCGTCGATGGACAAGGGCGAGTACAGGATTACCTACGAAGAAGGAGAGAAGAACTACATGTGTCTGGCTGCTATCTCCAGCGCCGAACATCGCCTCCAGCCGGGAGTAAAGATGTACTACGAACCCGAAGAAGCCGAGCCTCTGACCTTCAGGACCGACCCCAGGCGCGTTCAGCAGATCCTTATCAATCTACTTACTAACTCCTGCAAACATACCACGGAGGGTGAGATCAGGCTTTCAAGTTCTCTGAGCGAGAACCCCGGCTTCGTTACCTTCTCAGTTACAGATACCGGTCCCGGCGTCCCCGCCGATCAGGCTGATCATATTTTCGAGCGCTTCACAAAACTCAACGAATTCGTTCAGGGAACCGGTCTCGGTCTGAGCATTTGCCGCGACATCGCTACCAGGATGGGAGCCAGAATCCTTCTGGACACCAATTATCCCGGTCCGGGCGCCCGCTTCGTATTTATTGTCCCAATCAACCCTGAAGAAAAATGAAACGCCTGGTTTCCATCGCCGTATTGATCTGCTCGACTCTAATCTCAGTGTTCGCGCAGAATAACCCGTACTCAATAGACGATACCTGCTACGAGTACTTTAAGATGGCAGATAAACTGGTATCGGATACCAACACAGACGCCTTCGAGATAGCCAACAACGCGCTTCTTAAAAGAGCCCAGGAAATCGGAGACGAAAAAGCCCGTACGATTTTCTACGTAGAGAAACTCAAGCGTGTTATCCGTTTTGCCCGTATTGAAGAAGACCATCAGATCGGAAATGAGATGGTCGAAAAACAGCGCCGCGAGACTCAGCATGTATCCCGGGAGACAGGCTTCCTTCAGTATTTTTACTACGCTCAGACCCTTGTACAGACCTACTATATGAACACCCGCCAGGAAATCCACGCAATGTCTCTTCTTCGGGAGATGATGGATATCGCTGCCAAGGAGCAGAACGAGTACGGTCTGTGGCAGAGCAATATCTACATCGCTATTCTCTACCAGCGTCAGAACGACATAGTCAACGCCCGCAAACATACCCGCAACGCAATCGATATCTACGACAACTCTTCCGACCCTACCGTTCGCCGGCAGAGTATCACCCGCCAGTGTTGCGACCTTGCGGACTACTATCAGGAAAAACCCGACTCAGCAAGGTTCTTTATAAGAAAAGCCGAGGAGACTTCCCTGACCCACGTCGATACGCTGCGCTTCCGCTACTACAAGGCTCTTTTCGCCGCCTTGGATAAAGACACAGAAACATACTCTAAACACCGCGACTTCTGCCTCTCGGATCAATTCATGGAGAGTATGGTTGCCGGCAGCACTATTGTTCTCGCCTACGTCGATGCTATCTTGACAAAAGCCCCCCTCGAAGCAGTCGTTCCTCTCGCTAAACAGGTAACATCCCGCCCAAGCATGCTCTACATCAGGAATCTTGCTCTCGCTTACAATCGCGAGGATGTCGCCGGGTGGCTCGGCTCATTCATAATCGCGACCCTTTATCAGGACATCAGCGCCCTTAACGATGTAAAAACCGAGGAGATGTCCGCGATGATCAACAACAGCCGCCTGAACCTTCAGCTCGAGAGACAGAAAACGCAGCTTCTCGAGCTTTGGATTGCCGTCTCCCTGCTGGGAATAGCCTTGCTTGCCTCGCTGATTTACGTATTTGTACGAAAGAATAAGAAACAACAATGACCCCTCTCTACGCCCAGGACCACGACTACTCTAAGTACAACGTACTTGCCGTGGACGATATTCCGCTGAACCTCATTCTGGTTCAGAAGATGCTTATGCGCTTCAATTTCAAGATGAGGACAGCCGCCAACGGACAGGCCGCTCTTGATGCTGTAGCCCAGCAGAAACCGGACCTCATCCTTCTCGACCTGATGATGCCGGGAATAGACGGCTTCGAAGTAATCCGCCGCCTGAGGGAGAACCCCGAGACTGCAGACATCAGGATAGTCATCCTCAGCGCCCTCAACTCCAACGAGGACGTCGTCAAAGGCTACAATATGGGCGCAGACGACTTCATTATGAAGCCCATCATAATGGAGAAGCTCCTCACTACCGTCATTACCCAGATTCAGATAGTCCAGTCCCGGGAGAAATGACACTTCGAAGACTGCTTCTCGCCCTTCTGGCCGGCCTTTTGTGTCTCCCCGCCCCCGCTCAGATCGTGAACCGTCTGCGGGTAGACCAGGAGACCTTCATTCGCTATGCCTACGGCCGAATGCAGCAGTTCAACCCGGACAACCTTGCCCTTGCAGATTCGATTTACGCAGCCGGAGTCCGAAAAGACGACTACCGCTACAAATGTCTGGCTCTCTCGCTGGAAATGCCAGTTCGCTTCGCCCAGCACGACTACTCTCGGATGGACGAGACTGCGGCCGAGCTTAAGGACCTGCTGATCGAGCGCAAGGAAGCCCGCGACTTCTACTTCACCTCGCTCCACGAATACTGCGAGTACCTCGTCCGCCTCGGCCGTGCGTCCGAAGCCATGCTCGAAGCGCGCGCGATGGGAAGGCTGGCCGGCTCGGAAAAACGGCCTTCCGGCAGGATGTATTCCTACCGCATCATCGGCCTTATCCACAGCTCTCGCGACAACCACCACCTCGCGATCCGCAACCTCGAGGAGGCAGTCCAATACTGCAAGTCCGCCCGCGCGGAGCAGGACCTCCCGAACCTGTATATCCTTATCGCTCAGGAACATATAAAGCTGCGCAACTTCCCCAAGGCAGACCAATACGTCGCGCTGGCAGACCAGTACGAGCGCTTTTTCCCCTCTATCCGGATCCGGTCCATGATGACCCGCGCCAGCATCGCGTATGCGCGCGGCGATATCGACGGTTTCAGGCAGATCTATTACGACCTGCTTGCCGATCCGCTCTACCGTATGCAGGCCGATGCCGACACGCGCTACGGGCTCGATATCGACTACCTCCGCTCGCGTGGGCAGCTCGAACAGGCGCTGGCCCTCTCCGATTCGCTGGGGACGCTTCGCTCTCGCCTCGAACACAAACACGGCATCTACGCAGACATGCTGGACTATGACCATGCCTACGGCCAGCTCTCGCTCCTGATGCAGGACAAGGACTCCGTCTACATAAAAGTCCAGAACGAAGACCTCGCCATCCTCGATGCCGAGATGCACAATGCCGAGCTCCGCGAGGAAGCCCAGAAACTGAAGGCCCGAAACCAGCTTACCGTTATGATAGGTTTTCTGGTGATGTTCGCTATCGCCTTCTTCGCTATCCTGCTGAGTCAATGGCAGTTGCGACACAACCTTGAGGAGATGCGCCGCAAGAACAACCAGATGCTCGCGACCCGCCGCGCCTTCCAGAAAGCGATGGATGCGAAGGAGTCCGAGAACGCCTTCAAAATACAGATACTTCAGAACCGCAAGACTAATATGCTCAGATTATGAAAGTAAAGAATTTGTTCAAATACCATATCAGCGAAATGATCGCGCTGCTCGTCTTCCTTGTAGGCTCCGCGCTCGGTATGCTGGGACTTATCCAGAAAGTGCCCCTGGCAGTCGGTATCCTGGGCATAGTAATCCTTGCGACAGGTCTTTTCTTCTTCTGTATACGCTACACCTCCGAAAAGGTGTACAAAGACTACTATAAAGACTCCTACGAGATAGAACACGAAACTATCGAGGAAGAAATCCGCAAGTCGATGGTCTATCACCGCTATCAGGAGGCCGTTCTATCCCGCTACGAGAGCGCCTGCCGCGACCTCGGACTGGTCGACGAGCAGAAGGACTGGCTCCTGGACCTGCTTATGCAGGAGAAGGACAAGGTAGATGAAGAGCTCCGCTCCCAGGGCGGCGGCCACATCTAGCGGACCCCGAAGCGGTAGATGCAGGTGTGGGTATAAGTCTCGCCCGGACGAAGAATGACGGGCGTAAAATCCGGATGATTTACAGCATCCGGATATTTTTGTGTCTCCAGGGCGAGTGAGAAGCGGTATTGGTCGCCTGTGAAGAAGTTTCCGCTGTAGAACTGCAGGCCGGGCTGGTCTGAAAGGACCTCGACGTAGCGTCCGCTTACCGGATCGTAGACGCAGCAGACCTGCTCCACGCCGTCAGTCGTCTTGTCTATACACCAGTTGTGGTCATAACCACGGGCGTTGATAAGCTGCTGGTCTGGTTGGTCGATTCGCTCCCCGATAAGATGGGGCTTACGGAAATCGAAGGGAGTCCCTTCGACAGGGGCTATCTCCCCGGTCGGGATGCTTTCCGCGTCGATGGGGATATAGTGAGATGCGTTAATCTGCATCAAATATTCCTCGACACTTCCCTTACCGTCTCCGCGAAGGCAGAAGAAGGGGTGATGGGTGATGTTGACGGGAGTTGCCTTGTCTGTAGTCGCGAGGTAAGTGATGACGAACTCATCGCGCGAGGTGAGCGCGTAGGTCATCGTAATATCGAGGTTTCCAGGGTAACCTTCGAGGCCGTCGGGATGAAGGAGGTGGAAGCGGATCGAACTGTCTGTAAGCGCCTGGACGTCCCAGACGAGGTTGTCTATGCCCTTGAATCCGCCATGGAGAGTGTTATGGCCGTTGTCATTGACGGGGGTGTGGTAAACGACGCCGTCTACCTCGAACTGCGCCGCCCCGATACGGTTGGCTACGGGGCCCACGCAGGCGCCGAGGAAGCGCTCCCCCGCCGGATTTATGTATTCGCGGGCGGTTTTGTGGCCGATGACTATGTTTGCGGAGTTGCCGTCCCGGTCGGGGGTAGAGAGGCTCATCACTCGCGCGCCGAAATCGGTGACACTCATCGCGATATCCCCTGCCTTGAGGGTATATACTTTAGGGGTTTGCGAACAGGAAAGCAGCGCGAAGGCCGCACAGATCATTACGAACGCTTTTTTCATTGGTTTATAGTTCTCACGTAAATATAACGAATTATTTAATCCATCCGCGTATTGATTCCGCCTTTACTTTGAACCAGTTGTTGGAACTGTTTTCCAACAGACGGTATTCAGAATGATTGCCCCAAGAAGCGGGTTTGTCGGCGATTACCATATCCTCGCCGGTGTCATTGGCTATGTAAGGACCGATGAGACTTTGCCATCCTCGTATGCGGGAAGCGCTCTCAGCCTGCCCTGTCCAAGGGTTGTCGACGGATGAGAAATCCCTGAGATACGACGTGTACTTATCACGGAACTCGCTAATCTCCAGTATTTTACTGATCAGAGGGCACTCGTTTATCCCCCAGTGATAGGGATCCTGGCGACCGGAGTCGTTTTGCGCCCCTACGTTGTGGGAAGTTCCGAGAGTATTGTCGTAGTCGTAGGGCAACATAAACACCTTATAGTTCTGGGGATCGCGGCTATTGAAATACAAGTAGTAGTTGTTCATATTGTTCCAATAGTCGTCCCAGTGGCCGAGCGCTATATTGGCCGCGTACATCTTAAGAAGAAGATCTACGTCCATCACCCTGGATATCCATTCCTTGAAGTCGTCGCCCTTAAGACGTATTATCCTGGTTATGAAGTCTTTGAGCTGGTCTCTCGCCGGAGCGAAGGCGGCCGGGTCGTCATCCTTCAGGTCGTAGGGGTAAGATTTGGACGAATTGTCGTCCTGATGGAAACGCCAGTTATCCGTATTGCTGAGGTTGGCTCCCCAGCCGCATTTCCAGAGCCATCCGCCGTCTCCCCCGAATAGTTCGGAGCGACGCTTTATATAGCGTTTGTCGATGGATTCTATCATAAGATAGACTCCGTAGTTGACCGGCACATCTTCTCCTATATTGAAATACAGCCTACACCACGAAGTCATAGGTGCGGTCCAGACGCCGTATTTTGCAAGAAGATCGTAGCTATAGTGCTCCCTTATATACGTCGGGTCCTCTTTCGCATATTTCAGATTGATTCGGCGTATTCCTTCGAAACTTCCAGTATCAGAGAAAGTACGGGTATTAAGTCCGAAGTGTACTCTGCGCCAGAGTGGATTAGTTGCGCTGTGGTTCTGACCGTTCCAGCCCTCAGGCCTTCTTCGCGAGGTATTTCCCCTGAGCCTAAGGCCTACATTGTGACAGACAATACTGCGGTTTTCGTCTTCGATCCTAACCCCTTTACACTGAACATAGGCGTGTGTGTCATTATCCTCGTCGTAAAGATGGAGTAGCCTGTTCCACTCAGCCGGGCTGATCGAAATGCTAAGCTTCGGGACACGAGTCTCATCGAAGAATTCCTGAGCCTGTTCGAAAGTCCCCTTTTTCTCGGTTCGCTTACCTATAATGTCTTCTTTCCCACACGATACTACGGCGAGAAACGCAAAGAGAATAAATATAGGGCGGGACATCAGCGCAAAGTTAGTCTTTTTTCCCTAACTTAGTACTCGTATGAGTACCCTGCTTCTGATCCTAGTATCCCTGATCCCGTACGTAAATCCGTTTGTCGGGACAGATGCCCACGGCCACACCTTCCCGGGAGCCGCCTACCCCTTTGGCCAAATCCAGCTCAGTCCGGACACCCGTCCGAAACCCGGCGACTGGGACGGCTGCAGCGGCTACCACTACTCCGACAAGACTATCTACGGCTTCTCCCACACACACCTCAGCGGCACCGGCTGCGACGACTGGTGCGACATCCTGATCGTCCCCGGAGGGAAACCATCGCGCTTCGGCCACGACCGCGAGAAGGCCTCGCCAGGGTACTACGAGGTCTGGCTGGACGACACTCAGGTCCTGGCGAGGCTCGCGGTGGGACGCCGAAGCGCGCTCCACGAATACACCTTCTCCCGCAATGCGGAGCTGACCCTGGACCTCAATCACCGCGACACCCTCGAAGACTGGGCGATTGAGTTCGAGGGGAAAACCTGCCATGGACATAGAACCTCCAGCAGCTGGGCTCGCCACCAGCAGGTCCACTTCTACATAGAGTTTGACCAGCCCATCGCCGGTAAGCAGATTGATGAGGCCAAGGCCACGATCCGCTTCCGCGGGAAAAAGCTCACGCTACGCGTCGGCATCTCCTCCGTTTCGTGGGAAAACGCGCGCGAAAACCTCAAAAGCGACTGGCCCAAGTCCCTGGGCTCCCTGCGTAAATCGACCGAAAAAGCCTGGAACGCCTACCTATCGAAGCTCGAAAGCCCGTACAATGACCGTGAACACAAAACGCGCTTCTACACCGCCCTCTATCATACCGCGATCCACCCCAGCCTCTACAGCGACTCAAACGGCGAGTATCGCGGGATGGACGACCAGGTCCATAAGACTGACGGTTGGGACCGCTATACCGTCTTCTCGCTCTGGGACACCTTCCGCGGCCTCCATCCCCTGCTCGCGGAGATTGAGCCGGAACTCACGGTCGACTTTATCCGATCTATGCTCAGCATCTACGACGAAGCGGGCAAACTGCCCGTCTGGGAGCTTTCTGGCTGGGAAACCAACTGCATGATCGGATACAACAGCGCCCCGGTCATTGCAGACGCGATTGCCCGCGGCCTGCAGGGCTTCGACTACGAAAAGGCGTTCGCCGCGCTGGTCGCGTCCGCTCACAACCCCGCCTTCGGGATGGACAGTTTCCGCCGCAACGGCCTCGTGCTGGCCGACGACGAACATGAGAGCGTATCGAAGACCCTCGAATATGCGTTCGACGACTGGTGCGTAGCCCAGGTCGCGCTCCGCCTTGGCCATATGAAAGAATATGAGGAGTTTATGACTTCCGCCCAATATTGGAAGAATGTTCTTGACCCGCAGAGCCTTTTTATGCGCCCGAGGCTCAACGGCCGCTGGCTTACCCCGTTCGATCCGCGCGAGGTCAACAATCACTATACGGAGGCTAATTCGTGGCAATACAGTTTCTTCGTGCCCCACGATATCGACGCCCTGGCAGCGGCCCTCGGCGGCAATCAGGCCCTCGAGGCCCGGCTGGACGCCCTGTTCTCAGGGCCCGAAAAGACTACCGGCCGGACCCAGGCAGACATTACCGGCCAGATAGGGCAATATGCCCACGGCAATGAGCCTAGCCACCACATCGCCTACATCTACGATGCCGTCGGCCGGCCGGAAAAACGCAGGGCGATAGTAGACCGTATCCTCGAGACTCTGTATTCGAGCGCTCCGGACGGTCTTTGCGGCAATGAAGACTGCGGCCAGATGAGTGTGTGGTACGTTCTCTCCGCGCTGGGGCGGTATCCCGTCTGCCCTGTATTGTCATCCCCGACCCTCCCCTCTTCGTCATCCCCGACCCTCCCCTCTTCGTCATCCCCGACTCGATCGGGGATCTTGCCCATCGTGACGAACCCGGCGTTCGTGATGGAAAATGATATGTTTGCGGACTCGCTGACTGTCTCGATTATCGGCGAGGGGACGATCCATTATTCGGTAGCCGGCGGGCCTGAGATGGTCTACGACGCTCCGTTCGTTGTCCGTGAGGCCTGCGAGCTGAGGGCTTATTCAGAGAAAGATGGCCGGAAGAGCTTCGTTACGCGTTGTAAGGTAAGGAAGGTCTTGAGCGACCGCGCGGTAAGTCTTGAGTCCCGCTACCTGCGCTCGTACAGCGCAGGAGGAGACGAGGGACTCATCGACGGGGCGCGCGGCCCGCTGAACTGGCGAACCGGAGGATGGCAGGGCTATCAGGACACGGATTTCGTGGCGGTCCTTGACCTTAAGGAAGAGCGCTCGGTTACGGAGCTTGGCGCCGGATTTTTGCAGGACGCGAGGGCGTGGATATGGATGCCGACCGAGGTGGAATACTATGTCTCGAATGACGGCATCGCCTGGGCTCCCGCCGGCAAACTGATCTGCCCTATTCGTACTGATGATATGACAGTTCAGGTCTGGGACGCCGCTCTGCCCGTTGCGTGCTCCACCCGCTACATCAGGATCCTCGCCCGCAACCTCGGGGTAATCCCCTCCTGGCATCCCGGCGCCGGAGGTCTTCCCATCATCTTCGTAGACGAGTTCTGGGCGAAATAAAAAAACGAAAGACCCGCCTTCGTAGGCGAGCCTTCACGTAGCCCCTAGTGGAATCGAACCACTATTTAAGGTTTAGGAAACCTCCGTTCTATCCGTTGAACTAAGGAGCCAGGGAGAGCGTATTATTCAGCGCTCTTCTCGATAATCTGACGTCCGTGGTAGTAACCGCACTCAGGGCAGATGCGATGAGAGATGACGGTAGCGCCACAGTTAGGGCAGGTTGCGAGGGTAGGTACGGGAGCGAAGTCGTGCGTACGCCTCTTTGCTGTTCTCTGCTTGGAGAATTTGTGTTTCGGATGTGCCATTTCTTATACTGTTTAAATTATTATTTGCTCAAATACTTTGTAGTCTCCGGATTACATTTTCCGTCTTCGTGGACCCTCTGGAGGGGCAGCGCGATACAGACGAAGTCGTAGACTTCCTGGCTGAAATCGAGTTCGGCACCCTCCGGGGTGTACGTCTCTTCGAACCCGGTCTCAACCGGGATGTCCAGCTTCTCGAGGCAGCGATCACACAGTACCGTAACGGTTCCTTCGATATCTGCCTGAACATCTACCGACACCCCGCGATTGTTGATACTTGCCTCAACTTTTATGTCTGCATCGAGTATCTCCTGATTCCCGAAGCCTTCAAAGAACTCTTTTCCTGCACTCTGACTGAGCTGGCTGACGCCTCTGCCCAGTTCGTTCAGATTTACTACAAAGGGCTGCAAAGTTAACAAATTTTTAGAATAAATCAATCCTCATCGTCGCTATTTCTCTTTCTCGCCAGAGGGTCGAGCAAAATCTTGCGCAGACGCATATGGTGAGGGGTTACCTCGACCAGTTCGTCTTCCTGGATATACTCGAGCGCCTCTTCCAGAGAGAATTTGATGGCCGGAGGGAGAATGATCTTCTCGTCCGAGCCGGAAGCGCGCATATTGGTAAGTTTCTTGGTCTTGCAGATATTGATATTCAAATCACGCTCACGGGTGTGTTCGCCCACTACCTGTCCCCCATAAATCTCCTCGCCGGGCTCTACGAAGAAGCGGCCGCGGTCGAGCAGCTTGTTGATGGAATAGGCGATAGCCTGACCCGTCTCGAGCGAGACGAGCGAGCCGTTGTTGCGGCGCTCGATCTCTCCCTTGAACGGCTGATACTCCTTATAGCGATGGGCCACGACGGCCTCGCCCTGGGTCGCGGTCAGCAGGTTGCTGCGAAGGCCCATCAGGCCGCGGGTCGGGATCTCGAACTCGAGCATCGTACGGTCTCCCCTCGGCTCCATATGGATAAGGGCTCCCCTGCGGCGGGTCGCGATCTCTATCGCAGCGCCCACAAATTGCTCGGGCACCTCGATCGACAGTTCTTCGATAGGCTCGCATCTCTGGCCGCCAATCATCTTGTCGAGGACCTTGGGCTGGCCTACCTGGAGTTCGAAACCCTCGCGGCGCATAGTCTCGATAAGGATCGAGAGATGAAGAACACCACGGCCGTAGACTACAAACGAGTCTGCGGTAACGCCGGGTTTTACGCGCAGGGCGAGGTTTTTCTCAAGCTCCTTGTCGAGGCGCTCCTTGATATGGCGGGAGGTGACGAACTTTCCATCCTTTCCGAAGAAAGGAGAGTTGTTAATAGTGAAGAGCATACTCATCGTAGGCTCATCTACCGCGATCGGAGGAAGGGCCTCCGGGTTCTCGTAGTCGGCGATAGTGTCGCCGATCTCGAAGCCGTCTATTCCGACTACCGCGCAGATGTCGCCGCAGTGGACTTCCTGAGTCTCGGTTTTTCCGAGGCCCTCGAAGACCATCAGCTGCTTTACTTTCTGCTTCTGGAATACATCGTAGCGCTTGCAGAGAGTAATCTGCTGGCCGGATTTGA
>JAEESD010000166.1 GCA_016286145.1 Bacteroidales bacterium | reverse complement strand
CGCTCCCACGCACAGCAGCACACCGATGCATCCGAGCCGCGATAGCGCCGCTCTGAAACGCGAACTGCGAGTAAACAACATCCCTATCATACCTATCAGAAGCAGAAAATAGCCCGAATAGACTATCCCTGTCCCCCACGGATCATAGCGGGCTGTAAGCGTCACTCCCCCGCCGTATTCGTCGTACCCCTTCAGGAAGAAGCGGTATCCGTGGCTTTTGGCGATATGGTTCATCGACAGTTCGGCCGGCTTGCCGTCGAGATCCACCCTACACACATAATCGGCGGGAGTGGAAGTCCCGGGGTAATTGACTACCTCGAACGAGCGAAGGGTAAGTTCGAACGGCAGCTCTTCAGCAGTCTCACCTATTCCCATAGTCAAGGTCAGAGACCGCGCCCCTATCCACGAAACAACAGCCCCGACCACAATAAGGCACAGGGCTGTATGTATAGCGTATTTAAAAATCTTATATAGCATCGATGAAAGCTACTACCGCATCCCTGTCCTCTTTCGAGAGGCTACGGTATTTCTCTACCGAGGCGCGGGCGTGGGATCCCTTCGATCCGTGCCACATAATAGCTTCGGTAACATTGCGCGCACGGCGGTCGTGGAGACGGTCCTGATGTCCTGCGACTATCAGGCTGAGTCCGCGGCCCCAGAGAGGAGTGGTACGACACCATCCGGTGCGGATATCATTCTTCATATAGAGTTTGTGCTGGATCATATCCGTGTATGGCCAGATAGTCTGATGAGGATAAACGGGAACAACTTTCTGCTTGCCGTTTACAGTTTTACGACCGTTTACGAAGAACAGGTTCGGATCGTAGACATTGTCGTCTCCTGTCTCCCAGGAAGGTTTGTGGCAGGTAGCGCAGCCAATCTCGCGGAACAGCTTGCGTCCCTTCTGGACCTGCGGCTTGTCAAGATCGCGTGCTGCAGGAACTGCGAGTCCGCGGTGCCAGATCATAAAGTCTGCGTAGTCGTTGTCCGACATCTCGGCAGGAAGATTGGTGCTCGTAAGATAGTTGTAAATATCCTGCTCGACATTACCTGTAGGAGCAACTCCGGCGATAGCCTCGTAGCGGTCCAGAGGGAAATACTCGTAGAACGAGGCCTGAACCTCGGGATCCTGGGAAGAAAGCCTTGCGTAGTAGTCTCCGCTGAGGTTGAGATAGTGATAACGGCGATCCGAACGGGTTACGTTGGTAATGTTCCAGATAGCGTTTGCGCCTGCAGCGTCGAGGATAGGACCGCGACTGAGAGCATAGGTAAACTTCTTGGCGTGTTTAGTTCCGTCACCCTGACGGGAGTTCGAGTACATGCTCACCCACTCACCGTCCTTGAAGATACCAGGGTTGATCATCACCGAATCAGGGAAAGCCTGCTTGAAGTAGGTCTCCTCTGCCAGATACTGGGCCTTCAGGTCATCATCGTCGATAGCGTCCAGAAGACCGGTTCCGTAGATACCGATGGTACTCTCGAGCTTGACTCCGTACTCCCCTTCAGCGAGCTCTTTGTCACCGCTGAGTACCTTTCCTCCATAGAAAGCGGAAAGAGGGATATTTACCTCAGGATAGATAAGGCTGTAAGTCTCACCGTCCGGGAATTTATTTCCCCACTCATCGGTATAAGGGAGCCAGTCGATAGTAATCTGGTTCTCGTCTATAGGAGCCTTGAAGGGTCCGTTGGCCTTGGTCTGCGGCATACCTGCCACCGAACTTACATAGCCCTCGGTCGCTTTGTTGTAGACTACCAGCAGATAGCCGTTGCCGTAGTCGTTTGCGCGATAGCGGTCAACCCTCTTTCCATAGCCGTAGCCAGGATGACAGTCGATGCAGGAAGAACGGACATAAGCGGGGCCAAGACCAGCGAAGGGCTCGCTTGCAGTATTGAAGGTACGCTCAAAGAAATACTCGCCGTACTTGAACTCATTGTCCATTCCGGCTACCGAAACAGCCTCGGTAGGATCCTCGTATGCGGAAGCCGAAGCATTGAAGGTAGTACCGAGCTTACCGCCCGAGTAGGTCTCAAGAGCGATTTCCTCTTTAGTCATCAGCGATGCTCCGCTGGAATTCTTATCGTCGTCCGGATTGCAGGCGATAACTAATCCAAGAGCCGCAGCAAATAATAAGTAATACTTTTTCATGGCTTACTGAGCAATAGTAGTGATTGCCTCGCTGAGTTTCTCCTGAAGAGCAGCGATTGCCTCGATAGCAGCGAGATTAGACTGATCCTTGATATTGTTTACAAAGGGGAATTTCATACCCTTTACTGCTGAGAGGGCCGCGTCCAGCGAAGATGTGATTGCGGCATCTACATCCTTATGGTTCTTTGCGAACCAGGTGTGGAGCGAATGAGCCTCATCGCGATTAGCTGCCGGGCCGCCATAGTATATGTTCTCGATCGAAGTAAGATTATCGTAGAAATCGGTAATTGAATTATAGGAATAAGGTGACTCGATGTAGTTCACATCCTCCTCTGTAGTTCCATAATAAGCCTTTCCGATTTTGGAGGTGCCGACTTCGTCTGCGATGTCGGCGCAGCCCTGCAGGATCGCCTGCATAGCGTGGGTCCAGGAGCGATAGGTCGATCCTGCCTTCCCTGCGCCGAGCATATTCTCGCCGTAGTAGCTTTCGCCGCCGCCGACCGTAGTGGGGAGTTCAAGCTCATCTTCTACGAGAGCGAGACGCTCGCCGGCAGCCTCACCTCTCCATGCCGCATCAAGCTGGGCGGTTCTGTTGCGAAGATCGCCCGAAACTGCGATGGCATAGACCAGATGATTGTCTGTAACATCAGCCGCCTTCTTAGGCTGGCCGCCCTCGAAAAGTA
>JAEESD010000165.1 GCA_016286145.1 Bacteroidales bacterium | reverse complement strand
GATGGCCGCGACCTTCAACACCCCGCTGGTAGCCGAGCTCGGCGAGATGAATGCCTACGAGACCCGCGCCGCCGGCGTTCGCTGGTGCTTCGGCCCGAGTATGGATCTGGCAGTAGAGCCGACCTGGTCCCGTTGCTATGAGACCTGGGGCGAGGACCCGCTCCTTACCTCTATTATGGCGGGCGCGTACGCGCGAGGACTGTTCGGCCCGGACAATGACCATATCGACGCCTACCACGTAATCCCCTGCCTCAAGCATTATATGGGCTATGGCGCGCCGCATAATGGAATCGACCGCACTAATGCCGTAATCTCCGAGCCCGACCTGCGCGAGAAACATTTCGAGCCTTTCCGCAAGGCCGCCCTCGACGGAATACCTTCCGTAATGAGCAACTCCGCCGCCGTCAACGGCGAGCCCGGAGTATGTAATACAAGGCTTCTGAACGACTGGCTCAAGGTCGAGTGTAACTGGGACGGAGTAATCGTTACCGACTGGAGCGACGTAGGAGAACTCGCCCGCCTGTTCAAGGCGGCGCCTGACACTAAGGCTGCTATCGAAAGGGCTATCAATGCCGGTATCGATATGATAATGGTCCCCTACGATCTTACCTACAATCAGTGGCTCAAAGAACTGGTTGAAGAAGGAAAGGTCCCTATGTCCAGGATCGATGATGCCTGCCGCCGAGTGCTCAGGATGAAATACCGCGCCGGTCTGTTCGACAGCGAGCAGCCCGAGGTGGAATATCCGCTCTTCGGAAGCGCCGAATTCGCCGCCAAGGCCCTTCAGGCTGCGGTAGAGAGCGAGGTTCTCCTCAAGAACGAAGGCAATATACTTCCTCTAAAACCCGGTGTTAAGATCCTTCTCTGCGGCCCCAATGCAGACACTATGAGAGGCCTTTCCGGAGGATGGTCCCTCACCTGGCAGGGCAGCAAGGCGGAACACCTTTCCGAGCCCTACAATACTATTAAGGAAGCTTTCGAGCAGCGCTTCGGAAAGAAGAATGTGATCTATGAACCCGGAGTGGAATACGATTTCGAGGCAGAATGGCAGACAGAAAAGACTCCCCAGATAAGGAAGGCTGTTTCCCGCGCAGCCGAGGCTGATGTCATAGTAGTCTGCGTAGGCGAGAATTCATACGCCGAGACCCAGGGCAGCATCAAGGACGCTAACCTTTCGGAGAATCAGAAAGAACTGGTCCGCGCTCTGGCCGCTACCGGAAAACCTGTAGTGATGGTACTCAATGAGGGCCGGCCGCGCATTATCAGCGACATAGAGCCGCTGGCTCGCGCTATCGTCGACGTGTTGCTCCCGAGCCACTACGGCGGCGATGCGCTCGCGGCGCTGCTCTCTGGCGATGAGAACTTCAGCGGCCGCCTGCCTTTCACCTATCCTTCCTACCCTAACGCCTTTACAACTTACAATTTCAAGGTGATGGAAGACCGTTCGACTACCCCCGGCATCTACAACTATGAGAACCACGCCAGCGTACAGTGGTGGTTCGGCGAAGGACTGAGCTACACTACCTTCGAATATGGAGATCTTGCAGTAAACAAGAGCGAGTTCACCTCCAAGGACGTCCTTACCTTTACTATAGATGTAACCAACACCGGAGATCGCGCCGGCAAGGAAGCCGTACTGCTCTACTCTTCAGACGACGTAGCATCCCTGATGCCGGACAATCGCAGGCTCAGGGCATTTACGAAAATCGAGCTTCAGCCTGGCGAAACCAAGACAGTCACTCTTGAGGTTCCTGCAGAAGAGCTTTCCTTCGTAGGCACAGACGGAAAATACCACCTCGAAGAAGGATCCTTCACCTTCCTTTGTGGCGGTAAATACCTGCAAGCAAATTGTTTAAAGACTACTGTTAAATAAAAAAAGGAGCCTTCGCGGCTCCTTTTTTTTTACGATCATCAGAACTTCCAGCGAAGCGATGCCATCGGAATCATTTCCTTGAAGGACATCGTAGCGCCGTCTGCGGAGAAGATGAAGCAGGGGCGGGTGTCGATGCCGATCGAGAGAGGAATAGAGGCGAAGTCGTAACTAAGACCGTACTGGACTACGAGTCCTCCCATGAACTTCGACCTGTCGTACATTCCGATGGTAACTCCGGGGCCGAGGAACATGTTCCAGTCGCCGCCGAGGAAGTTGAAATTCAGCAGAGTGAAATCATAGACTGCAGAAAGCCTGTAACCGGGATAATTGGTATAGCCCAAAACGCCGGCGTCGAACTCGAAGAAGTTCGAGCCCTGCGAAGAGCTGCCGAGATTGTGTTGATAACTGATCTCGAGTCCGCCTCCGAAACGCAGACCGAACGAACGGGGCTGGGCGGTTGCGACTAAACCTGCGCAGAGCAGCACAACGGCTGCAAGTATAAATTTCTTCATAGGCTTAATTTCCAATTCCGGTGAAACCAAGGAAAGCGAGGGCCATGATGCCCGCGGTAATAAGTGCGATAGGAAGACCCTTGAAGGCCTTGGGAACGTCGTTGCCGGCGAGCTGCTCGCGGAGGCCTGCAAACAGAATCATTGCAAGACCCCAACCGATAGCTGTAGCGAAGGCGTAGACGGTGGCCTGGCCGAGAGGCATGTCCTTCTGGACTACTGAAAGGGCTACGCCGAGTACGGCGCAGTTGGTAGTGATAAGAGGAAGGAAGATACCGAGGGCCTGATATAGCGAAGGGCTGACTTTCTTAAGTACTATCTCGACCATCTGGACGAGAGCCGCAATTACGAGGATAAAGGCTATCGTCTGGAGATAAACTATATCGAAGCGAACGAGAAGGTACTTGTTGATAAGCCAGGTAACTACGGTTGCGAGAGTGATGACGAAGCAGCCTGCTCCGGCCATTCCAGTCGCGGTCGAAAGCTTGTTCGAAACT
>JAEESD010000034.1 GCA_016286145.1 Bacteroidales bacterium | reverse complement strand
GACTAGACCTACGCATGCTCCCACTCCGAAGATAACGAGTCCCATCTCAGGGGCTTCTTTCATTTTTCTGAGAAGCATGAAGAATGCTACGAAGCCGTAGATACCCTGGGTAGCAGGGAGGGCGGAAAGAACCATGTAGGTTCCGGATCCTTCGGGTTTCTTCTTGAGTGCGCCTTCGGCAGCGTTGCCGGCGGTTGTAGTGCCGATGCTGCTTCCGATACCTGCAAGGGCCAGAACGAGTCCGAGGCCCAGATAACCGAGAATAAGTTGAAGCATAATTTTATAAGTTTTTAATTGTTAATTGTTTTTCTTCAAAGGGTTGTAGTTGCGTCCGACTCCCTCATAGCCTGAATTCTTGAAGAACTCGAGGAAGTTGAGTCGGAGAGGGTGGACGAAGGCGCCGAGGGCTGCCATCGCAAGGTTGAGGGTGTGGCCTATCACGACGATAAGCACGAAAGCGATCCATCCGCCGACACCGCCGTCTCCGAGGGCCATCTTCGCGAGGTCGTTGAACGCGAAGCCGAGCATGCTGCCCGCAAGGCCGAGGGCATACAGACGGAGGTAACTCAGCACGTCTCCCAGAACGCCGGTCGCAGTGTTATAGGCTTCCCAAAGTCCTGCGCCGATATTCAGCAGGGGATTGCGGTGCAGGTTGTTCAGCAGGAAGATTCCAAGCGCCGAAAGCGAACCCAGCACGATCACTATTATCTTGGTGAGGGTGGCGTCAATTACGCCCATGAGCGCGATCATAGCGACCACAACCCCACCCACAATAAGCAGCGTCCATCCCCAGACTCCAAGGCTATTGAGGAAGCCCTGGTTCTTCGTTGCATAGACCGTCTTCACTATCATGGCCAGGCAGAGGTGGACTATACCCACCGCTAGTGCCAGCACCATCGTGCCATTGTAGGTCGCCACCTTCGCAGGCACCATAATGCTCTTGAGGGCATCGGGGATGATGGCCCAGCCGCTGATGTCCACGGAGAAGAAGGTGTGGAACAGGAAGCCCACGACTACGGTCGCGCAACCGAGGGTCACTACCAGCGGTGCGAGCGACGCAAAGCCCTTCGCCTTCTTGAGCAGAAGTCCTACCAGTATGAGGATGAGGCCATAGCCGGCATCGCCCATACACATGGCGAAGAACAGCAGGAAGAAGATGCTGATATACGGAGTCGGGTCGAAACCATTGTAGGCCGGACGGCCGTACATGTCGGTCAAGACTTCGAACATGCTGACGAACTTGTTGTTCTTCAGCTTGATAGGCGGATTGTCCTCGAGTGCCGCGTCTGCGGAAACATAGAAGGCATCCAGCTTGTCGAACTCGGCCTTGAGGGCTTCGTCGTTCTCGCTGGGAGCGAAACCGGTGACCACGGTGAGGTGGTCCTCGGCGGCGCTTTCAGTCGCCGCGCCGGCAAGATAACGATCCAGTTCGGCAGACATTCCGGCGAGTTTGGCCTTAAGACCGGGGAGTTCGGAGGAGCGGTCTGCGAGTTTCGAACGGTACTCTTCGATTTCAGCGTCGAGAGCCTCGATTTCCACGCGCACGGCCTCGCTGCTCCTTGCGGGAGCGGGGAGGGCCTTGAGAGGGAAGTCGGCAGCATTGACCACGGTGAAATAAGTGAAGCCTTTCTGCTCCGCTATCACCTGTATCGCATGCTGGTTCTCCCATTCGGGATCGTATTTCTTGGTAGGGCAGCTATAGAAGCTGAGCTTCAGGCCCTTGGATTCGAGATCCGTGATGGCCGAAGCATCGAACGAGCCCCAGATTTCCGCAGTCGCAGCTTCTTTCTCGAGTTCGGAACGGTGGGAGAGAAGTGAAGACAGATGGGCATCAGAACCCTTCTCGATCTCGGAGATCTCGGTCTTGAGGGCCGTGATCTTGTCAAGCAGGGCTGCTGAGGTGCTGTCCACGGGCTTAATGGAGCGGGTGATATCCACCACTCCAAGGCTCTGGATCTTTTCAAGGAAGGCTTCAGACCCGCTGCTGAGCAGGATGAAGTCGTAGCGTGTCATCGGTGTGATCATACGGCAGCTTCCTCCTCTTCTTCTGCGGCGTGACGGGTCTTAACGATCTTAGAAGAAGCCTTGCTGAGGTTCTCCTCGTCTTCCATATAACGTTTGATCTTACGTATAGCTTCCTGATAACCGGGGATCTGGACCTTTTCGTAGAGGTTTACTTTCTGGGTAGTCTTCTTACGCTGGTAGTCCAGGATCTTGCGCCTCTGTTCGAAAATCTCGGAAGTGATGCCCAGCCGGGTAATGTCCTTGAGGATCTGTACTCCGTCTGCGTACCACGCGGGTTTTGTGAAGGCATTGAAGGGCTTCAGCTCATAGTCGATGTCGTCCAGGGCGGGAATCTTCACTCCGGCAACCTTTACGGTTCGGAGCTTGATATCCACTATACGGATAAGCCCGGGCTCGAATTCGTTCCAGAGCGCGGCGAGGTAGTCATACCTCTGGAGCGCAGCCGTAACTTCTGCCTCAAGCCTTTCCGCTTCGGCTTTGGCCTGAATCACGCTGACGCGAAGGGCCGACTCCTTATTCTTAAGAGTAGGGAGGGCCTTCTGACGTACCTTCAGCTGCTTTCCGAGGCTGGTCAGGGAAGTCTTGTTGTATTGAAACTTGATTGCCATCAGGCTTTCCAGTATTTATCAATCATAGCCTGCTTGAGGCCTGTTTCTTCCGGTTTGAAGTATTTTCCGAAGAGCTCCCACGCCGTGTCGAGCATCTCGTCGATCTTGATGTTGACATCGATCGAGAGCAGTCGGGTCGCATATTCCTTAGCGTAGTCGAGGCAGCGAAGATCGTAGTCCGAAAGGTCGAAACCGTTTTCGAGCTTAGTCTTAGCATTCTGGGCATCCGCGTAAAGACGTACGCCGGCGTTCATAACCTGGGAGTGATCCTCGCGGGTCTTCTTGCCCTGGACGAGCTGTTTGAGTCGGGACAGCGAACGGAACGGATCCACGATAACCTTTCCGGAATCGGTATCGGCGCGAAGATACAGCTGACCTTCGGTGATGTATCCGGTGTTGTCCGGGATAGCGTGGGTGATATCACCGTCGTTGAGAGTTGTAACAGCGATGATGGTGATGGAACCGCCCGAAGGGAGCTGAACGGCCTTCTCGTAGATCTTTGCGAGGTCGGAATAAAGCGAACCGGGCATAGAGTCCTTGGAAGGGATCTGATCCATACGGTTGGACACGATAGAGAGGGCGTCCGCGTAGAGGGTCATATCGGTAAGGAGCACGAGAACCTTTTCGTTCTTGTCTACTGCGAAGTATTCGGCTGCAGCAAGGGTCATATCCGGGATGAGCAGGCGCTCTACCGGAGGCTCTTCGGTAGTATTGACGAAGGAGACGATTCTGTCCAGAGCACCCGCATTCTCGAATTCGTGGCGGAAGAACAGATAGTCGTCGTTTGTAAGTCCCATTCCGCCGAGGATGATCTTGTCTACATCGGCGCGGAGGGCTACGTCTGCCATAACCTTGTTGTAGGGCTGGTCAGGATCGGCGAAGAAAGGAATCTTCTGGCCGGAGACCAGGGTGTTGTTGAGGTCGATACCGGCGATACCGGTAGGGATCAGTTCGCTGGGCTGGCGACGCTTGTAAGGGTTGACGGAAGGACCGCCGACCTGACGCTCTTCGCCTTCTACCTCTGGGCCGCCGTCGATAGGCTGGCCGTAGGCATTGAAGAAACGTCCGGAAAGCTGCTCGCTGACCTTGAGGGTAGGAGGAGCTCCGAAGAAGGTGACTTCTGCGTCGGTAGGGATACCTTCTGTACCTGCGAAGACCTGCATAGTGACAAGGTCACCCTTGATCTTCACAACCTGGGCGAGACGTCCTGCGACGGTTGCAAGCTCGTCATTGGAAACACCGGAGGCCTTCAGCGAAACGGTCGCTTTGGTGATGGCCTCAAGATGGGTGTAGATTTTCTGATATGCTTTACTTGCCATTGCTTTCGAGGAGTTTATTGATCTTTTCCCTGTAGGCGTCGAATTCCTTGGACTGGAAGGTCGTGTAGTTCATCTGGCGCAGGTTGTTGATGAGGTTCTTGAAGTAGTCGCGGCACTGCTCGTAGTCTTCGAAATCGAAATCGTGTGAGCAGATGTCCATGATGAGGTTCAGCATATACTTCTGGCGCTCGAGCGGGCAGAGGGCGTCTACATCGTCGAATGCGTCCTGCTGAAGGAAAGCGAAGTCGATCATCTCGCTCTTCCAGAAGTCTATATGATAGTTCATAGGCACGCCGTCGTCGCCGAGGATGTCGATCTGATCCTTCATCTCACGGCCCCTGCGGACGCAGTTCTTGGCCTTGATGACGAGCTCGACCCAGCCTTTCTGTACTCTTTCGTCGAGGTAGGAGATGATCTCCGGATATTCGAGGTACTTGGAGTAAGAGTCGATAGGGTTGACGGCAGGGTAGCGCTTCTGATCTGCGCGGCTCTGTTCGAGGGCGTAGAAGCAGCGGGCTGCTTTCTTGGTAGATTCGGTCACGGGCTCCTTGAGGTTACCGCCGGCAGGGGAAACCGTACCGATGAAGGTGACGGCTCCGGTCTTGCCGTTGTTCAGGATAACCATTCCGGCGCGGGCGTAGAAGTTCGAAATGATAGCGGAAAGGTCCACCGGGAAAGCGTCCTGGCCAGGAAGCTCTTCCATACGGTTACTCATCTCACGCAGAGCCTGGGCCCAACGGGAAGTAGAGTCCGCAAGCAAGAGACACTTGAGACCCATCGCGCGGTAGTACTCGCAGATAGTCATTGCCGTGTAGACGGAAGCCTCACGGGCGGCGACGGGCATATTCGAAGTGTTGCAGATGATGGTCGTACGCTCCATCAGGTTGCGGCCGGTGTGGGGGTCGATCAGTTCGGGGAACTCGGTGAAGATTTCAACGACCTCGTTTGCACGCTCGCCGCAGGCAGCCATAACGATGACGTCGGCCTCGCCCTGCTTTGCGATTGCGTGCTGAAGGACCGTCTTACCGCAGCCGAACGGGCCGGGGATGAAGCCGGTGCCGCCTTCGGCGATGGGATCGAAGGTATCGAACATACGGATACCGGTCTCCATTATCCTCTGCGGACGCGGTTTCTCCTTGTAGCCCTTAACTGCCACCTTGACGGGCCATTTCTGGACCATAGTGACCTCGACGTCCTCGCCGCTCTCGGCGGTCAGGACTGCGATTACAGTATCAATATTATACTGTCCTGCGGGCTTGACGCTCTTGACGGTATATTCTCCCTTGAAAGAGAAGGGGACCATGATTTTGTGGGGCAGCCAGCCTTCCTTGACCTCGCCCAGCCAGCTTGCGGCCTGGACCTTGTCTCCGACCTGAGCCTCGGGAGTGAAGTCCCAGAGTTTGTCGTGGTCGAGGGGGGCGGTGTACTCGCCTCGCTTGAGGAAGACATCCTCCATCGTAGCGAGGTTGTTCTGCAGTCCGTCGTAGGAACTGGACAGAAGGCCGGGACCGAGCTGGACCTCGAGCATCTTGCCGAGGAACTCGACCGAGTCTCCGCACCTGAGGCCGCGGGTGCTTTCGAATACCTGAACGGAAGCTTTGTCGCCGCCGACCTTGATGACCTCGGCGAGGAGCTTTGTCCCCTTCAGGTCGATGTAGCAGAGTTCGTTCTCGGCTACAGGACCGTCTACCTGTACAGTCACCAGGTTGGACACGATGCCCGTTACTTTACCTGTTGTACTCATTATCTATTGAATTTTTATTGTTTCTGATTTCATCGACCAGCCTGCGGAACAGTTCGCGACCGGTCTCGGGATCCAGTTTCAGCCAGCGGGCGATAATCTGGAGCTTTGCAGTAAAGCCGAGGATAGAATCGAGAGTGAAGACCTGAAGGCCTACTATCTCGTCTATCTTTGCCCACATAAGGTCGTCCAGACCGCGCTCCCTTTCGAGGATATCGCTTCCTTCGAGGACGTTCATCACCTGCCTGTATCCTTCGAACTCCCTGGGCTCGGCTTCCTCGTCCAGAACGAGGATGTCCTGCCCCTCAGGCCTGTTGAGGGCCTTGTTGAGGAACTCCACTCGGGTGTTGCGGACATCAAGGTCATAGGAGAAATACTCCCTTACGAAGACATCCTTGCTGGAGAGAGCCTTTTTGTAGAACTCTGCATCCAGGTTTTCGGCTTCGAAGCCGGAGAGGAGCAAGTCAAGTACGGCGGAGTCTTTGCCCGACAGCTGGCTGCGGATCTCATCAATCACTCCATTGTAGTCGAGATCTCCCCGGAAATCGCTTGTGATTACCGGGAGACTGGCTACTATATACTCGTAATTATTCACCGAAGAGAAGCTTTTTTGTTATCGGACGGAGATATTCGCCGATCAGGGCCTTGAAGGTCTCGTCTGTAAGGCTGACGAACCATCCGCCGTCTGCTGGACCGATGGTAAAGCCGCCGGCGATCTTCTTGCTGAAAGAAGCCTTTACGCCGCCCTTGAGGTTCTTTGCGAGAGAAGCTGCAACCCAGGGCTCAAGTTCTTTCTTGAGAGATTCGGGAAGCACAACCTCGAGGTCTGCGCTTTCCTGGGCGCTGAAGTTCTTCGCTACGGCGAGGATTATTTCCTTGAGAAGGTCTGCATCGGACAGTGCCTTTGCGGTTCCTTCCTTGACGATAGAGTCTGTAAGGATGTTCTCGATGTCCTTGCGGGTTGCCTGAAGAGCCTGCTCTGAAGCCATCCTGACGTCTGACCTTGCTTTTCCGGCGAGGTCTGCGGCGTCCTTCTCAGCCTTCGAGACTATCTGGGCAGCCTTGGCTTTTGCCTCTTCGACTATCTTTTCAGCTTCCTGACGGGCCTGAGCGAGATACTTGTCTCCCTCTTCCTTGCCTTTGGCAAGACCGTCCTTGTAAAGCTTGTCGGTGAGTTCTTGGAGTTTGTTCTGCATATGTATAAAGTTACGATTTGTTCTTTGCTGCTTAAAAAACGCGCGCAAAGATAATCAAAAGCCGATAATTAGACAACAAATTATTACACCTGATGTGCGGGTTTCAGAAGGTCGAGGACGACTTTCACCGGATTGAAGGTCTCGATAGGTACTTCTACGAAGGAAGTGAGCCAGTCAGACATAGCTCCGTTCCAGAGTCCTGGAAGTTCGAGGGCCTTCAGTTCGCGTCCCTGATAGCTCTTCGAGCTGATGAATCCGGTCTCGGGGTCGACGTGGTCCAGGAGGTTGAATTTTTCGCCCCTGGAGTTGCGCAGACAACACACGAGGTCTACCGGGTTGAAGTGTGTCGCGTCCTTCATCAGGCTGGGATCGCTGATCTGTACGCTCTCGAGAATCTGAAGCGAAGTACTTCCGTCTTTTTCCCTGATGATGAACGGGCCGCCGCCCGGCTCGCCTTCGTTCCGGACCATTCCGCATACGCGGAGGGGCCGGTCGAGTTTGGCGCGCAGGGCCAAGGCCCTCTCCTTGCAGGACTTGAACTGAGGCATCTCGATGCAGAATTCTTCGAGAAGGAATTTCTCGATTTCGTTACACATAGCCTGAGCTTCATCAGTCGCGAAAGGATCGTCGATGGGAGGCAAGTAGCCTACCAGATCGCGAGAATACTCTATCATAGGGGATACTCCCGCAAGCTGGTCCAATTCGACAAGGTATCCGAAGACGCGGTCGCGCAGCTGAAGCGCGCGTCCCATAAGGGCTTTCTTATAGAGCGCAGTAGTAGGCAGGAGCCTTTCTACCGCAACATTGTCTATGTTCTTGATGCTGACGAGTTCCTCGTCTACCGCGCCGAGGTTGTGGATAAGGGCGCCGTGGCCGGCAGGGCGGGTGAGGACTGTACCGTCTTCCTTGAGGAAAGGCTTGTTGTCCGGAGTGACGGCGATAGTGTCGGTCGCCTTGTCCTGATAGGTGAACCTTATATTATATTTGACACCGTAGCGCTTTTCGTATTCGTCCTTGACCTCTGCAAGAGCCTTCTCGAACAGGGCCTGATGTTCGGGAGAGATAGTGAAGGTAAGATTGACGGTTCCGTCTGCGTTGCGCATATACTTCTGACCCTCTACGAGATGTTCTGCAAAGGCCGTACGGGCTTCCTCCTTGTAACGGTGGAATTTCAGCACTCCCTTAGGTTTTGCTCCATATCCGAGACCGGGCTCTTCGAGCAACGCGTCGGCGGTCTTTACCGGATCATAGGGGGCTTTACCGAAAACTGCAGGATCGTAAAAAGCGAACTTCTCGATATTGTCTGCAAGCTTTTCGATGGTCTCCGGTTTGTGTGCGAAGACGTCTTTGAACATACGGGACGCCGCGCCGGAAGCGGGGACGAACTTACATTTTCCTGCGACCTGGGCAGTGTCGCAGTAGTCGGATGCCTCCTTGAGTTGCTTGTCGTCTAGTCTGACGATGCCGCGGCCGATGGTGGCGGCGGAGACGATGTCAAGAGAGGGGAAACCTTCCTTGAACCTTTCGATTTGCTCTTTCTGTGTCATATGCGGTTATTCTATAAAAAATTCTCTGCGGTACTTGTAGTTGCGTCTGAGTTCCTTGAAATCGGAGGGATTCATCCTGAAAAGGAAGTCATCCGTGAATACTGGATAGTTGTACTGGAAGACGCTCGTCATCTGTCCCTGGCTCATTCCCGTCATATTGAGCCTGACCGAATCCATTCCGTCTATATCCGGTACGGGAATGAAATTGAACAGTTCGGTAATGCCGAAGTAGCGGGCGGTGGAGCGGACTGCCATGAGGGTTCCTACCAGCTTTCCCTGATAAGAGTAGCCTGCGATATGGGGGGTGGCGATGTCTACTTCTTCCACCAGCCTTGGATTTACATCCGGCTCGTTGTTCCAGGTATCGATGACGACCGAATCCAGCTTAGGAAGCGCCCTCATAAGGGCATCGTCGTCTACTATCTCTCCGCGGGCGGTGTTGATGAGCATAGCCCCGCGGCGCATCTTCGAGAAGAAGGAGTCGTCGCACATCCTTCTGGTAGAATCGTTCAGAGGGACGTGGAGGGTGACTATGTCTGAGTTAGCGAGCAGATAGTCCAGGGAACAGAACTGCGAAGGGCCTTCGATTTCCTCCCTCGGAGGGTCGCTGAGCAGGACTTTGAATCCGAGCTTTCGCGCAGCGGTCTCGACTGCGCCGCCGCAGTTGCCGCAACCGATGATGCCGATGGTCGCTCCGATAATGTTGCGGCTCTTCCTGGCGGCGCAGCCGAACATAGCGGACAGGACGTAGTTCATAACGGCTCCGGCGTTACATCCGGCCGCCCTTGAGGTGTTGATTCCGTGTTCCTTGCAGTAAGCGGTATCGATGTGGTCCGAGCCGATGGCGGCAGTCGCTATCATCTTGACGTTGGTCCCGTCCAGAAGAGCGGCGTTACACTTGGTTCGGGTTCGGATTATAAGGCCGTCCACATTGAGGAGGTCGTTGTGGGAGATCTCCGCGCCGTCCAGGTAGACGACTTCGCCGTAGGGCTCGAAGACGCCTTCGATAAACGGGATGGATTTCTCTATGACCAGTTTCATTTCAGTATAAGTTTCTCGACTTTATGGAGTCTGGGGTCATCCTTGATGAAGAGTTCGTCTTCGTCCAGGATCTGGTTCATCTTCGCTATAAGGAGGTCTTTCTGGAGAAGAAGGACGCTGCGCACAACCGACGAATCGAGGGTGATGCTGAGGGTCCCGTCCTTGAAATAACGCCTGATAGTATGTTCCGCTGCGCCTGAGGCTTCGTCCCAGGCCTGAAAGATACGGCGATCATTATGGGAGAAAGTCAGCCCCATAGCCTTGACGTAGCGTATCATCAGGCTGTCCATCGCTACTGCGTTTTTCCTCTCGACTCTCATTGCCTTGTAAACACGCCTCCGCTCGTCTGATAGAAAGTAGATTCTTCCGTAATACCGGCGATGATAGTCTCGAGACGGGTTTTGTCGGTGTCGGTGATAAATATCTGACCGAAGTCTTCTCCGGCCACCATCTTCAGCAGGTTCTGAGTCCTCTCGAAATCCAGTTTGTCGAAAAGATCGTCTAGGAGCAGCATTGGGGCGAACCCGTATTTCTGCTTCATTATTTCGTACTGGGCGAACTTCAGCGAGATAAGGAAGGACTTTTGCTGTCCTTGAGAGCCTATTTTTCTGATAGGATCGCCGTCCATAGTAAAGATAAGGTCGTCTCTCTGAATACCGCAGCTCGTAAAGCCGAGCAGCCTGTCTTTTGCGAGGTTCTCCCTAAGGAGGTCATAGAGAGGCGCTTTGTCTATATCCGAGCGATAGCGTATTCCTACCGTCTCACGGCCGCCTGAGAGCAGCTCGTAGAACTTGCCGACCTGGGGCTCGATATCCTGAACGAAGGCCTGGCGTTTCTTGTATATTCTTGTTCCGAATTCCGCAAGGCGGGTGTCTATAGTTTCGAGTATGCCGTCGTCTGCGCCGCCTTTCAGGACTACGTTACGGGTCTGCAGGAGCTTAGAATAGCGCTGCATATCCGAAAGGAACTCGCGGTCTATCTGGGAGAGGACGGCATTTGAAAAGCGCCTGCGCTCTTCTGAAGAATCGCTCACCAGGGAGGAATCTCCGGGGCAGACCATCACTATAGGCAGAACGCCGATGTGGTCGCTTATTTTTACATAGGCCTTTCCGTCGCGGGTGACTTTCTTTTCTTCGCCCTCGGCCGTACGGATCCCGAAGCGTGCCTGGAGCCCGTCGTGCATATCGTAGGTACCGGCAAGTTCGAAAAATGAGGTCCCGCGGGCGTAATTGAACTTGTCCGAAGCCCCGAACGCGCTTTTTGTCATCGAGAGATAGTAAACCGCGTCCAGCAGGTTGGTCTTTCCTTCGCCGTTTCCTCCGCTCAGACAGTTGAGGTTAGGGGAGAACTCCAACTCCTGGAGGTCTATGTTCCTCCAGTTCCTCACGACTATTTTCTTGAGTACAGGCATCGGCTATTTTTTCGCAGCCCTTGGATGGGCTTTGTTGTACACTTTTTTCAGTTTTTCGATTGAGTTGTGTGTATAGACCTGGGTCGCGGCCAGCGAGGAGTGTCCCAGCAATTCCTTGATGCTGTTGAGATCCGTCCCCTCATCCAGCAATTCGGTAGCGAGGGTATGTCTCAGGACGTGGGCTGATTTACGGGAAGTAATCTCCGGGACTGCACCGAGTTCCTCTTTCACGGCCCTGTCTACAAACACTGGATACAGCCTTCCGCCGGCCCTTGTAACAAGCAGTGGAAAGTCTGCTCCGCCGACCTCTATACACATCTTGTCAATCGCACGTAAATATAGCAAAATCTCCTCACAAATTGTCTCCGTAAGGGGTATTTCTCTCATCTTGTCTCCCTTTCCGAGGACGTGGAGGACCTTGCGGCGCGGATCATACGAGCCCCTGTTCAGGCCTATCAGTTCAGAGCGGCGGATCCCGGTGCTGTACAAAAGGCTGATGATAAGGCGCTTGAGGATATTCTCATATAGCTGGGCATCGCCCTTGTCGCCGGGCTTTCCGCTGAAAAGCCGCAGTACTTCGTCGCTCCCATAGAGGGCAGTCTTCTCGAAGTACTCGTCCATGTTCTCTTCCCGGTAAAAGACGGGCAGGCGCTTTTCGACCTTCGGCCGCGGGAGGGTCCTGACCGGGTTGGAGCCCAGTTCGCCCTGGGAGACGAGCCAGCGGCTGAAGCCGCTCAGAACACTGAGGCGAAGGCCTACAGTTCTGGCGCCGAGCTTCTTCTCATCCAGCAGCCAGACTTCGTAGCTGCGAAGAATGGAAGTATTGAGCGAGGCCACTATGTCTTCCGGGCGGACGAATCCGGCGAATTCCTCGAGTATCTCCTTATACAGGGCCTGAGTACGGGATGAATAGCGCTTCACTCCGCCTACATAGAGCAGGTATTTTTTTATCGGATCCGTCATTGCCAGAAAGGATCGTCTTCCCATCCGGCAGGGAAACCCATCAGGGCTGTATCCACCACCGGGGAATTATGGATAAGGGCCTTCAGGCGCTGGGCGAAGGTATTGGTAGGCTTGACGGTATTCTGAAGGTATTTGATTACACAAAGGGTCAGGTAGACGTGGTTCTGAGCGTCCGGCTGCTGCTCGGGGAAAATGTCCCTGTAAGTATCAGGAATAAGGGCGGGAACACTCAGCGTCTTGTTCCACAGGCGGTTGTGGTGTGCACACATATTCCGGATGTAGACCAGGTGATGGAGCCAGGAACAGAAAACGCTGTCTGACACGCCGTAGTGTCCGGCTATTTTGATACGGAGTATCCCGGGCTTCATCGCGGCGAAGATACTGGCCAGAGTCCCCATCGAGGTCGCTTCCAGGGCGAGCCAGCAGGGCGGGAGAGGGTTGGAATATTTCTCGTAGAAGCGCTTGATAGAGTCGTTGTCTGATCGCTGGACTTCCGAGATGAGATGTCTCATAAGCTCGCGGTGTTCGCTCTTGCTGCGGAAATAGTCGGGGTTCATATACCAATACCCGGAATCGCTCCCGGAGGAAACGTAGCCCATCCGGGCTCTGATCGAAATCTCGATCTTCTCCATTTCGTGGAAGATGAGCTCGCGAAGGCGTCTGTCAAAGCCATACAGAGCATAGGCGTCGTCCATCGAGGCTCCGGGGCGGAAACGGTGAGATACCCTGTCCTCCATCAGGGGAACGAGGTAGCTTTTGAGACGCGAGTAACTGACGTTCTGGAGGACTCTCAGAGCTTTCTTCTCGTCTTTGATAGTGAGGCCCTGGCTCCTTAGAAGCCGTATCTGATCTTCGAAAGACAGCGCGCTGCCGTGGAACTCCGTTTTGTGCATAGTGGTAACACACAAATATAACAAAAAAGGATTAAATTTGTGCGTATGAACCAGATATGGGATCCCCTCAGGCGTAAAAACGTCGCGCTTACTCCGGAAGAGCAGGTGCGGCAGTGGTTCATAGGAGTCTTACGCGATTCTTTCAAGGTCCCGCTCCATATGATGGGAAGCGAAGTGTCTTTCGAGTTCGGCAATAAGCCTTACAGGGCAGACATAGTAGTTTTTTCCCGCTCAGGATCCCCGCTGGCGGTAGTCGAATGCAAGCGCCCCGAAGTAAAGATAGATGAGAGCGTTGTCCGCCAGGCTATGCGCTACAACGCAGTTCTGGACGTCAAGTTCATTTTCCTTACAAACGGAAATAATACCTATCTTTACGTCCGGGAAGGAGAGACCTTCGTCCCTCTTAGCTCAGTGCCAACCTTCGAAGAAATGTTATGTCGACAATAGTCCCTCAGTACCTTGACCGAAAGATCTTCCATCTCGTCAGCGAAGTCGCAGCCGAGAGGGGAGTGAGGGCCTTTGTTATCGGCGGATATGTAAGGGATTGCTTCCTCGGCCGCCCTTCCTCCGATATAGACATAGTAGTCGAAGGCAGCGGAATAGACTTCGCCCGCGCAGTAGGCGAGAAAACCCATTCCTACGTTTCCTATTTCAAGAATTTCGGCACCGCGATGCTCCATTACCAGGGCGATGAAATCGAATTCGTAGGAGCGCGAAAGGAATCATACAGGCGCGAATCCCGTAAACCCATAGTCGAAAACGGCACCCTCCAGGACGACCAGGAAAGGCGAGACTTTACTATCAACGCGATGGCATTCTCGCTCCAAAGAGATTCCTTCGGCGAGCTGGTCGATCCCTTCGGCGGAATCAAGGACCTTGCGGCCGGAATAATCCGGACCCCGCTGGATCCCGATACTACCTATTCCGACGACCCCCTGCGTATGCTCAGGGCCGTTCGCTTCGCGACCAAGCTCTCTAGTCCGTCGCAAACCTTCTCGATAGTCCCCGAGTCGCTCGAGTCTATGAAACGGATGGCCGAGCGCCTGTCGATCCTCTCGGTAGAACGCATCACCGAAGAGCTGAATAAGATGCTCGTGACCCGCCGGCCCTCGATGGCCTTCGAACTGATGGAGGAGACCGGCCTGCTCGAGCGGATACTGCCCGAACTGTGCGCCCTCAAGGGCGTGGAAACGATGGAGGGCAAAGGCCATAAGGAGAATTTCTCCCACACGCTGATGGTCCTGGACAATGTGGCCGCGACCGACGGACCGGAGCCCAAGCTCTGGCTTCGCTGGGCCGCCCTGCTCCACGACATCGGCAAACCGGCCTCCAAGCGCTTCGACCCCGCCCTCGGCTGGACTTTCCACGGCCACGACCTCATCGGCTCCAGGATGGTGCCCAGGATATTCGAGCGGCTGAAGCTCCCGATCGATGCGATGAAATACGTCAAGAAGCTGGTCTGGCTCCATCTGCGCCCGATAGCGCTGGTAGACGACGGGGTGACAGATTCCGCCGTGCGCAGGTTGCTGTTCGATGCGGGCGAAGACGTAGACGATCTGATGATCCTCTGCCGGGCAGACGTGACCTCGAAAAATCCGGCCAAGGTGGCGCGGGTCCAGGCGAATTTCTCGCTGGTGGAGCAGAAACTGGTCGAGGTAGAGGAGAAGGATAAGATTCGGAATTTCAAGAACCCGATTACGGGCGAACACGTAATGAAGGTCTACGGCCTGGAGCCGTGTAACACTATAGGCGTACTGAAAGAAGCCGTCAAGGAGGCGATCCTGGACGGAGTTATAGAAAACGATTTGCCCAGGCGGATGCGTTTAT
>JAEESD010000164.1 GCA_016286145.1 Bacteroidales bacterium | reverse complement strand
TTGCCGAGAAGTATCCGGTAGATACCCGCAGACTCTATGTGATGGGTCTGTCGATGGGCGGAATGGCCACCTTCGACATCATCGCGCGCCATCCGGACAAGTTCGCGGCTGCCGTCCCTATTTGCGGCGCCATCAATCCCGACCGTCTTACCGGCGATATCAAGACCCATATCCGTATTTACCACGGCGACGCCGACCCTGCAGTTCCTCTGTTCTGCTCGCGCGTAGCGTATTGGAAACTTCTTTCCTGCGGAGTTCCGGTAGAGTATAAAGAGTATCCCGGAGTGGGCCACAATGCCTGGAATCCGGCGGTATCCGAGCCGGACTTCCTACCGTGGATGTTCTCCCAGAAGAAAAAATAACGAAAGCCCGGTTTTTCCGGGCTTTTTTTTGACTTTTTCTCATTATTTTATATTTTTGACAAGAGTTGTCAAAAACCGGGCTTACCTTTGCATTGTTGAACAGAAAGAACAACAGTTATGAGTAAAGAAATGATTGATTGGATCAGCAACAGCGCAGAGGTGGCTATGTTTATTGAAGACCTCGATCTTGAATTCGTAGAAGCTGACGAGCAGTAATATAATAATAGTATGGACCAGCCAAAAGTAGAAAGACTTTTGCGTTTGATGGCGCTGATGTCGGGGAGTGTCGATTATACGGTAGACGAACTCGCCCGGCAACTGGAAACCTCATACAGGTCCATCTACAGGTATATCGATACCTTCAAGGAGTGTGGATTCGTGGTCGAGAAGCTTGCGCCCAACGTGTACAAGCTCAAGAGTATGCCGGAGGACTACCCGGAGTTCCAGAATCTCGTCTACTTCTCCGACGAAGAGGCTCATCTTGTCAATAACCTTATCGACAGGCTCGACCCGACCAACGCTCTTAAAGCAAATCTTCAGAAGAAACTGGCGATCATCTACGACAGTACCGGCATCGCAGATCTGGTAGACGGCCGTTCGCTTAGAAATATCGTAGAGACCCTGGCCCACGGAATACGCGAGAAAAAGAAAGTTGTTCTGAAGAATTATGAATCCGGTAACTCACACACCGTCCGCGACCGTTATATCGAACCCTTCGGCTTTACTACCAACTACATAGACGTCTGGGGCTTCGATCTTCAGGACGGCCGCAGCAAACTCTTCAAGGTCTCCAGAATGCAGGAAGCGATGCTTCTCGAAGACGAACCGTGGACAAACGAAGACAAACACGAAAAGCAGGGCCTGGACGTGTTCGGAATGTCGGGGAGGACTCCGCACCGCGTCAGGCTCTCGCTTAGTGTTATGGCTAAAAACCTTCTGGTGGAGGAACACCCTCTGGCGGAAAACGACCTGACGCAGCAGGGTGATCGCTGGATCCTCGATACTGAGATCTATAACTACGCCGGCATATGCCGCTTCTATGTTGGGGTAGCCTCAGACGCTCAGATTCTGGATTCCCCCGAATTCAGCGCCTATGTGGGTGATTATGTTTCGAAGTATTTGGGATAATTTGTTTTTGAAAGATTTTGATTATCTTTGCACTCGCATGGTGCTTGGGCCGGGAGGTTAGGCACTGGTCTGCAAAACCAGTTAGAGCGGTTCAATTCCGCTAGGCACCTCAAAAAAGAGCGATGTTTTGTCGCTCTTTTTTTTGTTTCCGTTCGTAGTCGCGCAAAGATCTGAATGCCTTATAATAGCCTGAGAATCAATCTAACAAAAAATATTAAAAAAATTATTAAAAATATTTTGAAATTAAATAAAATGTTGTACCTTTGTATTCGGGTTGAGTAAGAGCTGGTTCTCAGCCGTCAACCTATTGGTTATTAGTTTTAGTGTTATTAATTATGTGGTTAGTATGAGTTGTCGCCGTGAGGTCACAACTCATTTTCTTTTATTAGAGGTGGAAAGTCTCAGTTTTGCCGGTCACTGGATGGCGGAAACTGAGGCTTTCTGCGTATAGCTCCAGCCTGCCGCCGTCGGGGGCGCCATAGAGGGCGTCGCCCTTGATCGGGCGGCCGAGCCCCAGCGGGGAAGCGCAATGGACCCGGATCTGATGTGTGCGGCCTGTCTTGGGGCTGAAGCGCACGTCCATCTCCCCGTCCGGGAAGATATCGAGAATCTCGAAGTCCGTAATCGCGGGTTTGCCATGCTCACGGTCTACCATCTGACGCGGGCGGTCGTCCCAGTCCGGAGCGAGCGGGAGAGCGATCGTGCCCTTGCGCTTCGCGCGCCACGGCCGGTTGCCGGCGACCAGGTGGGCAAGGTAGGTCTTGCTGACTTCGCGCCTTTCGAACTGCTGCTGGATGTCGGCCTGGAATTCGACCGATTTCGCATAGACGATAACGCCGCTGGTATCCATATCCAACCTGTGGCAAGAGAATAACTTGCCGTGGTCCTTCTCAAGAAACTCTTGAAGCGACTCGGTGCCCGTCAGACCGGGCGCGCATAGCATCCCGGAGGGCTTGTTCGCGACCAGAATCGCCTCGTCTTCGTAGATTATTCTGATACTTTCCGTATCCGGTTTTCGCTGCAGCGGATTCTCCTCCACCTGAAGTCCCTGCATCATCCAGCTCAGCAGCGGACCACACTTTCCGGTACACGACGGATAGAAGCGCCCGTGCTCGCGGACCTCTCCGCTCTTCGGACTCGCCCCATACCAGAATTCGCCCATCGCGAGAGGCTTCAGGCCTCGCCTGTACGCTGCCTCCAGAAGCTTCGCTCCCGCACATTCGCCCGTCCCTCCCGGCGGAACCATACCCCTCTGCTCGAAAATCCTCTTCACATCCGACATCTCTCCCTTCGCATTGTGGACTTGGTAGCTTCTGAATAATCTTTCTTGTAATATAGCCGAGGCACTAGTGCCCCCTAAACCGTCTCGCTTGCGCTCGACCCCACCGTTCACTTCGTTCACGGTCCCCCCTCTTACGGTGCCGAGG
>JAEESD010000163.1 GCA_016286145.1 Bacteroidales bacterium | reverse complement strand
TTCTTCTTAAAGGAGAAGCGGGTAGCGCCATGGAGCCGCTCGTAGCGCTCGCGGCTGGCCGGATCGCCCGTACGGATGTCGTGGTTGCCGGGGAGCTCGTAGACCGGAGCTTCAATAAGCGCTCTTCCAGCAAAGTATATCGAATCCTGCTTGTCCGAATACGCCCAGTTCACGAGGTCGCCCGTGATCACGACCAGCGCCGGATCAAGCGCGTTGACCTCGGCTACTGCGGCCTTGAACATGGTATCTGTTCTCTCCTCGCTCAGCTCGAACCCTATCTGAGGATCGGTCATCTGGACGAAAGTAAAGGGATGAAAAGGACAGCATGCAGGGACTAAAAACAATAGACCGAAAAGAAATTTTTTCATAAAAATATTTTTTAAGGCACATAAAAATAGCAAAAATTCGGCGAATAATGGGTATCTTGTACTCACTTATGAAAAGAATAACACTCCTGCTTTTAACTCTGGCGGCAGTCTGCTGTACTCCTAGCCCGGAGCAGCGCGCGAAAGAGCTGGTCGCCAAGATGACCATCGAACAGAAAACGGCCCTCATGGCCCATCAATCCTCGCCCATCGACGAACTCGGAATCCCCGCTTACAACTGGTGGAACGAAGCGCTCCACGGCGTTGCGCGAAACGGCAAGGCGACCGTCTTCCCGATGCCTATCGCGATGGCCGCATCCTTCGACGAAGCTCTTGTAAATGAGGTGTTTACGGCCGTCAGCGACGAGGGCCGTGTAAAGAATCGTCAGGCCCTTCAGGAGGGCGAGGCAGGCTGGTATCAGGGAGTGACTTTCTGGACCCCGAACATCAATATATTCCGCGACCCGCGCTGGGGCCGGGGCATGGAGACTTACGGCGAGGACCCGTATCTCACCGGCCGGCTCGGAATGGCGGTCGTTCGCGGTCTCCAGGGCCCTGCTGGCTCGCGGGTCGACAAAGCCCACGCCTGCGCTAAACACTTCGCAGTCCACTCCGGTCCGGAATGGAGCCGACATACCTATGATGCCCGCGTAAGCGAGCGCGACCTGCGCGAGACCTATCTCCCTGCGTTCAAGGACCTGGTGACTAAGGCAGGCGTGAAGGAAGTGATGATAGCTTACAACCGTTTCCGCGGCGAGCCTTGCGGAGCGAGCGATTATCTGATCAACACTGTATTGAGAGGCGAATGGGGCTACAAAGGCCTCGTGGTCTCGGATTGCTGGGCTGTCTCGGACTTCTATGTCCCTGGACGCCACGACTTTAGCCCCGATGCAGCCCACGCCGTAGCCCAGGCGATCCACACCGGAACCGACCTCGAATGCGGCGATTCTTACGTCCATATTCCCGAGGCCGTAGCCGAGGGCTTGCTCTCCGAAGCGGAGGTAGACCGCAGCCTCGTGCGCCTTCTGGCCGCCCGAATAAGGCTGGGCGAGCTGGATGGGGACACTTCGCCGTGGGACTACCTGCCGGACGATATAGTCGAGGGCGAGGAGCATCGCGCGCTGAGCCTGAAGATGGCTCGCGAGACGCTCGTGCTGCTTCAGAACCGCGACAATGTCCTGCCGCTGGACCCGAACGCCCGAATCGCGCTTGTGGGGCCGAATGCCGACGACCGCGAGATGATGTGGGGCAACTACAACCCTATCCCGGAGCGGACCGTGACCCTGGCGGACGCCTTGCGCGAGCGTATCCCCGGCCTGCCGGTTATCGAAGGCTGCCCGCTCGTAGGCCCTTCGGCCCCGGTTGGCTCGCTGCTGAAGCAGCTCGAAAAGGTCGACGTGGTCATCTTTGCGGGCGGTATCTCGCCTAAGCTCGAAGGTGAGGAGATGCCGGTCGAGGTGCCCGGCTTCCGCGGCGGCGACCGTACCTCGCTCGAGCTCCCGCAGGTTCAGCGGGACCTGCTCGCTGCGCTCCACGCCGCCGGGAAGAAGGTGGTATTTGTGAATTTCTCCGGCTCCGCGATGGGGCTGGTGCCCGAGACGCAGAGTTGCGATGCGATCCTGCAGGCATGGTACCCGGGCGAGGAGGGCGGAACAGCCATCGCGGAGGTGCTTCTCGGCGAGGTCTCCCCTTCCGGAAAGCTGCCGCTGACCTTCTACAAGAATGTCGAGCAACTGCCTGATTTCGAGGACTATGCGATGAAGGGCAGGACTTACCGTTACTTCGAGGGAGAGCCGCTGTTCCCCTTCGGTTTTGGTCTGAGTTATACTTCTTTTGAATATGGTTCCGCTTCCGTTAAGGGGCGCAAGCTGACCGTTCCGGTAAAGAATACGGGCGCGGTAGATGCGTGGGAGACTGTCCAGCTTTATGTACGCAGGCCGGCAGATGTCGAGGGGCCGCTTAAGAGCTTGCGCGGGTTCGAGCGTGTGTTCGTTCCGGCCGGGCAGAGCGCCGAAGTGTGCTTCAAACTTACGGACGAAGTGTTCACGGCCTGGTCCAAGGAGAAGCAGGATATGGTCCCGACCCGCGGGGAGTGGGAACTGCTTTACGGAGGTTCTTCCGCTGATTTACAGAAAGTTACGATTAAACTATGAGTAAGATAGGTTCGGCATTCAGGAAATGGTCTGAAATGAGTTTGATTCTCAGGATACTGGGAGGACTCACTATTGGTGCTGTTCTGGGGCTTGTCGCCCCGTCGTGGACCTGGCTGGGAGTGCTGGGGACGGTGTTTGTGAGCGCCCTTAAGGCAATCGCGCCGATTCTGGTGTTCGTGCTGGTTATGGCTTCGATCGCGAGGGCGGGCGGCGGCCTGGGTGCCCGGTTCCGCACCGTGATTGCGCTGTACCTTCTGAGCACGCTCGCCGCCGCCCTTGTCGCCGTTGCAGGAAGCAAGCTCTTCCCCGTCACGCTGCAGTTGCAGCAGGGGGCAGAGGGAAGCGCTCCCGTCGCCCTGGGCGATATCTTCACCAACCTGCTCACGAATATGGTCGCCAACCCGGT
>JAEESD010000162.1 GCA_016286145.1 Bacteroidales bacterium | reverse complement strand
GTATCGCTCGGGATAGCGAAGCAGATAATTGCGACGAAAGCCAGAACGATTCCGAGGATGCCGAGCTTGGAGACTTTCTCCTTAAGGAAGATAGAAGACAGAATAACGGTTACGATCGGGGCAACCGAAATCATCGGCATCACCAGGTACGACGGAGCATACTTGAGCGCGAGGAACAGCACCAGCTGTCCGCCTGCTCCCAGAAGTCCTACACCCATACTCAAGGCAACCGACTTCGGCCTTACGTCCAGTTTGAACTTGATGTTTGCGAGCGCGAAGATTGCGCACGGAATCATCGAAAGAGCCCAGACTACATATACCATCTCGGAAGAGAAATCCTTGGGAATTCCCAGATAAAGTTCTCCGAGGGTGGGGTCTGAGAAGGTCATCCAGATACCCCATGTTATCATCGTGATGATGGCGTAAAGCAGCCAGTTGTGTTTCTTCTGTGTCATATTACTTAACAAACGATGCTATTAACTTTCCGAAATCTTCATTTTCACGGATGCCCGTAAAGGCGCGGGAGCCGGGGCCCCAGGCGTAGAAGGGGACAGCGATGCCGTTGTGGCCTTCGCTGCCGAACTGAACGCCGATGCGGCCTTCGGCAAGGTCGCCGTCCTGCAGGGTGAGGCTGCCGGTGGCGTGGTCGGCCGTCACAACGACGAGCGTGTGGCCGTCTGCCGCTGCCCACTCAAGAACGTCGCCGATAGTCCGGTCGAAATCCAGCAGCTCTTCCATCGCAAGGCCGATATTGTTGCCGTGGAGCCAGTCGTCGATACACGAGCCTTCGATCATCATTACAAAGCCGTCCGGGTCCTCGGACAAAAGCTCGAGCCCACGGGCCACGCTATTGCGGAAAAGCTCGCCGCGCTCCTTGGCTACGGGCAGGTTGTCCGGGGCGAGGATGCCGATCACGGGCAGCCCGGAGCCCATCAGCGCGGCCTCATCGAGGGCTACGTTGTAGCCCGCGGCGGCCATTTCCTTAGTTATGTCGCGCCCGTCCGTGCGCTTGGTCGTGAACCAGTCGAGGCCGCCGCCGCTAAGGTAGTCGACCCCGCATTCGACGTAGTCCGCGATCAGGTCTTCCTGGTTATAGCGGTAGACGTTGTGGCAGCAGAAGTCACACGGCGTCGCGTCTGCGAAATGGCAGGTCACGGCAACTCCGGTCTTCTTGCCGAGTTCGCGCGCACTTACCAGCACGCTCGGCAGATCCGAGCCGTCCGCCGCGGTCCCGACGTGGCTCTCGGCGGTCTTCTGACCGGCTGCGAGCGCGGTTCCGCCGGCACCAGAATCCGTGATCAGCCGATCCGTGCACCAGGTGCGCGAAAGTCCTACGACGGGGAAGTTGTCAAGATTTAGTTTACCCTTGTTGAGGACCCAGCCGCAGCTTACCTGCTCGAGGCCCATTCCGTCGCCGATGAAGATGATGACGTTGCGGACATCCGCGTCCTGAGCGGGCTCGGTGACCTTAACTATATCATAGGTGCGGTCTGTCTGATAGTACTGCAAAGACTTGTTCTCCTTGCAGGAGACAACCAAAACTGCCAGGGCGGCAAGAAAGAATAATGTTTTTCTCATTACTGACGGTCTTCGGGTTTGAGACCCGTGAACTGAATCTTATAAATCGAAGGACTGCTGTCATCGTCATCGCCTACATAGACGAGTCCGCGTTCGTGGTCAACACAGACCGACTCGTTGTTTCCGGCGAAGGGAACGCGGTAGCTGGCGAGAAGAGTCGTAGCGTCACCGCTCAGGACGTGGACTCTGTGGCTTTCGGAGTCGGTGACCCAGAGCCAGTCGTTGACGAAATCGTAGCAAAGTCCGCCCACCTCGATAATCTTGCTGGAGACTTTCTTGAGGCTGACGAAATCGCCGAGTTTCTCGCCGTCGATGGTGTATTTCCAGAGGTTGGCGCCGACCTGGCTTCCTACATAGAGGACGCCATTGCCGTAGTAGGCGATTCCTTCGAGGCCGCTGTTGCCATAGTTGCCATCGATCGCTTCCTGGACCTTGAATACCTGAGTGTAGGAAGTGTAGGGAGCGGAGCAGCGGTAGACTTTCTGAGAACCTTCTGCAGCGATATACAGATCTCCGGTGTCGGTATTAAGGGTGATGGCTTCGAGATCGTTGCTGAAGTTCTTGATGTTGGTGACGGTACCGTCGAAGGCTACTTTCGCCAGCTGGCCCTGGTCGCCGACTGCCCAGAGGGCGTCTTTTTCGGCGGTGAGGCAGATGCCGGAAAGCTCTTCGACCTTGACCGTAATCTTCTCATAAGTTCCCATCACGGGCATTATCGGCTCCACGGGCGCCGGGCCAGTGTAGTCTTCGAGCGAGGCGGTGATGTCGCCAAGGTCGAGGAGGTTGCCGTGGTTGATGGTAACTGCTTTATTGTAGCGGTAGACCTTCGGGTAGGAGTCGCCCTTTTTGAGATAGAGGTTGAATCCCTTCTCGCCGAAGGTGGTTTTTACGGGGAGGTTGGCGATGCCGCCGCCGTTCTGGACGGGTCCGCGATAGAAGCGGTGGCCTTCGCCTACATCCTGACGGAAGAGTTCCTGAAGGCTGGTGACCTGGCTGACGAGGTAATCGAAGACGAGTTCCTCGCTGGCGTTTCCTACAACCACGAAGCTGTCGCAAGGCTCGCTGACGGAGAAAGCGATGGCTCCGGTGATATGCTGGAACGCGAATTTGTTGCCCTCCGTAAGGTAAGCCGTCATAAGCATATCGTTGTTCGGAAGGAAGCGGGTCTGGGCGTCGCACATAGATGCCAGGATCTCTACGTTGTCTGCCGGGTAGGCCGCATAGAGCTTATCGGGAGCGGCGCCGGTAGAAGGGACCTGCTGAAGGTCTACTGTAGCGGTCTTTCCGTCTGCCGAGATGTTCGAGGCCTCGAGGGTGACGATTATCGAAGAAGGATTGTAGTTGCCGTGGATATAGATCTTGTCGCCGGCTTCCCAGGTAGTCTTGCCGTATGAGGTGATAGC
>JAEESD010000161.1 GCA_016286145.1 Bacteroidales bacterium | reverse complement strand
GGTAATGGGCGGTTCGCTGTTCGTGATTAAATGTCCCCGCTGCGGTTTTAGTTCACTTGTTACTGAGCCCATCCTTTACCACGACCCTTCGCAGCAGCTGCTTATCGCTTATACAATGGCCGGGCTTTCCTCGGAAGGACTTGAGGGCTACACCTGCAGGCTCGTCAGCTCTATCGGCGAGCTTATCGAAAAGGTCAAGATCTTCGACGCCGGGCTTGACGATATCGCCCTGGAACTCTGCAAATACGTTACAGCCCAGGAACTGAAAAAAGACGTCTCCCTAAAGTTTCTAAAGATGGACGGGCCAGACGGGGAGATTACCCTGACCTACCCCGAAAAGGGAGAAATGCAGATGCTGGTTATCGGCTACAATGTCTACTCAGACTGCGCAGGGATAGTCGACCGCAATCCTATCCTTCGCGAAAGCGCCAAGGGGCTCGTGCGCATCGACCAGCCCTGGGTCGCGCAGTTTATTGCCGGGTAAGCAGGCCCGCAAGCCTTACGAAATCCTCGACTCCAAGTTTTTCGGCCCTGAGATCGAAAATAGGGTCGGAGGTGTCCGTGCCCTCCTTGATGAGGGGCTTGAGGGCGTTGCGAAGGGTCTTGCGGCGCTGGTTGAAGGCCGTCTTGACGACCTGCTTGAAGAGAGCCTCGTCGCAGCCGAGTTCGGTGCGGGAGTTGCGCCTGAGCCTGATTACTGCAGAGTTGACCTTCGGAGGAGGGTTGAAGGCGCCGGGGCCTACGCTCAGGACATACTCAATGTCGTACCAGGCCTGAAGGAGAACCGAAAGGATGCCGTAGGTTTTCGTTCCGGGCGGCTCGGCGATACGGTCTGCGACCTCTTTCTGAATCATACAGACAACCTCCGGGACGAGGTCCTTGTCTTCCAGAATCTTGAAGAAGATTTGCGAGGAGATGTTGTAAGGGAAGTTGCCGATTACGCGGTAGGGCCCGGGGAATATCTTTCGAATGTTGAGTTTAAGGTAGTCTGCTTCCAGCAGCTTACCTTCGAGGCCGGGGAAATGGCGCATAAGGTACTGTACCGACTCGCCGTCTACCTCAACCATCTTGAGGTCAATGTCCGGCCGCTCGAGCAGATACTGGGTCAGCACGCCCATCCCAGGACCGACCTCGAGGACGTCGCGCGCCCCCTCGCCCAGCGCGTCGACTATTGCCTTCGCTATACGCTGGTCGGTAAGGAAATGTTGGCCCAGGGCCTTTTTCGCTCGAACTTCCGACATCGCTTAAACGTTGAAGAGGAAGTGCATAATGTCTCCGTCCTGGACTACGTAGTCCTTGCCCTCGACGCCCATCTTTCCGGCCGCGCGGCAGGCGGCTTCGGTCTTCAGCGCGACGAAATCGTCGTACTTGATTACCTCCGCACGGATGAAGCCGCGCTCGAAGTCGGTGTGGATGACGCCTGCCGCGCGAGGCGCTTTGTCGCCTTTGTGGATAGTCCACGCACGGCACTCGTCCGCGCCGGCGGTGAAGAAGGTCTGCAGGCCGAGGAGGTGATATGCGCCCTGGATAAGACGGACGACTCCGGACTCTTCCAGGCCCATCTCTTCGAGGAACATCTGCCTTTCTTCGTAGTCCTCAAGTTCGGCGATTTCAGATTCCGTCTTTGCGGAAATAATGAGGATCTCAGCGTTCTCGTCCTTGACCGCTTCGCGGACTGCGTCGACATAGGCATTTCCGTTTACTGCGGAGGCATCGTCGACATTGCAGACGTACATAACAGGTTTGTTAGTCAGCAGGAACAGATCGTGTGCTAAGACGGTTTCTTCATCGTTCAGAAGGGCAACACTGCGGCAGGACTTGCCCTGAAGGAGGGCGTCGCGATAGCGAGTCAGGAGGGCAGCTAGTTTCGCGGCCTCTTTGTCTCCGGCCTTCCCTGCTTTTTCGCATTTTGCAAGCCGCGCCTCGACCGTCTCAAGGTCTTTGATCTGGAGTTCGGTATCTACGACCTCTTTGTCGCGGACAGGGTCGACTGAACCGTCTACGTGGACCACGTTTCCGTCGTCGAAGCAGCGCAGGACGTGGAGGATGGCGTCACACTCGCGGATGTTTGCGAGGAACTGGTTGCCGAGGCCTTCGCCTTTGCTGGCGCCCCTGACAAGGCCCGCGATGTCGACTATATCGACCGTAGCGGGGATTGTGCGCTGAGGCTTGCAGATATCGCTCAATACCTCAAGGCGCTTATCCGGTACATTGGTAGATCCGAGATTCGGCTCTATCGTACAGAACGGGAAATTGGCACTCTGGGCTTTACCCGAGCTGACACAGTTGAAAAGGGTGGATTTACCTACGTTCGGCAGTCCTACTATTCCGCATTTAAGAGACATTGTTTCTTCGTTTTTGTGGGTGCAAATTTAGGAAATAATCCGCATATTCGCCTTATGAAACTAACTATGAGACTTCAGGCTCTGATTTGCCTTATTCTTTTTGCCGCTCCCCCGGGAGCCGCCCAGAATGTCGCGTTCTGGAATGTAGAGAATTTCTTTGAGGAAAGCCCGCGCTTCACAACCAAAGCGCGGGCGATTGCGAAGGTGGTGATGGCGCTGGCGGACTCCACCGGCGCGCCGCCGGACTTAGTCGGGCTCTGCGAGGTGGAGAACGCCTCCTGCCTGCGCCGCCTTATCGCCCAGCCCGCGCTTAGAAAGTACGGCTATCGGTTCGTACACTACGACTCCCCAGACCATCGGGGCATTGATTGCGCCCTGCTCTGGCGCGGAAAGCCTCCTGTTAACTCTTGCGCCATCCCCGTTCGAGACTCTTCCGGATCCATCCTGCCAACCCGCGCACTTCTCCTCGCCGAGTTCGATACTCTTGCCATAATCGTCTGTCATCTTCCCTCGAAGCGTGGCGGCTCAACCGAAGCGGACAGGCGTCGATTGCTCACGCTGGCAGCGCTTTCGCGCGTGTGTGATTCCGTCCGAACTGCCACTCCCGACCGCCTTTTAATCGCCTTGGGCGATTTCAACGACGTCCGAACGGCCGCCTCAGACAGCGTGATGGCTCCGATGCTCGAACTCTCTCCGGCAGACGATGGCCC
>JAEESD010000160.1 GCA_016286145.1 Bacteroidales bacterium | reverse complement strand
AAACTCCGTATATTACCCACTTTGATTCATGTAATTGCCTGCAAATCAATGAGTTCCACCTAACGGAGACATAAATAATTATGAGAAGGCGTCGAGCACTCGCCAGATAAGCCGAAGGGGCGGAGGACCGCGCCTTGGCGCGGGAACTTCCGCTCCTTTGGCCCGATAGACACAGGCCGCGAGGTGGCGAGCGGCCGGTACTGAGAGGGGCCCGGCTTCGGGGTCGCCGGGGCCCGACGCCAGTTAATACCACCGAATAATCGTCGGGCAAAGTACCCATCGCGCAAGCTGAGCCCCATCCAAGGCTCGGCGCAGCGCGATCGAGGGTAGGGCGCTTGGTGTTCGATAGGTTGGTGTGTGATTTGGGCGTATTTACACACCAAGGGGGCATTTTGAAGGGGTTGGTGTGTGATTTAGGCCGTTTTACACACCGAGGCGCACAAGGTGGAAGAAAAAAGAGGTTGTGGGATGAAGAAGAGAAAACGGAAAATGGGGCATTGCGATTTGCGAGAGAAAAAGTTAAATTTGTACGTTTAACCCATCCGTTAACAATAATATGAGACCTAACCACACTATACTAATGATTGCGGTTTGCTTCCTGTTTGCAGGATGCAAGACCGATAAGACGCTCCTTAGGATCAAATCTATGGAGATACAATATCCGGCGCGCGCCGAGTACTCGGAATCCTGGTCATTCCGTTACGACTCTAAAGGAAGACCTATTCATATCGAATTCACAACAGATAACGCCGGACAAAAAAGAAGCGCATCGTGGAGATGTTCTTACTCTTCGAAGGAACTTACGGCCACGAGCGAATACAGTATCGGAAACTGGAAAAGAGCCGGAGATATCACCTTCCAGGATGATTACTCCCACATCACATCTTACATCCTTCCTGAGCAGACCAAGGAAAATTCCGAAACTGGATTGGTCTTCCTCGGACAGAACTGGGTGGGAGCCTACAGCGACGGATGCCTTGTCAGCGCAATGTTCTCGGATCTGACGTCAGATGGAACTGAGATCAACAAACTGAGCTGGGACGAGAATGGACTTCTCGAAAAGTACGAGGGTTCAGACCCGTCTGTTTTCGAAGAAATAAAGGATATAGAGTATACAGAGACCCCCAACCCCTTCGTAGGGCCTGATCCTGTAGCTTACCTGCTTGGCATCACTCCTTATTTCTGGCAGGGACTGGCCGGACCCAGGCCGTCGGAGCTGGTCTCATCCTTCACCCGAGTGACCAGCGATCCTTGGGTAGAAGACGTGTCGATCGATGCGGTCGGCATCAGCTATGAGACCGATCTTGAAGGCCGTATCTCCCATATCCTTCAGACAGTCAACAACAAACTGGAAACCGTAGTGACTATTACCTACTAATGAATCAGAACCTTTCCCCACACACTCAGGAACTGCTCGAACAGTACCGCAGTCTACTGCCAGTCTACGAGAAGATGGCGGATGTCATTCCGGAAAAGCTCAAGGAGTTTTTCGACGAAGCCGGCATCATAGTCGCCGCGGTAGAACATCGCGTCAAAGCCGAGAAATCCCTCGCCGGGAAACTTCAGCTCAAGGGCGACAAATACAAGGATATCTTCGATATAACTGATGTAGTAGGCCTAAGGGTCATCACATTCTATATCGACGATGTAGACAAGGTCGCCTCGATAGTCGAGCGTCTCTTCGAGATAGACTGGGAAAACAGTATAGACAAGCGCAAGATCCACGAAATAGACAGCTTCGGTTACCTCTCCCTTCACTATATCTGCCGGGTTCCCGAATCTTCTTACAATGATCCCGAGCATCCGGAGATCAACAAAATCCGCTTCGAAGTCCAGATGCGTACGGTCCTCCAGCATGCCTGGGCCAACATGAACCACGACACCGGATACAAGAGCGGAGTGGAGATTCCGCTTATCTACAAGCGCAATATGAGCCGCCTCGCCGGAATGCTCGAGCTGATCGACGACGAATTCAGCCGCATCCGCCAGGAGATATCAGACTATCGCCGCAATGTCCAGAAACTGGTTGCATCCGGTAACCTTTCGGAAGTACAGCTGGACGGCGACTCGTTCAACAGCTATATGAAGATACGCCCGTTCGGCCCTCTGACCCGCAGGATAGCCTCCATCAATCAGGCGGAGATCCAGGAAGTCGATCTCAGCCCGTTCCTCGGCCTTTTCAAGGCGATGGGTTTCAAGACCCTCGGCGATATAGCCAACCTCATCAAGGAATATTCGGACGCCGCTTACCAGATCGCCTGCTTCCAGATGGGAATCACGGACTTGGACATTATTTCGTCTTCAGTAGCCCCGCAGAACCTCTGCACCGCCTTCATCCTTAAGAAGGGCTGGGGTAGCGGCGGCCTCAAGTCGATGCTGGACGCCCTCAACGGCCCGTCCGAGAGCAACGCATTCATGGCCGAGTATCTGCTCGAACAAACGAAGGACCTGCCTTTCATGAACAAATAGACCATGGCGAACAAACCCCTCAACACCGAACTGCTGGACCGCGCCATCATTTTCGCGGTCAAGGCCCACGCCGGCACCGAACGCCGGGGGAAGGGTTATCCTTACATCGTCCATCCGCTCGAAGCGGTTGAGATAGTCGCGACTATGACGGCAGACCAGGAGCTCCTGGCCGCCGCCGCGCTTCACGACACGGTCGAGGATACAGACGTCACCGTGGACCAGATCCGCGCCGAATTCGGCGAAAGAATCGCCGCGCTGGTGGCGGACGAGAGCGACACCTTCGAGGCCGGGGTCTCGGAAGAAGACAGCTGGCACTCCCGCAAGCGCGCGGCTATTGAGCGCCTTGCCCGCGCCTCCCACGACGCGAAGATCGTGGCCCTTGGCGACAAACTCTCGAATATGAGAGCTATCGCCCGCGACTATGCTGTAAAGGGCGACGAACTATGGAACATCTTCCACGCAAAGGACCCGAAAGACCACGAATGGCACTATCGCGGCCTTGCCGATTCCCTTCGCGAACTCGAAGATACCTTCGCGTTCAAGGAATTTGAAAGTCTTATAAACCAGGTATTCGGAGCAAAATAATGTCGACATT
>JAEESD010000002.1 GCA_016286145.1 Bacteroidales bacterium | reverse complement strand
CCGTCGAAATATTTGTGGGTCAGGACTACCGCGCGGTGAACGATGTTGCCGAAAATAGCGACAAGTTCGGAGTTGTTGCGGGGCTGGAAATCTTTCCAGCTGAAGTCGTTGTCTTTAGTCTCGGGGGCGTTGGCGGTAAGTACATAACGGAGGACATCCTGTTTTCCGGGGAAATCCTCGAGATATTCGTGGGCCCAGACAGCCCAGCCGCGAGAAGTCGAGATCTTGTCTCCCTCGAGGTTCAGGAACTCGTTCGAAGGAACGTTGTCCGGAAGGATATAGCCGTCGCCGTAGGCCTTTAGCATCGAAGGGAACACTATGCAGTGGAAGACTATATTATCCTTACCGATGAAGTGGACGAGCTTAGTATCTTCGCTCTTCCACCACTTCTCCCAGTCATTCGGGAGCAACTGCTTAGTGTTGCTGATATATCCGATGGGAGCATCGAACCAGACATAAAGGACCTTACCTTCGGCTCCCTCAACGGGCACGGGCACACCCCAGTCAAGGTCACGGGTGACCGCACGGGGCTGCAGGCCGCCGTCGAGCCAGCTCTTTACCTGGCCGTAGACATTGGAGCGCCACTCTTTGTGGCCTTCGAGTATCCACTCGCGCAGCCACTGCTCGTAGTCCTGGAGAGGAAGATACCAGTGGGTCGTCTCCTTCTTAATAGGCTCGGCGCCGCTGAGCTTGCTCTTGGGGTTGATGAGTTCCTCCGGGCTGAGCGTACTTCCGCACTTCTCACACTGATCGCCATATGCATCGGGATTTCCACACTTAGGACAAGTTCCTACTATGTAGCGGTCTGCCAGGAAAGTCTTCGCCTCCGGGTCGTAGTACTGCTCGGTAGTCTTTGTGATGAACTTCCCTGAATCATAGAGTTTCTTGAAGAACTCGGAAGCGGTCTGTTCGTGGATCTTCGAGGAGGTACGTCCGTAGACATCGAAATTGATACCGAAGCCTTTGAAGGATTCCGAAATAATCTTGTCGTACTTATCTACTATATCCTGAGGGGAGCAACCCTGCTGACGTGCTTTGATAGTAATAGGCACTCCGTGTTCATCGCTTCCGCAGACGAAAAGGACATCCCTGCCCCTCATCCTCAGATAACGGACATAAATATCTGCAGGAACATAAACTCCTGCGAGATGTCCAATGTGGACGGGGCCGTTGGCATAGGGCAAGGCCGCTGTAACGAGTGTTCTTTTATAACTCATATTGTCTATTGTTTCTTTATTTTCTTAGTCAGTTCTCTCTGGAACTTCTGGAACTTTACGAGCGCCTGCATTATCTTCATCTGCTCCCCCGAGTCTTCGGACTTTGAAAGCGAATCCTTGAGGAAATCTATCTTCTGCTGTACGCGACGCTCTGCATACATCAGAATAGTTTTAGGCACATAATTGACCAGCCAGGACTCTACGCTCATCATCGAGTCAGTAAAATTCTGAACTGTTATCAAATACTTTTCAAACGAGAGTTCGGACGCTACCTTCGCTACATCTGAATCCGGATTACCGAGGAGCCTGCGGATGATAGTGTCGTGGTCCAGACCGTCGCAATAGGCGTCTACATAAGCGTCATATGTCTTACGGTAGACGGAATTCTGAAGTTCTGACCCGTCTTCTTCGATAGCTCCGCGAATAAAATCCGTTACATTACAGACATCGGGAGTATAATACTCCGAATCGGTCTCGAACTTCATCGGGCGGTCGCCGAAGCGAAGCAGGAAACTGAGGATATCGGCCTCGAGCGGAGCCAGCGACTGGTTCTCGAGCTCCATTTCCTGAGGGCGAACGGGCGCGAACTCCGGAGCCTCCGCCTCTTCTACCGGGGCCATCTCCTGCAGGCCCTCGTCGCGTGCGGCGCGGCGGGCATCCCTCTCACGGGCCTTGTCTTCCTCTTCGCGTGCCGCCTTACGCGTCTTTACTATCCTATCGAAGATGATCTGGGCTTCGATGCCGAACTTCGCCGCCGTTTCCTGGACATAGACCGAGCGCTGGACGGCGTCGGGGATAAGGGCGATAGTGTCGGCTATATCGTTGATAAGGCCGGATTTCTTGTAGGGGTCTCCCGCCGCCTCTGCGAGCAGCAGATCGGTCTTGAAGGAGATGAAATCACGCTCGTTCGCAGCGATGTAGTCCTGGACCTCCTGCAGGCTGTGGGTGCGACCGAAACTGTCCGGGTCCTCGCCGTCTGGCAGGACCACGATGCGGACGTTCATGCCCTCGGGCAGGGCCAGGGCCGTGCCTTTTTCGGCGGCGTGGATTCCGGCCGAATCGCCGTCGTACATTATCGTCACATTGTTCGTAAAGCGGTGTATCAGCCGGACCTGCTCGGCCGTAAGGGACGTTCCGCAAGAGGCGACTACGTTCGCGACCCCGAGCTGCTGCATCGTGATGACGTCTACATTGCCCTCGACCAGGATACATTTGTCCTGGCGCATAATCTCCGATTTGGCGAAGTAGATTCCGAGCAGGGCCTTGCTCTTGACGTAGATCTCCGTCTCGGGAGAGTTTACGTACTTGGCAGGATTGTCGCTCTTCAGCGTACGGCCCGAGAACGCGATTACGCGCCCGGCGAGGGAATGGATAGGGAACATAATCCTCTCGCGGAAGCGGTCTGCCAGCGAGCCGTCTTCGTGTTGGACGGTAAGGCCGGCGGCAATCAGGTACTCGGGCTTGTAACCGGCCGCGACTGCCGCATCAGTAAGGGCCGAACGGCCGGACGGCGCCCAGCCAAGGCCCCATTTCGCTATCGTTTCATCCTCAATCCCGCGCGAGCGGTAGTAGGCCAGGCCCACGCTCTTTCCCTCGGGGGTCTGGAGCTGTTCGTTGAAGAATTTGTGGGCAAATTCGCTGGCAAGCAGGATACTTTCCCTGCGCTGGCGGCCTGCGATTTCTTCCGCCGACATCTCTTCTTCCTGTATCTCTATATGATACTTTTTAGCGAGATAGCGCAGGGCGTCCGGATAATCCAGATGTTCGTAGTCCATCAGGAAACGCACCGAATCTCCGGCCTTTCCGCAGCCGAAACATTTGTATATACCCTTCGAGGGAGTAACGTAGAACGACGGGGTTTTCTCGTTGTGGAAGGGACAGCAAGCCACCAGGCTGGCTCCGCGACGCTTCAGCGAGACGAAGTCGCCGACGACCTCTTCTACTCGGGCCGTCTCAAGGATTAGGTTTACTGTCTCCTGAGGAATCATTCTACGAGGCTACTTCACAAATGAATTTAATACGGGTAAGGCGGATCTCCATCTCGGAATAGTCGTTCTCGAGAGCGCGGATAGCATCGTCCAGCGAGTCCGAAGCGGCTTCGTGGCGGAAATAATCCATCAGCTCGGCTACGACATCGGGCTCCACTTCTTGATTGACGTAATAGTTGATATTGAGTTTAGTACCTGCGGAGACTATAGTCTCGACCTCGGTCAGAAGGTCACACATAGGCATATCCAGACCCTTCGCGATGTCGTCGAAAGGCAGACGGCGGTCTATCATACCGATAATCTGGATCTTTACGGCGGACTTGCTGGCGGTACTCTTGACTATCAGGTCCTGCGGACGCTCTATCTCGTTTTCCTCAACGTATTTAGCGATAAGATCGACAAACGGCTGGCCGTATTTCTTCGCCTTCCCCTCGCCTACTCCCTGGCAGTTCTTAAGCTCATCAAGGGTAATAGGATAGAGGATACTCATATCGTCAAGGGCGGGATCGCCGAACAGGATCCACGGCTGGAGATCCAGTTTGTGGGCCATGTCCTTACGGAGGTCCTTGAGCATGGCGAGCAGGACGGGGTCTCCCCCGCCGCCCTTCATCGCTGCGGCGTTGGCTGCTGCATCCTCTTCGTCGTCTTCATCGTCCGGCGAGCCATCGCCCGTGAAGACGCGGTCTTCGACGAGATTGAGCTGCCATGGATTCTCGAGGAACTGTTTTCCGAGCGGGGTGACGTAGATCAGGCCATAGGTCTCGATCTCCTTGTCCAGGAGATGCATGATGAGGCCCTGGTGAATAACGGTCGCCCAGAATTTGTCTGTATGCTCTTCCCCGGCTCCGAAGTACTGGATTTTGTCGTGGTTGTAGCTCTTTACGAGAGCGGTATCGTTTCCGGAGAGAATCGCGGCGAGATGTTCGAGCTTGAAGTGTTCTTTCAGCGAGAGGATGAGCTTGATGACGAGCTTCATCTCCGCGCGGCCGTCGAATACCTTCCTGGGGTGCAGACAGTTGTCGCAGAGTCCGCAGTTGTCATTGGGATAGTCCTCGCCGAAGTAGCCCAGAAGGAGCCTTCTGCGGCAGTCGCTGGACTCGGCATAGGCTACCACCTCATTCAGGAGCTGTTTGTTGATTTCCTGCTCGGAAACGGGCTTTCCGCGCATAAACTTCTCCAGTTTCTGGATGTCTTTGTAGCTGTAGTAGGTAATGCAGAGACCTTCCCCTCCGTCGCGGCCGGCGCGTCCTGTTTCCTGATAGTAGCTCTCGACGCTCTTCGGGATATCGTAGTGGATTACAAAACGGATGTCCGGTTTGTCGATACCCATTCCGAAGGCGATAGTCGCAACTATTACATTGACATCCTCCATCAGGAATTTGTCCTGATTCTCGGCGCGGACCTTGGCGTCCAGACCGGCGTGGTACGGGAGGGCCTTGATTCCGTTGATCTGAAGGAACTCGGCCATCTCCTCAACCTTTCTACGGCTGAGGCAATAGACGATGCCGGACTTTCCGGGGTGTTGGCGGATGAAACGGACGATGTCTTTGTCTGCGTCTACCTTATCCCTTACCTCGTAATAAAGGTTCGGGCGGTTGAAGGAAGACTTATAGACTACGGCGTCCGGAATTGCGAGAGTCTTGAGGATGTCGCTCTGGACCTTAGGAGTCGCGGTTGCAGTAAGGGCGATAATCGGAGCCCTGCCGATAGTATCAACGATAGGGCGGATTCTGCGGTACTCCGGACGGAAGTCGTGGCCCCATTCGGAAATACAGTGGGCTTCGTCTACTGCGTAGAACGAAATCTTGATCGTCCTTAGGAAAGCGACATTTTCTCCCTTAGTCAGCGATTCGGGCGCGACATAAAGAATCTTTGTTTTGCCTTCCTTGATGTCGTTCTTCACCTCCTCGATCTGAGGGCGCGAAAGAGACGAATTCAGGAAGTGTGCTATGCTTTCGTTGCCGGATACGAAACCCCTGATTGCGTCTACCTGATTTTTCATCAGGGCGATAAGAGGGGAAATCACTATCGCGGTACCATCCATCAGCAGCGCGGGCAGTTGGTAACAAAGGGATTTGCCGCCGCCCGTAGGCATAAGCACGAAACAGTCCTTTCCGTCTGTCAGGTCCTTGATGATCTCTTCCTGATCACCCTTGAACCCGTCGTAACCGAAGAACTCCTTGAGTGTTTTGCGGATGTCTGCTGATGTAACTGACATAGTTCTAATTAAAATGTGTGGATTGCGAGGCCGGACCTGAGCTTAGGCTCGAACCAGGTAGTCTTTGGAGGCATTATATTACCGCTGTCTGCGATATCTGTAATCTGCTTCATGCTGACCGGATAAAGGGCGAAGGCTATCTTCATCTCGCCGCTGTCTACCCTGCGCTTGAGCTCTCCAAGGCCTCTGATTCCGCCAACGAAGTCTATTCTGGAGTCTGTCCTGAGGTCCTTGATTCCGAAAACGGGACCGAGCACCCTCTCGGAGAGGATAGTTACGTCAAGCACCCCGATAGGGTCGTGGTCATTATAGGTTCCCGGACGGGCCCTGAGCTCGTACCATTTCCCCTCGAGATACATCGAGAAGGTGTGGAGCTCGTCTGGAGTAAAAATCTCCGTTCCTCTGCAGGTAACGTCGAAAGTCTCGCCGAGAATTCCGATTACCTGGCTGGGAGTAAGACCGTTGAGATCCTTCAGGACGCGGTTGTAGTCCAGAACCTTAAGCTGATCCTCGGGGAAACAAACCGCCATAAAGTAGTTATACTCCTCCTCGCCGGTGTGGTTCGGATTCTTCTTCGCGCGCTCTGCGCCCACCCGGGCGGCCGCAGCGCTGCGGTGATGTCCGTCGGCAATATAGAAGGCGTCGATCTTATTAGTGAAGAGCTTAGTAATCTCGGCGATAAGGGCGTCGTCGTCGATTACCCAGAATTCGTGGCCGAAATTATTCTCGTCTGTAAACTTATACTCCGAGGGTTTCTTTACGGTATCAGCGATAATCTGCTCGAGTTCCGGCTGGTGTTTGAAGGCGAAGAACACAGGCTCGATGTTGGCGCTCTGGATTTCGACATGTTTCATACGGTCGTCTTCCTTGTCCTTACGGGTGAGTTCGTGTTTCTTGATACGGCCCTCTACATAGTCCTGAGAATTCGCGCAGAGGACATAGCCGTACTGGGTACGTGAGCCCATAGTCTGAGCGTAGATATAGTAACAAGGCTTACTGTCGCGAACGAGCCAGCCCTTTTCCTGCCATTTCTTGAAGTTCTCGACCGCCTTGGCGTAGACCTTAGGGTCGTGTTCCTCGGGCATCGGATCGAAATCAATCTCGGGCTTCGTAATATGAAGGAGCGATTTCTCGCCTGCCATCTTACGGGCCTCCTCCGAATCGAGAACATCGTACGGGGGAGCTGCTACCTCGGTAACGAGATTTCTGGGCGGACGCACTGCCGCAAAGGGTCTTACTTTCATTTGTTTACCTGGAATTTTGTGTTTCCCGTAAGGGCGAAATCTACTATCTGGCGCGCTGCGGCAAGACCGGCGTTTACATTGGCCTCGGCGGTTTGTGCGCCCATCTTCTTAGGGGTCGCGAAGACGCGAAGGCCGAACTTCTCCTTTAATGTTTCGAGGTTATCCGGCGCCACGTCTGTTACATACTTAAGGTCGGGGCGATCTTCGAGAGCCTTCTCGAGGCCGGCTTCGTCTATGACCTCCTTGCGGGCGGTGTTGACTAGGGTGGCGCCCTTCGGCATCTTGGTAATCAGCTCGTAATTGATACTGCCGATCGTGCTCGGAAGGGCGGGGATATGGAGGCTGAGGTAGTCGCTGCCTTCGTAGAGCTCGTCCAGGGTATGGACAGGCTCGGCGCCGCCCGCTGCGATCTGTTCGTCTGAAAGGAACGGGTCGAGGGCCTTGACCTTCATTCCGAGGGCCTTGGCTTTCGCGCCCACGAGGCGGCCTACGTTTCCGAAAGCCTGGATTCCGAGGGTCTTGCCCTGGACCTCCGATCCGGTCGCGGGGGTGAACTGGGTCCTGGCCATGAAGATCATCATCGCTATCGCGAGCTCGGCTACAGCGTTCGAATTCTGGCCGGGGGTGTTCATAACCACGACGCCGGCCTGAGTCGCGGCCGCGAGGTCGACATTGTCGTAGCCTGCGCCAGCGCGAACGACAATCTTGAGCTTCGGGGCGGCAGCGATAACCTCGGCGGTCACCTTATCCGAGCGGATGATCATCGCCTCAGCGTCTGCGACGGCCTTAACGAGATCCGCCTGGGCCTCGTATTTCTCAAGCTTGACTACCTGATGGCCAGCGGCCTCAAGGATATCGGTAATACCTTTGACGGCTGCCGCCGCGAAGGGTTTCTGAGTTGCGAGAAGAACTTTCATATTATGCGTGAAGCTTTTCAAACTCCTGCATGCAGGCTACGAGGGCGTTTACATCCTCGAGGGTACAGGCGTTGTAGATCGATGCGCGGAATCCGCCCACGCTGCGGTGTCCTTTAAGGCCTACCATATCGTGCTCCTTCGCGAAGGCGAGGAACTCGTCCTGGAGATTCTCATAGCCGGGAGCCATCACGAAGCATACGTTCATAATCGAGCGGTCTTCCTTCTCGGCCGTACCGACAAACAGAGGGTTGCGGTCGATTTCCGCGTACAGGGCGTCTGCCTTGGCCTGGTTGCGCACTTTCATTGCGGCGACTCCGCCCTGGTCCTTGATCCAGTGGAGCGTTCTGTTCATAACGTACAGAGGAAGGACGGCGGGGGTGTTGAACATCGAGAGTTTGTCGATATGTGTGTGGAGATCGAGCATGGTAGGGATATACCTGCTGACCTTCCCGAGGGTATCCAGCTTAATGATAGCGAAGGTACAGCCGGCAGGGCCTACGTTTTTCTGAGCTCCGCCGTAGATCATCGCATATTTAGAGACGTCTACCGGACGGCTCATGATGTCAGAAGACATATCCGCGATAAGGGGAACGGGGCTGTAGAAATCAGTCTTGATCTCAGTACCGTAGATAGTGTTGTTGGTTGTAATATGGAAGTAATCCACGTCCTTGGGGATCTCGAAACCCTTCGGGATATAGCAGTAATTCCTGTCTGCGGAGCTGGCGAGGGCATAGGCATCGCCGTAAGCCTTAGCTTCCTTGAGCGCTTTCTTAGCCCAGACACCGGTCTCGAGGTATGCCGCCTTCTTCTCCAGGTAGTTGAGCGCCACGAAGAGGAACTCCATTGATGCTCCTCCTGGGAGGAAAACAACTTCGTAGCCCTCGGGGATATTGAGGATCTCCTTCCAGAGAGCTCTTGTTTCATCCATTACCGCATCCCACTCCTTAGTACGGTGAGAGATGCAAAGCAGGGACACACCGGTCCCCGCGAAGTCTTTAATAGCGTCGATTGTCGCGTCCAGAGCCTCCTGGGGCAGCAGACAAGGGCCTGCGTTGAATACGTGTTTTTTACTCATGATTATAGTTAGAGGTTAAATGTTCCGATAGTTAAAGTTAGTGATATTTTTAGTTCTTTCCAAGAAATCCTCCTCCTGAGTCAGCCTTACCCTGACCTGCATGCTGCAGCTCGCCTCGAAGCGCTGTTCGCGGCTCGGAAGGCCCAGGTCCTTGACTACTTTCATCACCTCGGGCATCTGAGCGTAGTCGAAGCTGAGTTCGTACCACTTCCCCGCTACTTTTTCTATTATTTGAGCGTTATTGATAGCGTCTGCCGTAGAGGATTTGTAGGCTCTGATAAGGCCGGGTATTCCCAGTTTTATTCCGCCGAAGTAGCGGACGACGATCACCACAATATCGCTCAGTCCTGCGCTGTCTATCTGGCCCAGAATCGGGCGTCCGGCGGATCCGGCAGGCTCGCCGTCGTCGCTCGCGCGCCAGACTTCGCCCTTCAGCCCGATTCTGTAGGCCACGCAGTGATGTCTTGCGTCGTGGTACTCCTTGCGGGCTTTTTCCAGAAGCAACTTCACCTCTTCCTCGCTCTCTACCGGGTACGCGAGAGCGATGAAGCGGCTGCCCTGGTCCTTGAAAAGACCTTCGGAAGGAGCCGCGATGCTGTTGTATGTGTCTTTCAGTTCGCCCATTCTTCTCAAATTTAACAAAAATTCCTGACGAAAGCGCGCGTACCCCCGGCTTTTTCACCGAGGGTACGCTCGAAAAGGCGCCAAAACGTGCTTACCCCCAGCAATTTTGCCGAGGGTACGCACGCTGACAGGAAAATCGTTTTAGAAGTTCAATGTAAGTCCAAGGCCCGAAGGGGCTGAGCCGAGGGAGAGATTGGTCTTTCCGGCGCCATAACGCTGATTGTAGTCGTCCGCGAAGGCTTTCATCTTACGGCCTCCTTTGACCCACAACGGAATTCCTCCAGCCAGACAGGCCACACCGACAAGGCCCCCGATAGTCGGACCGGTCTGGCTGATTTTTCCGAAAGGATTGTCTCCTTTGTTATGATCGCTTATAATCAAAGACGCGATGAGGGAAAACGACACTGCAGCGCCGCCGGCAAAAGTGAGCAGGCAGCCACTAGTAATCTGATTCCTTGCTTTCAAGTAATCACTACCATAGAGAGAAACGCCCAGGTAGTCGCGAAACTCATCGTCATAGATGCGACCGTAGCCATCATAGAAGCGTCCGTGTCGGTAAACTATCGGGCCATAAGGGCCGAAATCCGGATTGTTGTACCTAGGAGCAACGGGCGCGGACCTGAATATGTCGGCAGGGGCAAAGACCTTTTCGGTGCCGTTCGCGAACACTATCCTGGCGACCTTATTAACCGACATCCGGTAATCCGGGCCTTCCTGGTTGTCGAAGGTCTTGTAAAGTATATCGTCGTCTGAGATTTCGAGTATCTTCGCCTCGATAGACTTACCGTCAAAAGTGTGAATGATGTCCTGCGCATAACTACTGACACACAAAGCCATCATCAATACAGTTAATGCAAGTTTCGATTTCATAGTGATATTTTTTCACTATGTCCCTGCAAATTATATGCCCACGGGGCTTCCTACAGCGCCTTGAGGATGATGCTCTCCATCACCTCGTAACCGGGAAGGGTGGGGTGAATTCCGTCGTTAGTGTAGTTGGGATTCAGAGAGACGCCGTCTTCGGCGACCATCGCGGGGAAGTAATCGACGTACTTGATGTGATTCTCAGCGCAGTAGGCGCGCAGGCGGGCGTTGAGAGACGCGACTTTTTCGGATGAGTCCTTGACTTCCGGGCGCCAGGGGAAAGCGGCGGCCGGGAGGACCGAACAGACTATGGGCTTGATCTTATTGGCCTTGGCGAGCTGGACCATGGTCACTATGTTTCCGAAGGTATAGTCTTCGTTGTACTCGCCCTGATTGAGGGCGATATCGTTGCATCCGCAGAGGATCACGACCGTCTTGGGCTTAAGGTCGATAACGTCACGCCTGAAGCGGAGAACCATCTGGGCTGTCACCTCGCCGCTGATGCCGCGCTCGACCATCTTGTCGTTGTCGAAAAAGCCCGGAGTTCCCTTCGTTCCCCAGCCTTCGGTGATGGAGTCGCCCATGAAAACGACGCGGCCGCGGGTTCCTGCGGGGACGGTGGAATTCTCGCCGTCGAACCAATGATAGTGGACGAAATTCTGGGCCGAAAGGCCGATGACGGACAGCATCGCTGCCGCGATGGTGATTATTAGTTTACGCATAGTTGATGGTTATTCGTTTTCGTCGTAGATCTCCTCAGTTTCGTCGTCTCCTTCTTCATCATCGTCATCTTCATCTTCCTCGTCTTCAAGATCCTCGTCGTCTTCATCGTCATCTCCGCCGAGGAGCATCTCGAGAGCGCTCTTCTCGCCTGGAAGCTTACGCTTTTCCTGAGGGAGGTCTTCGAAGGCTACATAACCGTTTTCGAACTCGATAGGGAGCGGGCCCTTCATATCGTTCATCAGGGTAGGGACAGAGACTTCATTTCCGGGTTCCTGTCCTTCGAGGGTAATGATAACTTTCTTCTTCGCTTTAGTATCGTAGAAGTACTCGAAGTGATCCGCTCCTTCCTTCAGGGCCTTCGCGAGGGAGACCTCATCTACCACACCGAAGCCAAGATTGACGAGGGCATAGCGGGCGAGGACAGTCTCGCCGTCCATCGCCTTGAAAAGAATAGGCTGGTCGGCGGGAAACTCCAGGTCGGCCTGCAACTGCTTGTGGAAGCTGTACAGTGTGTTGGCAGAATTAACCTTGTAGATTCTGTAGAAACCCTTGATGCCGGGTAGTGTGACGCGGAACTGATAAATCATAACACGAAGATAGCAAAGAAAAGTCAAACACGATTCATTTTTGCTAAAAATGAGAGATTCGCTCCCCCGTACGTATTTTCTCGCTTCGCGCCAAAATACCCGGCCGACCGGCTGGCTGATGCCGACTTCGTCGCTTCGCTCCTCTAACTCTTACCAGATAAGCCAAAGGGGGCGGAGGGCTGCGTCTTGGCGCGGGGCTTCCGACCCTTTGGTCCGTCATATACAGGCCGCGAGGTGGCGAGCGGCCGGTACTGAGAGGGGCTCGGCTTCGGGGTTGCCGAGCCCCGACTCCATTCTTCAGTTGGAAATGACCGTAGAGTAAAGTACCCATCGCGCAAGCTGAGCCCCATCCAAGGCTCGGCGCAGCGCGATCGAGGGTTGGACATTGGTGGATAAAGGTCATAAGCGTGGCTATCACCCCCTGCGAAGGAGGTGATGGGAGCGAAAAAGGCCCAAAACGTGGCTATCACCCGAATTGCGGAGGGCGATAGCCACACCCAGCGAGCGAATAGACAGGGACCTTCCGCAAAATGCTGCATTTCGGCGGGGTTGGTGTGGGATTTAGGCTTCTCCACACACCAAGGGGTGATTTTGAAGGGGGTGGTGTGTGATTTGGGTGGTTTTACACACCAGGGCGCGCAAGGTGGAAGAAAAGGGGCGACACCTTGTGCGCTAGATGGCATGTGATGGGGTTTTGCGCGCAAGGTCCCCGTGTTAGAATTCCACCTTGTGCAAAAACAGCGGGGACCTTCCGCAAACGCGTGGGTAACCTTCCGCAAATAAGGGCAGGAGACGTCCGCGGAAGGGATTCACCCTACTCTTCCCGGTTACGAGGTGATGGAAAGCATCATCCTCAAGGCGCTGTAGGAAGCCCCCTGAAACCGTCAGAACTTGTAGACGAATCCGACGGAGAGGCCGTTACCGACGGTAATAATATCGTTTGAATCGACTCCTGCAGAAAAGGCGAAGCCACCGTCGGCCCACATCACCGATGCGCCCAAGATATTGATGGACGTTCTCAGTAGGAAATGCCTGCTTAGGTCGTATGTGAGCACCGGCGCAAAATATGCACCGAAAGCCCCTTCGCTACCATCCTGCTTAGGCGCCAGGTTCAGACCTGCTTCAGCCCACAAGGAAAGACCTGCGAAAGAGAGCACTGAATATGACGCATAAGGGGATACAGTAAAAAGATTGACATTGGTTGTCTCATTGTGGACAGTAGGGGTGTCTACGACTGTCTGGGATTTTCCATAAGAAAGCCTTGCGCCGAAAGCCCAGTCGCTGTTAAGAATATATCCCACCTCCGGACGAAAATCAAATGCCTTTGCATTTGTGCCGCTACTTGGTCTGTCAGAGTACGAACCGCTGACGGAGCCCCCGACATAGACTTGAGCAGATGCAACTGAAGGCACCATAATCATTGCAAATGCAAGAAGAAACTTGACTGATGTTTTCATGATCAATATAATTAAAAGTTAAACGAAAGTCCTACTCCGCTGTTTGTTGCTCCCAGCGAAAAGGTCGGATTGTAACTTGCCGAGCGGCTTCCGGCGTAGTTCTTGGTATAGTCGTCCAACATAGCGTCGAGCTTTCTGTTCGCTTTCAGCTGAAGCGGAATACCAATGCTGAGGCCTGCGACCCCAACAAGTCCTGCAATAACAGGGGCAAGATAGTCATCGCGCTCAGCTACTGTTGCCACGGCTGCGGCCGCGAGCGTGACACCTCCAACTGCAGTCACCCATCTACCTGTTTTCTGCTGGGCACGCGCCTTACGGTAATCGCTACCGTACACTGAGAATCCTATATAGTCTGTCAATTCGCGCTTTGAAAGACGGCCATCAGGAGCAACGAAAGTCTCCACCTTCCCGTTTTCATAAACTATTTTAGTCACAAACTCAAGTGACATCTTATATTCAGGACCGTCAAGATTGTCGAACGCCTTGTAGTAAAGACTATTGTCGCCGATTTCCGTAACTCTAGCCTCAATCGGATTTCCCCAAAGAGAATAAATCTTATCCTGCGCATTTGCGCTCAATGCAGCGCCGAAAAGCAGTATGGCAGCTGCAGCGATAAAACGAATTTTCATACTATTATTTATTAGAACAAATGCAAAGATAGCCGGGGGGGGCAATTATCATAATAAAGGTGGTCGAAGCCGACATTTTGGCCGCTGAACGGCACATTTCAGGGGCTGAAGGAAAAATTAGTATCTTTGCAGCAAGATTCAAAAAGAAATGCCGAAACAGAAAAAACAGACGGAGAGAGAGATGCATCTCGGGCATTGGACGATGCTCGGGATCGCCATAGCGTTCAGCTGGGTGCTATGGAGCATCGTGAATTTCGACGTCTTCAGGCAGATAAGCGGCTGGCCGCTGGTACTCGAAATCCTCAAGGAATTCGGGGAGCAGGTGGTCGAGACAACATTGCTGCTGGAACTGTCGCTGCTCTACATCAGGATGATAGTCAAGGCATTCTGGAACAAGGAACACAGCATCCGCAACATCCTTCTACAAGTGATGCTGCTTGCGGTGCTCAACGGCATTTCTTCAGTCCTCGTCGCTTATGCCTACCACTGCATCTATCCTGGCAAAGCAGATATCTTCTCTAAAATCGTATTCACAGATTACCTCGACCTCTCCGTGCTTACTACGGCCTGGCTTGTGGTGTTCCTGATGAACCGCCACAAAGAAATCTTGGAGGAAGCCGGCAGGTATCGTGAAGGCACAGGCAGCAGGCTCACTCTTGTACGCGGAATAGAAACTATCTTCTGCGACGCCACGGATATCAGCTATATTGTCTACTCCGCCGGCTCCACGCGAGTCTATCTAAAGGATGGCCGCTGGGGCGATTCATATACTTCCCTACTGAAAGTCTCCGAGACTCTGCCTGAAGACCGATTCTTCAGAATCAGCCGGCAAGCCATCGTCAACCTCAGCGAAGTTGCAAGCGTCTCACCAGGGAAGGGTCGCGCATTGGTCCTGACACTAAAGGGCCCTTATTCCTCGGTTCAACTCAAAGTATCGGCTGACATGAAGAAATCCCTCACCGATCGGCTGAAATAGGCAGCAGGCGGCAAGGCAAAAACGAACATACCCTCCCCAAAAAATGGAGAGGGTATGCACGGTTTTTATTGGACTAGAGATTACTCAGCTTTCTTGCCAACCTTCTCGAGGGTGACGTTGAAGATGAGGGTTGCGCCGGGCTCGATGCCGCCCTGAGGCTGGCCGTTGTCGCCGTAACCGAGCTTAGCGGGAACGTAGAGCTCGATCTCGCCACCTTCACCGATGAGGCCGAGGCCTTCCTGCCAACCCTTGACAACACGGTGGAGGAAGAGCTTTGCAGCATCTCCGTCGGGCTTAGTCTCATCGAATACGGTTCCGTCGAGGAGCTTACCCTGATACCTTACATAGACGGTATCCTGTCCGACGGGCTTTACATCATTACCCTCGGAGATGATCTTGTACTGAAGACCGGAAGCGGAAACCTCAACACCGGCTTTCTTTGCGTTGGATGCAAGGAACTTGTCCTCCTTCTCCTTATTGGTATAGAGGATGAAGTTGCGACGGTCTGAAAGGAACTGGTTGAAGAGTTCGTTCATAGTGTTGGGATCAACACGGAACTGATCGGTGAACTCAGGATCACGCTGGTTGCCCTTAGCGTGGATGAAGTCCTCCATACCCTTACGGATCTGAGCATAGTCAAGATCACCGAAGTTGTATCCCTTGATGAAGGAACCGAAGTTAATACCTACGAGATAGCTGACATCCTTGACGGTCTGACGTGAAGGAACAAAATCTTTAGCTGTCTTCTCTACGGGAGCCTGATCGACATCTTCTCCCTCTGCTGCTGCCTCCTCTGCTTTAGGAGCGCAAGCGGCTACTGCAAGACCCATTGCAAGGGCCACAAACCATTTGTTGAATTTCATATTCTTAAAAACTAACTAATAATTTTCTGTTAAAGTTCCCAAGCAAGGGCCGAGGCGCCGAGGATAGCGGCATCCGAAGCCGGAAGCTTTGAGAACAGGAGTTTAACTTTATTCCTCCACAGAGGAAGGACGTTCTCGTTGAGAGAATCGAAGGTAGGCTGGTAGATGAACTCCTTCGCACGGGCGAGGCCTCCGAAGAGAACGATCGCCTCAGGAGCGGAGAACTCCACGAAGTCTGCGAGCGAAGCTCCGAGGATACGTCCTGTGTAGTTGAAGATCTCGATCGCGAGCTTGTCTCCCTGAGTAGCGGCCTCATAGACATCCTTGGAGGTAATGTTGTCAAGGTTGCGAAGAACGCTGGGGGTTTCAGGAGACATCTCGAGCCACTCGCGGGCCGTACGGGCCACACCCATTGCGGAGCAATAAGCCTCGAGGCAGCCGGTCTTACCGCAGCCGCAGAGGCGTCCGTTGTGACGCACGGCGGCGGTGTGGCCCAGCTCGCCCGCGAAACCGTCATGGCCATAGACAACATTACCGCCGATGACGATACCGCTGCCCACGCCAGTTCCGAGGGTGATCATGATGAAATCTTTCATTCCCTTTGCAGCTCCATAGGCCATCTCACCGACTGCTGCTGCGTTTGCATCGTTAGTGAGAGCGACCTTCAGGCCGTCAAGGGCCTTCGAAAGCATCTTGGAGAAAGGGACGGAGCATTTTGCCGCCCAAACGAGGTTGGGTGCGAAGGCGATCTCTCCGGTATAGTAATTACCGTTGGGAGCGCCGACTCCGATTCCACGGATCTGGCCTTCTTTGCCGGATTTCTTGATAAGATCCTTGATGGCTGCGGCCAGAGTATCGACGAAAGCCTGGGGGTCTTCGTCGTTATCTGTCCTGATAACAGTCTGTTCGAGGACTGTACCGTGGATATCGACTACGCCGATCTTGGAGGTCTGACCACCTACATCGACTCCGACTACGTAATTCTTATCCATTTCGCTTAGTCGACCTTGATGTCTTTATTGACGTTCTTCGAGCCTACAAGAGCGTAGAATACGAGGAATGCGAGGCAGGCGATGATGAGCCAGTAGCTCTGCATCGAGCCGATCTTGTCTGCGAGCAGGTTCTGAAGGAACGGGATGATACCGCCGCCGCAAACCAGGGTCATGAAGATACCGGAAGCTGCTGCAGTGTACTTGCCGAGGCCCTCAACGGAAAGGTTGAAGATAGCGCCCCACATAATGGAGGTGCAGAGGCCGCAGAGTACGAGGAAGCCGAGAGCGAGCGGGAATACCTTCGATCCGAGGGTAATCTGAATGCTCTCAGGGATGAAGATAGCGCAGACGAGGAAGACGATTGCTACCGAAGACATAACGGCAAGCATAGTCTTGCTGCTGACCTTCGCGCTTACGGGAGCTCCGATAAGACGGCCAATGAGCATGCAGAACCAGTATGCGCCGATCATGGTACCGGTGATGGCCGGACCTACGTCGGGCAGAGAGCTGAAGTATACGTTCGCGGTGTTCGGAATTCCGACCTCGATACCTACATAGAAGAAGATTGCGATAGCGCCGAGGACGAAGTGACGGAAGGAAAGAGCGCTGTGGGGATCTTTCTCTTTTCCGCCTGCCAGACGTGCTGCCTTCTCCTCAGGAGTCTCCATATGAGGCTCGGGGATAGCAGTGAGCCTGATGACGACGAAAGCGATAGCGAAAATCGCCATGGCAATGATCATCACGGGGGCCGCCTTAGCTACGGTAGCGTTCTCGATCGAGCCGCCGACGAGCCAACCTACGAGGATAGGAGCGATAGTACCTCCGATAGAGTTGCAGGAGCCGCCCCACTGGATAAGCTGATTACCCTTGTTACCGCCGCCGCCGAGGGTGTTGAGCATCGGGTTGACGACGATGTTGAGCATACACATCGAGAAGCCTGCGACGAAAGCGCCGAGGACATAGACGAAGAAGCTCTCGGCATAGCCGGAGAGGAACTGGATCGCCACACCGACCAGACCGACTATAACGGCGGTAAGAGCGGTGAATTTGTAACCCTTACGACGAAGGATCAGACCCGCAGGGATACCCATACAGGCATAGGCGATGAAGTTGGCAAGAGTACCGAGCTGCGAAAGAGCCTTCGATGCGCCGAACTGGTTTGTAACGACCACGCCCATCGAACCTGCTAGGTTCGTCACGAACGCGATCATGAAGAACAGTGCGAACATCACCACGATAGCCGGGGTGTAGTTCTGTTTCTTTTCTACATTAGCCATAGTTGTGTTATTTTGTTATTTGATATTCTACTCGAGAGCCTTGAGGTTCTGCTCGTTGACGATGGGCCTTCCCTCAGGGGTGTAGGCGAATTCCATACGGGCTGCGTAGTGTTCCTCGACCTTGCGGCGGACCATCTTCATGGTAGAGTTGAGCATTCCGTTTGCGATAGTGAAGCCTTCGTCGCAGATCACGACTGCTGTAGGCAGCCAGCGGTCAGGGAAGAGGGATTCGTGTACTCCGCCGGTCTTATAGGTATCGATCTCGGCCTGGATCTTGTTAAGCATAGCCTCGCGGCCTTCGCGGCTCTTAGGATCGAGACCCTGAGATTTTGCGAACTCGGCAAGATTGTCCTTGTTGGGGACGATGAGAGCGATAGTATAAGGGCTCTGGTTGTTGTGGAGAACTGCAGCCTCGACATACTTGGAAACCTCAGGGAGGCTATCCTCGAATGCTTCGGGAGAGTACTTCTCACCGTCTGCAGAGATAAGCAGGCTCTTGAAGCGGCCGACAACATAGAGGAAGTCGGTGTCCCAAGGGCAGATGTAACCCATATCTCCGGTATGGAGCCAGCCGTCTACGACGGTCTCGGCTGTAGCCTTAGGGTTCTTCCAGTAACCGGCCATGACGTTCTCGCCGCGGATGACGATCTCGCCCTTCGTTCCGATAGGAACTTCCTCGCCCTTATCGTCGCAGATCTTGCAATCCATAGGCTTTACGATACGGCCAGACGATCCGAAGATGGCGTGGCCGGGAGAGTTGGCGCAGATAATCGGGGTAGCCTCGGTAAGTCCATAGCCCTGGAACATAGGCATTCCGACCGCGCAGAAGAAGCGCTGGAGCTCGATGTCCAGAAGGGCGCCGCCGCCTACGAAGAACTGCATACGGCCGCCGAAGCTCTCGCGGACTTTCTTGAAGAGGATCTTGTCGAAGAGCCACATAAGAGGCTTACGCCAGAAGGTTCCACCGGTTCCGCGGTTGTAGTATTCCTTATTGTAGGTGATTGCGTTCTTGACTGCAAAGTTGAAGAGCTTCTCGGCGGTAGGGCCTTTGGCCTTGATACCGGACTCGATGTTCTTCTTGAAGTTACGGGCAAGAGCCGGAACTGAAAGCATTACGTGGGGCCTGGTCTCCTTGATTGCCATAGGGACGTTCTTCAGGGTAGCGAGGGCGTTCTTTCCGATAGGAACGAAGGCGATGCTTCCGCCGTAGGACATCATGGTATACATACCTGCTACGTGGGCGAAGCAGTGGTCCAGAGGGAGGATGATCAGCATGACGTGGTTCTCGCCGATGTTGATGACGCTCGAGCCCTGGGCTACGTTTGCTGTATAGTTACGGTGTGTAAGAAGGATACCCTTCGGGTCTGCGGTAGTACCGGAAGTGTAGCTGATATTTGCGTAGTCGTCCGGTCCTACGGACTGATAACGGTTCACGAAGGCCTTCTCGTTCTTTGCGAGGAACTCTTCGCCCATCTTCATAACCTCGGACATCCTGATTTCAGGCTCCTGGAGGCTGTCTACGAAGAAAGCAGTGTCGTCGAAGACGATCACTTTCTTGATATCCGGACACTCGGGGAGAGCCTCACGGATTCTGTTGAGATGGTTTGCTGATACAAGAACCCACTTGCTTTCAGAGTGCTTGATACGGAAGACAATGTCTGCCGTACTGCCGAGATTTACTGAAAGAGGAATATCGGTTGCGCCGGCGTACATTGCGCCGAGCTCTGCGAGGATCCACATGGAGCGGCTCTCTGAAAGAAGGGCAATCTTGTCGCCTTTCTCAAGGCCGAGAGCCATAAGGCCTGCACCGATCTTGTATGCTGTTTGCCGGGTTTGTTCCTGGGTGATTTCTTTCCACTCTCCGTCTACCTTCTCGCGGAGGTATACGTTGTTGGGGAATTGGTGAGTGTACTTCTCGACGAAGTCGATGATAGTAATTCGTTTTTCTGCCATATCTGAATAAGTTTATTTTTTCGCTGAGAATAGTCCGAACATCTGGGCGTCGATCATATCCGTAATCTTCGCGAAGTCTTCGGGATTATTGCCAAATTTGATATTATCTGCATCGACAATCAGGAGATTGCCGTCGTAGTCCTTGATCCAGTTTTCATACTTTTCGTTCAGGCCGGTAAGGTAATCGATACGGATACCCTTCTCGTACTCGCGTCCGCGTTTCTGAATCTGGGCGACCAGATTGGGGATGCTGGAGCGGAGATAGATCATGAGATCCGGATTTCCGACCAGAGACATCATGAGGTTGAAGAGGTCCGAGTAATTGTCAAAATCCCTGGTACTCATCAGGCCCATGTCGTGGAGGTTGGGGGCGAAGATCTTGGCGTCTTCGTAGATAGTTCTGTCCTGAATGATTATGTCATCTGTCCTGCTGATATCCACTACGTCCTTGAAGCGTTTGTTCAGGAAGTAGATCTGGAGGTTGAACGACCAACGCTCCATATCCTCGTAGAAGTCTGACAGATAGGGATTGAAGTCTACCGACTCGAATTTGGGAGTCCAGCCATAGTGTGCTGCAAGCATCTTGGTAAGAGTAGTCTTACCGCTTCCGATGTTTCCCGCAATAGCTATATGCATAGTATTCTCTTTTAAAAGTCCACAAATATAATCAATTAGTCGCGATTAAAAAAGTCCGTACATTTCAGCGTCTATTTTGTCCGTCACGAGCGCAAAATCCTCCGGACGGTTTTCATAGTCAAGGTTGTCACCGTCTATTATCAGCAGGCGGCCCTTATACTCCCCTATCCACTTTTCGTAAAGTTCGTTGAGTCCTCCGAGGTACTCGAGGCTGATAGTCTGTTCGTACTCCCGCCCGCGCTTCTGGATCTGGGATACGAGATGAGGCACACTCGAACGGATATAGATAAGGAGGTCCGGCAGTTTTACCAGCGACATCATCAAATCGAACAGATCCATATAGGTGGCGAAATCGCGCTCCGACAGGTTACCCATACGATAGTTGTTCTGGACGAAAATCTGCACGCCCTCAAGGATGGTCCTGTCCTGGATAATGACGCCCTTGTTCTTTGCGATCTCGAGCGTATCCCTGAACCGCTGGGCGAGGAAATATACTTCCAGATTGAACGACCAGCGCTGGATATCCGAGTAATAGTCTTCAAGATAGGGATTGTAGGTGACCGACTCGAAGCGGGGAGTCCAGCCGTAATACTCGGCGAGTTTGCGGGTCAGGGTAGTCTTACCGCAGCCGATGTTTCCTGCTATTCCGATGTGCATAAGATGTCCGTGGTTTGCAATCTCACAAATTTACGATAAGTTTTGTTAATTTTGCCCACGGTAACCCAGAGTTATGAACAAATGCTGAACATCCGCCATTTCGTCTTCAACCCCTTTCAGGAAAATACATATGTCCTCTCTGAAGGAAATTCCTCCGAAGCAGTAATAGTCGATCCCGGCTGCGATCCCGGCAGGGAGCAGGAATCCTTTTTCGGCTGGCTCGAGACCCAGCGCCTTCGCCCGGTCGCCGTTCTGCTGACCCATGCCCACCCGGACCACCGTTCGGGCGCGAAAGCCATCCAGGACAAGTTCGGGGTGCCGGTCTATATGTGTGAGGCGGAGAAAACGGTGTTCAATATCGATTTCGATACCACCCCGCTGGAAGACGGACAGAAGCTGGATCTCGGCGGGCTCCATTTCGAGGTTATCACTACCCCCGGCCACACCCCCGGCGGAGTCTGCTACTACCTCCCCGCGGATAAAGCGCTGATGACCGGAGACACCCTCTTTCGCGGGACTATCGGCCGCACGGACCTCAAGGGCGGCGAATACGACGACCTGATTGTCTCGATAATGGACAAGGTGATGGGGCTGGACGGAGACGTCCAGATCTTCCCCGGACACGGTTCGTCCTCTACTATCTCGGACGAGAGAACGAACAATCCCTTCCTTCAGCCCTTTAACGAGCCTTGGGAAGGGATCGATTCAATCGATTAATAAATTACATTTTCTGGAACACTCTTACCCAGTCCACCTCCATCGCGGTGGGCAGGCACGACTCGTCGACGCCCTGAGCGCCGCCCCAGTCGCCTCCCCAGGCGAGATTGAGGATGATGTAGAACGGCTTGTAAAAGGGCCAGCTGTCGTGGCCGCCTCCGTTATTCTTGTAGGTTAGAATCGCCTTGCCGTCCTGATAGAAAGTCATATAGTCTGCTGTCCACTCAAGTCCGTAGACATGGAACTCGGTCTGAGCGGTAGGAATATATCTCTCAGCGTGTTCGATCGTAGATCCGCTGTTGTTGTAGCGGTTGCAATGGATAGAGGAACTGCAGTAATTTGCATGATAGCCTACCTCCTCCATAATATCGATCTCGCCGTCTTTCGGCCAGCCGGTAAACTGAGAAGGCATCATCCAGAATGCGGGCCATGTGCCCTTGCCCTTGGGGAGCTTAAGGGACGCCTCGATCCAGCCGTACGTCCAGCTCTTGCGAGTATTCAGACGTACGGACCGGACCTTGCCGTCCAATTTTTTAGCCCATACCTTCAGGGTGCCGTCCGAGACCTCGGCGATCTTTACGCCGTTGTACTCGCCGGACACGTAGTCCTGAAGTTCATGGTTACCCCATCCGCCGTCTCCCGTCTGATACTTCCAGTCGGTCGAAGCCGGCAGTCCGTCATAATCGAACTCGTCGTGCCAGACAAGGGTATAGCCCTCAGGCGTTTCGATTCCAACCTCCTCGGGATCCAGACCGGGCTGACGGATGGGCAGTTGTGTCCTCGTCTGTCCGACCTTTATCACTACAGCTCCTTCGCGGGTAGCGGTAGTGGAGTTGGGTTTTACCTTCACGGTGAAGGATCCTTCCTGCTGGGCGCAGTACGGAGGTTCGATGCTTGTCACCCAATCCTGATCGCTATAGAGAGCGATTCCGGGGGCGGAAGCGGTCACAAAGAACGTCTGCTCTCCTCCCTGCTGCTCGAAAATGAGCGAATCGGGAGTGAAGGCGATACTGTTCTGCGGGACCTCGACCGGCTGCGGTCTGCAGCACAGGGCGAATAGTATGAGGGGAAGTAAAGACAAAATGCGGATGGGTTTCATATTTTAACTATTTGTACTCCTGGAGGCAGATGTCCTTGATGGTGACAACTGCGCCTGCGGTACAACCGCCGAAGTCGAAGATAAGGTTGACGTTGTCGCAAGCGACACCGGAGATGATCTTGGAGGTAATGACGAGGTCTTCACCTGCCTTGATCGAAACTGCACCCTTCTCCCAGATGTTAGCACCTTCGTGTTTGGGGCCACCTTCTGCCCACTGCTCGATCTTGAAGAATGCAGGGGTGTCTACGGTTGCGGTAAGCTTGAGCTGGAGAGCGTACTTCTTAGAGTCGGACAGAGCGATATAGCTGCCTGCGCCAGGCCATACGAAGAACTGATCCTGCCACTGTGAGTTGGTTCCATTCTCGAGAGTGATAGCATAAGAGTTGCCGCTCTTTACGAGGAAGGAAGGCTCTGCTGTCTCGGTCTCAACACCGTTCCAGTCGCCACCGTTGCAGAAATAGTAGAAGAACATCTCGTTTCCGAGAGCGGCTTTCCAGAGGTTGCCCTCGCCGTTTACATCGAATACATAGCTGTCTGCAGGATACTCGCTGTCGTCTACCGGAGGTTCGGGAGTTACAGGCTCTTCCTTGTCGGGAGCGTTGGTGCCGTCGTCGTTGGCATGGTCCTTAAGGGTGATGCGGGTGATCTTAACCTCATTGCCGGCCTCGCTGTAACCGAAGTCGAAGACGATCTTGACTGCGGAAGCATCGATACCCTTGACGTTCTTCATCCAGTAGATGTTCTCGCCAGCAGGCATATCGTCGAGGGTGACGAAGAGGAAGTTGTCGTCGCTAGCAACATCGGTAACCTTAACGGTCACACCAGCGGGCTTGCTGAGTTCGATAATGCAGGAGAAGTCGTAGTTCTTCTCGGAAGAGAGAGCAACATCTGCGCCCGGAACAAGGTGGAACTGGCACTGCCAACGATCCGAGCAAGCGCCGGGAACGGTAAGGGTGTAAGGATTGGTGGTGAAAGGAACTGAAACCTCACCGGCCCAACCCGGGCTGCACCAGGTGTAGCTGGCATCCATACCTGCATCCTCACCAGCCTTCCAGATGTTGAACTGTGAGTTGTAGTTGTAGCCGTTCCAGCCTTCCTGTCCCTCAACGGTGAACTCAGCCTCTGCATAGTCTGCAGACTGACCTACCGAGTTGCTGACATACATACGTACTTTGAAGGTACCTGCGTCGAAGAAGGTCTTCTGGAAGGGGTTGCCCTGTCCTGCGAAAGCGAAATCTCCGGACTCGTTGGTGTACCAGATAGGAATAAGACCTGTCGTTCCCTCAGGGAGAGCGAAAGTAACTACAGTACCGTCAACGGTCACAACGGGGGTGATGCCGGCGGCTGAAGGAAGCTGAGGCTGATCCTTCTGATCATCGGGATTGCAGGCTACGGTTGCAAATGCAAGAGCTGCAATGCTCAAAAGTGCAAAAAACTTTTTCATTGTGTTAATATTAATGGTTGTTAATAATTGTTCTGTTTAAGGGTTCCGAGGGCGGCGTCAATCTCGCTCTGAGGGATGGGGAGATACTTCTTGCTCTCGCTCCAGGTGTTAGTACGGAAGCCATAGGTGTCCGGTACGAGGACGGTAGGAGCGTCGCCCCAGCGAACAAGATCCCAGTAGCGTTTTCCTTCGCCAACGAATTCGAGCTTGCGCTCCTCCTTGATGTTGGCAAGGGTGGCATCCACCGTATCGGTAAGGCCTGCGCGGTTGTGGACCTTGTTGAGCCAGGTCTTGGCATTGGTCGGATCGCTGGTAAGGGCGAGCTCTGCCGCATTGAGCAGAGTCTCTGCGAAGCGGTAGATACGGTAGTTGTTGCCAAAGCGCATATCGGGCGCGCCGTCGCCGGTATTGTACTCGCTCTGGAGACCCTGGTACTTCTCGAGGAAGTAGCCGGTATCCTCATAGCGGGCCTCGTAGGCGTTTACGGTCGCATCGTAGCAGGTAGCATCGCGACGCGCGTCGCCTACTGCGTACATATCGTAGGTTTCCTTGCGGACGGGAGCGAAGCCCCAGCCGGCTTTGTGGTCATCGGCGCCCTCGACCATATTGTAAGGGCCGATAAGCTGAGGGAGGATAGTGCCGCCCGCGCCGAGGACGTTGTCGTATGAACGGACCTGAGCGTCTGCCCTGTAGGTAATCTCGAAGATGGATTCCTTGCTCCACTCGCCCGCGGGCTTGAAGATGGTGCCGTAGTCGTCGACCAGATCGTATTCGGCCGAGTCTTCGATGATCTCCTTCATATAACCGAGGGCTGTAGCGTAACGGGACTCGTCCTTCTGATACATTACGAGCTCGGCGTAGAGCATGTATGCGAAGGCCTTTGTAAGGTAACCTGCCTTATCGTCCGGCTGGCGCATAGGAAGAGCGCCAAGCGCGATCGCGCCTTCGAGGTCGGCGATCATCTTCGCGTAGACCTCGTCTGCAGAGAACTGAGTTCCGAGATAAGGATCCTCGAGGTTCTTCTCGTAGTAGACGATGTTGCCCCAGAACTTCCAGAGCCAGCTATAGTAGTAGACCCTGAGAAGGCGGGCCTGCTCGAGCATCAGAGTCTCTTCCTGAGCATCGATGTTGCCGGCTGCCTTAGTCCATCCGGTATAGAGGATAAGGTCGTTGCACCTCTTGACTCCCGAGTAACCGCAAACCCAGATAGAGGTCATACAGTTGGTAGGAAGAGCCTCGAAGTTCATCATAAGGTGCCAGAACTGGTTGTCGGTCTTGCTTTCGCCACCGACCCAGATCTGATCAGCCATTATGTCGCTCATTATCGGAAGCGGGTTGTACTGACCGTTTGACCAGTCTGTCCAGTGGAGCGGAGCGTAAGCCGCTACGAGGGCTTCCTGGAGGTGGTCAGCGGTAGTGAAGTACTCTTCGATAGGCTGAGCGGTAGGGTTCTCGACCGTAAGGAAGTCGTCTCCGCAGGAAGCGAAGATAACAGAGCCGAGAGCTATTACTGAAATTATCTTGTTAAGTTTCATAACTGTGTCCTCCTGTCATTAAAATGCTACGCTTACGCCTGCGGTGAAGGTGCGTGCCTGAGGGTAAACACCGTAGTCGATTCCCAGAGAAGTACCGCCGGATGCGATTTCAGGATCGAAACCGTGGTAGCCGGTAAGGGTGAGAAGGTTCTCGGCGGCTACATAGACGCGGACATTGGAGATGAGGGCCTTCCTTACGAGTGACTCGGGAAGAGTGTAGCCCAGCTGAACGTTCTTGATGCGTGCATAGGATCCGTCGTAGACGTAGAGGTCTGAAGAGACCCAGTTGAACTTGTCGCCGATGACGAAACGGGGATAGTGGTTCGAAGTACCCTCTCCGGTCCAGCGGTCAAGCATATAGGAAGGAAGGTTGACGGCACGGATGTCGGTACGGCGGGTACAGTCGAACACCTGTACTCCGGCAACACCCTGGATAAGCATCGAGAAGTCGAAGCCCTTCCAGCTTGCCTGGAAGTTCAGACCGAAGGTCCAGTCAGGAGTTCCCTTTCCGATATAGGTGCGGTCGTTGTCGTCGATCACTCCGTCGTTGTTGATGTCCTGGAAACGGACATCGCCGGGGTTGGCCTTGGGCTGAATCTTCTTGACTTCTCCGGTCTCAGGATCGGTCCAGGTATAGGAGTCGATCTGGGCGACGTTCTGGAAGATGCCGTCTGTCTTGTAACCATAGAAGTAAGGGAAAGGCATGCCGTTTTCGGCACGGGAAATAGTTCCGGTTCCCTGGAAGCTGTCGTAGTTGGCCCAGCCGGTGTCGTTGCCGAGCTTGATGAGCTCGTTCTTGAGGTAGGTGGCGTTTCCGTTAATGCGGAAGTTCCAGTCACCGACCGAGTATTTGTAGCCAAGCTCGAACTCGACGCCCCTGTTGCTCATGAGGCCGACATTGCCGATAGGCTTGCTCTCGCCTACGTATGAAGGGATAGGCATGGTCATAAGCATACCCTCGGTAAGCTTGTTGTAATAGTCTACGGTAAAGGTGAGCTTGTTTGCGAAGAAACCGAGGTCGAGACCGAGGTCGGTCTGGGTCGAGGTCTCCCAGCGGAGGCTCTGGTTCGCAAGGCCGCTGGCCTTTACGCCGATAGCCTCGGTAGCGCCGGTGCCGAAGAAGTAGTTGTTGTTGCCTTCGGTAAGGACGGTGTAACGGAAGTTACCGATGTTTTCGTTACCGTTCTGGCCCCAGGAGGCGCGGAGCTTTGCGTTGCTCAGTTCGGGGATGACGCCCTGCATAAACTCTTCCTTGAAGAGGTTCCAGCCCAGGGAGACAGATGGGAAGGTTGCCCAGTGGTTGTTGGCGCCGAAGCGGGATGAACCGTCGCGACGAACTGTAACCTCGGCCATATAGCGCTCAGCGTAGTTGTAGCTGAGTCGGGCGAAGTAGGAGGCGAGCTTTGCCTGGGCGTAGGGTGCGCCCCAACCGTTGCGGTCGCCGTCGGCCTGGAGGCCGTTGGTATAGTCGATATAAGGCTTGTTGATGTCCTTGAGGAACTTCGATGATGCACCGAGATACTGGCCGTTCGAGGCTTTGGCAGACTGGCCGAGCAGGGCGGTGATGCTATGTTCTCCAAAGGTCTTGGTATAGGTGAGGGTGTTTTCAACCTGCCAGACGAGGGAGTTGCAAGCCGAGCCGGAGGCGGAGGATTCCGTAGCCTGCTGGCTGCTGCTCAGGTAGAAGACGTCCGTATAGCCGTTGTCGCCCCAGAAGGAGAGGTCGAGGCCGATCGCGTTGCGCAGCTTGAGGCCCTCGATGATCTGGAGTTCGCCGCTGAATCCGCCTACGAATTTGTGGCTCCAGCCCTTGCTGCCGGGCAGCGACAGGGCCGCGACGGGGTTGACCATCTCGTTGTATGAGCCGCCGGGGACGGTGAACATGCGGCCGTTGGTGCCGTAGATCATACCCGCTGCGCCGTAGGTCGAGATCTGGGTTGCAGCTTCGTCATCTGTCGCGTATACATTAAGAATAGGAGAAAGGGCGACTGCCGATCCGAGGGGCGAGCCCCAGGTTGAGTTGGTCGCAATTCCGGTAGAGGTAATGTATGCGTAGGAGAGGTTGCTGCCGAGGGTGAACTTGTTGAGGAAGCTGCGCTCGGAGGTCTTGTCCATCACTTCGTAGGTAGTGTTCGAACGGAGGGTAAGGCGGTCGTAGTTGGAACGGCCTACATTTCCTCCGATGATACCGTCCTGGCTGAGGTAGCCCAACGAGAGGTAGTAATTGACCTTGTCAGAAGCGCCGCTGACGCTGAGTTCGTGCTGGCTCTGGGGGGCGTTGTAATAGAAGATCTCGTCCTGCCAGTCGGTTCCGACTCCGTAGCTTGTAGGATCCGCATACTTGGGAGCCTGGCCGGAGTTCATCATACCTTCGTTGATCATCATCGCGTACTGGGAAGCGTTCAGGACGTCGAGTTTCTTCCAGGGGCTCGACAGGCCGTAGGAGAACTCATAGTTGACTCGGGCGTCGCCCTTGGTTCCTTTCTTGGTAGTAACCAGGATAACGCCGTTTGCCGCACGGGCTCCGTAAACTGCGCCCGAAGCTGCGTCCTTGAGGACTTCGATAGACTCGATATCGGAAGGATTCAGATAGTCGATACCGCCTTCGATAGGCATTCCGTCTACGATGTAGAGAGGGTCGGAGTTATTGATGGTTCCGGTTCCACGGACCCTGATTCGGGCCGCTGCGCCGGGCTGACCGGATGAAGAGGTAACGTTCACGCCGGCGGCCAGGCCCTTAAGGGCGTTGTCTACTCGGACGGGAGCGGTCTTGCCGAGCTCGTCTGAGCCGACCTTGGCGATAGCCGCGGTAACGACACTCTTCTTCTGAACGCCATAACCGACGACCACGACGTCCTCGAGCATTATGCTGTCTTCCTCAAGAATTACGAGGGCGGCGTCTGCGAGGGCGACGGTCTTGGTGATGTAGCCGATCGAAGAGATTTCGAGGATGGCGCCTTCCGGAACAGAAGGGAGAATCCAGTCTCCGTCCACTCCGGTAACGGTACCGATTGAAGTGCCCTGGACCATCACGGCCGCGCCGATTACCGGCAGTCCGTCCTGATCCTGTACAATTCCCTTGACCTGCTGGGCGAAGGCGGGGGCCACGCTCAGAAGCAGTGTCACAAGGACGAGGGCGATTCGATTGAACAGGTTCTTCATTTCTAAAAAATTTACGAAATAATGTGGTGCAAAATTAAGGAATTAAAAATTGCTGCCGAACATTATAAATACGCGCGGGAGCGAAAAAGTAGACGCCTGAAAACTCAGGCGCCTGATAATCAACTGATTGGGCAAGTAAAAAAGTGGACTATTTGTGGCGGGTTCCGATTACTTTCACCCTCTCTTCGAAGTCGTCTCTGCCGCTGAGAGCGGAGGCTTTCACCTGCGCGCGGTAATTATATATAGTGTTTACCGAGTAACGGAGAAGCGACGCTATGTGGGAAGACTGATCGACTCCCAGTCTGATGAGTGCGAAGATGCGAAGTTCGGTGTTGAGTTTCTCTCCCCTCTTCAGTTCCACCCTCGCTTCAGGGACCAGCAGCTCGTTGAAGTCCTCGACAAAGGAAGGATACAGTTCGAGGAAAGCATTGTCGAAAGCGGCATAGAAGGATTTCAGCTCTTCTTCCATCTGATCGCGGCTGAGGTGGTGGCGGAGTTTGTCTAGATAAGATGAACTCATCGAAAGGAAGAGAGCGAGAAACTCTTCTTTAGCGGCATTGGCCTCAGAAAGAGCTGCTACCGCCCTCTGGAGTCTGCGGTGATAGCTCAGCATCATAAGGACTATGATAATGAGGAAGACGGCAAGAAGGGAGATCAGAATAAGGAGGATATTCCGGCGGTTGACTTCCTTGCGTATCATCGCTGTGTAGGCCTTCTCGATAGCGGGAAGGTTCTTCGCAATCTGGAAAGGCCTGATCTTCGAATTGTAGAAGAGGGCATCGTCGAGCGCCACCTGAGTATAGCGGAACGAGCGCGCTATGTCCTGATCCATTATACTGATGGCAACGCAGTACAGCGACGCATTGTCTTTAGTTGCGCTGCAAATGTCAGCGATTGCGGAACGAATGTACCAGTGAATCTCACCCTCGGGATTTCCCTGTTCGTGGCAGAGAACACCGTAGTAATATGCAGCGATGGCGTATTCGTGGGAATCCTCAGGGTAACGGGACAGCATCCCCAGGCCGACCTCTTCCGCTCCGATAAAATTCCCCTGCTCGATGAGCTCGGTAAGGAGCATGGTCTGGCGGAGGAAGTTGGTTTCCGGCAGGTACTCGATCAGGCGGCCACGGTAATATCCCGCTCTTTCGTCCAGTTCTCCGCCCTTTCCAGGCTCTCTATATTCGCGGAAATCGCGGCAGAAACGCTGCTGATACTCGTAGTAAAGAAATTTTTGCGTATCAGAAGTGAAAGAGGTTGTATCAATTTTTTCGGCGATCTCGCTACACTCGACATAAAGACCGGCAGTACAATAAAGGATAGCTTTTCGAAGACGGGTCTCAGTCAACATGTCATTGCGCCCCATCTTCAGAGCCAGTTTCTCCTGACTCTCGATGGCATCGATAGCCAAATCGTACTTAAAGGGATACGCCAGCTCATAGATAGACCCGTAGACCTCATAACGCTCAGCATCGGTAGAAGCCTTCCCCGTAGCGAGATCGTGTTCAAAGCTCTGGATGCGGCGCTCGTGGGCGGCCTGATAGACAGAAGCCCTTTCGAGAGTCTCATCGAGTTGAGTCAAATCCGCGGCGATATCGAAGCCCGCGAGGGCTGCCAGGATAACAAGTGTACTGATCATAATACTTCCTTTAAATACTTGCCCGTCACCGAAGAAGGATCTTCAGCCAGATCCTCCGGAGTTCCCTGGGCTACTATGAAGCCGCCTTTGCGGCCCCCGTCCGGTCCCATATCGATTATCCAGTCGACACTTCTCAGAACGTCGAGGTTGTGTTCGATAATGATTACCGTATTGCCCTGGTCAACCAGCTTTTGGAGCACTCCCATCAGGGTTTTGATGTCCTCGGAATGAAGGCCGGTAGTCGGTTCGTCGAGCATATACAGAGTATTGCCGGTAGACTTCCGGTACAGCTCCGCCGCCAGTTTCATTCGCTGGGACTCGCCGCCCGAAAGGGTGAGGCTCGACTGGCCGAGGCGGATGTAGCCGAGGCCCACATCGAGCAAAGCCTTGAGCTTAGGCGCTATCTTAGGGTTGGCCTTGAAGAATTCATACGCCTCGCTGACCGGCATCTCAAGTATGTCGTTGATATTCTTTCCTTTATAGTTAACCGCCAGAGTGTCTTCCTTATAACGCTTTCCGGCGCATTCGTCGCAGACTACCGCTACCGGCGGGAGGAAGTTCATCTCTATTATCTTAACTCCGGCGCCCTTGCAGGCTTCGCATCTTCCGCCTTCTACGTTGAAGGAGAAGCGGCCCGCCTTGAATCCGCGGACCTTGGCGTCCGGCGTCTGCTCGAAGAGCGCGCGGATATCGCCGAAGACGCCGGTAAAGGTCGCGGGATTCGACCGCGGGCTGTGGCCGATCGGGGCCTGGTCTATCTCTATTACCTTGTCTATGTGTTCCGCCCCGATAAGCCTCGTATACGGCAGGGGCTTCTGGGCGAGGTGGTTGAGCTTGCCTTTGAGAATGGGCATCAGGGTCTCGATGACGAGCGAGGACTTGCCCGAACCGGACACGCCGCTGATACCGATCATAGTCCCGAGCGGGAAACGGGCGTCTACGTTCTTGAGGTTGTTGCCCACAGCGCCCTGGAGTTCGAGGGTCATCCCGTTGCCTTTTCGGCGCCACGCCGGGGTCTCGACCGCGCTATGGGTCTCCCGCGCAGGGCCGCTGTAACATATCCGACCGCCTTCTTCGCCCGCCCCCGGGCCTACGTCCACTATCCAATCCGCCGAGCGCATAGTCTCTTCGTCGTGTTCCACTACCAGGACGGTATTTCCCTCGTCGCGCAGCTTTTTGAGCGATGCGATCAGCTTACGGTTATCCCTCTGATGGAGCCCGATCGACGGCTCATCGAGGATATAGATTACATTGACAAGGCGCGAGCCGATCTGGGTCGCCAGCCTGATTCGCTGGGATTCGCCGCCCGAGAGCGAAGAGGTCGCACGCTCAAGCGTCAGATACTCCAGCCCCACGTCCACCAGAAAGCCCACGCGGTCGTTGAGCTCCTTCAGGATATCGTGGGACACGGCCTTCGCCTTGCCCTTGAGCTTGCCGGGCAGGGTCGCGAGCCATTTCTGCAGCTCGCTTATCTCCATCGCTCCGACCTCTGCAATCGTCTTGCCGTCTATCTTGAAGTAGTTCGTCTCCTCGCGAAGGCGGGTCCCATGGCAGACGGGGCACTCGATCTTTTCGTCTATATCGCCCAGCACGCCCGGCCACGTCACGCTTTCGGCCAGACTGCCCTCCCCGATTCGGAAGTACTCCTCGGACCCATAGACCAGCGTCGATACCGCCTCGTCCGGAATAGTCCCTATCGGATCGTAGAGCGAGAAGCCCATCTTCCTCGCAACCGAACGGACTACGTCGAACTTGCGGTTTTCCCGGACCTTGCCGAGCGGCACGATCGCCCCTTCGGCAACGCTGACCGTCTTATCGGGGATTATCGTGTCCATGTTCACGTCTACCACTACCCCAAGGCCCTTGCAATGGGGGCAGCAGCCCTCGGGCGAGTTGAACGAGAAGGTATGGGGCGCCGGTTCCTGGAGCGAGATTCCGCTCTTCGGATCCACCAGATGGCGGGAGAAATGCCTGAGCTCGCCCGTTTCGTAGTCGAGCACGGCGACCGAGCCCTTGCCCATACTCAGCGCGGTCTGGACCGAAGCGCGGACCCGCTGCAGGTCGCCCTCGCCCGGCTTGAGCTTATCTACCACCAGCTCTACGAAGTGATTCTTGTAACGGTCCAGCTCATCTACGTCGTTGAGTTCCTGGATTTCGCCGTCTATGCGAACCTGCTGGAAGCCTTTGCGGCGCAGGTTCTCGAAAAGGTCGCGGTAGTGGCCTTTACGGCCGCGGACTAGGGGAGATAGAAGTATGCACTTCCTACCCTCGTACTCTTTCAATATCAGATCGACTATCTGGGAGTCAGTATAGCTGACCATCTCCTCGCCGGTAACCGGCGAATATGCGGTGCTGGCCCGCGCATAGAGGAGGCGCAGGAAATCGTAGATTTCGGTGATGGTGCCGACCGTGGAGCGGGGGTTGGTGCCGGTAGTTTTTTGGCCTATGGCGATAATGGGACTGAGGCCCTCGATGCTCTCGACCGCCGGTTTTTCGAGTATACCAATGAAATGTTTGGCGTAGGGAGAGAGGGTGTTCAGGTAGCGCCTCTGGCCCTCGGCGTAGATGGTGTCGAAGGCGAGCGAAGACTTGCCGGAGCCGCTGAGGCCGGTGATAACAACCAGCTTACGGCGCGGTATATCCACGTCGATATCCTTGAGGTTGTTTGCACGAGCCCCTTTGATTCGTATGAAATCCGGCCTGTCAGCCATTAGAGCTTATTGATATTGGTGTTCATCCACTCGAGGCGCTTGCGGTAGTTCTCCTTAAGCCAGTCTACCTCGCCCTGATATGAGCCGGTAACCTTGTACTGAGGCCAGTCGTAGGTATTGAGCCTGTTCCATTTCTGGTGGTTGCGAGCTGGAGCGTCTCCCATCTCCTCGACCATCTCATCAATCTTGTTGTAGAACTTCTGGAACTCAGGATAGACCTCGTTCCAGCGTTTCTTCACCATCTTGTTGAACTCGGGATCCATAAAGAGACGGTAGTACCAGCCGTGGTTGCGGCCGTTCATATTCTGGTTCTTTACCCACCAGCCTTCCCATGGCTGCTTTCCGTCTCCATAGTAATCGCAGTTTCCGAAAGAAATGTCGAAATCCCAGAGATGATACATCTCGAGCTTTCCGCCCTTAGGAAGGGTAAGGAAGGTGCTCTTTCTGAGGTTTCCGTCGACGTCCTTGGAGAACTCCTCGACTATGAAGTAATTGATGAATGAATCTACGTCTATATACTGCTGGTAGACGTCCTGATACTCTCCTGCCCAGAGAGCGTCTTCAAAATCCTTGAAGAACTGCTTCGCCTCTTTCTGCTGGGCGTCTGTAGGAAGCTCCGGATCCTTGAACATTATTGGGTGTCCGTGGGCTGTAGTCCAGCAGACGGGCTCATCGAGGTTGGATTCAATCTCGAAGTACATATCTCCGGCGTCTACATTGATGTTTACCCTTTCCTTCGAGACCTTCTTATGCTCGATGAAATCGTACACTCCGAAGTATGTTCCGTTCAGATATACCTCAACAGGAACCGACCTCGGGGTCCACGACATACCTACTATCTTCGAGAGTTCGAAGCAAACCCTGTTTCTCAGCAGGGACTTGTCCACCCAGTTTGCCAGGAGGTTCCAGGATTTGTCGTTAGACAGATTGAAGAGATTTGCCTTCTCCTCGAGTTTGATCATAAAAGGCAGCTTGGGCTTTCCCCAGGGGTCCCAGGTACTGTTTCCCCTGCCCCTGATCTGCATCTTTCCGGAGAAGTATTCCGTGTCCCAGAATTTATGGTCAGGATCCTTGATCTCGATAGTTCCGGGCTTGTAGTCTACCTTGCTGGTAATGGTCTTTCCGTCGTCCGTTCTAAGGTAGACCTTCGGAAGTTCCTTGAAAGTAGGCTCCGGTCCCGGGGGTTCCGGTCCCGGGGGTTCCGGTTCTATGGTCTTTTCCTTATAAGGTAGGATGATATGATTGCCGTTGCTCAGGCGGGCGTGGACTCCGTCTTTACTGAGATAGATGTAGAAAGGATACGCATCCTCGTCTTTCAGGGCAACGTTGCGGGTAATTCCTATAGGTTCTCCGCCGACCAGGTATTTGTCTTCGCGATCGAAAGCCACCACCTTCGGAGATGAGTTCGTACAATCCTCGAATATCAATTCTGAAACATTCACATTGATCTTGCGCTCATCGTCCAGTGTCAGGCGCAATTCCGAAGAAGTTACAGTTTTCTCATAATAAGAATGTCCGGTCTTATAAGCGGCGAGGAAGTCGGCGAAACCGGAGGGCTGAGGCTTGATCTGTTCAATCAACTGCTCCTTCGCCTGACAGGATACGAGCAGAAGCGCTGCAGCGGCCACTATGTATAAAAATCTTTTCATTTCCAAGTGTATATGGAGTTGCAAGATAGTGATTTTTTGGCTTACTTTGGATAAAATTCTAAGCAGGTATGTGGCTTTGGCTAGCGCTCCTTTCCGCCTTTCTTCTTGGGTTCTACGACATAACTAAGAAAAAGGCTCTCGCGAAGAACGGTCCTATCGAAGTTCTGTTCGCCGCAACCGCCATCAGTACTCTTCTGCTCTCCCCTTGTTTGGTTCTCTACAGCGGTCCGTGGATGCATCATCTGATGTTGATGGCTAAGGCTGTCCTTGTCAGCGCTTCGTGGATCAGCGGTATGTTCGCCCTAAAACTCCTTCCGATTACGACCGTCTCTCCGCTTAAGGCTACACGTCCGTTTTTCGTGGTCCTTCTGTCGCTTCTGATCTTCGGCGAAAGACTGAATGCCCTTCAGTACGCGGGAGTCGCGCTCGCCCTGGCCTCGGTCGCGATTATGAGCCTGTCCGGGCGAAAGGAGGCCTCCGGGTCCGGCAGCCGCTCCGGCTACGTCGCTATCGCCGTCTCAATCGCGGCCGGCGTCGCGAGCGCGCTCTACGACAAACACATAATGGCTTCGATGGAGCCCCTGTTCGTCCAGAGCTGGACCAATCTTTACATTACTGTTATTGTAGGTGTCTACCTCCTCATAGCCCGCGGAATCTCCAGCGACAATGCGCCTTTGCGTTGGGACTGGATGCTGCTTCTGACTGCGGTCATTATCACCGGCGCCGATATGGCCTATTTCTTCGCCCTCGGAAGCGAAGGCGCCCTGCTGTCTGTCATCTCTATCGTCCGCCGTTGCTCCGTAATCATCACCTTCGTTTTCGGTGCCCTTATCTTCAAGGAGAAAAATCTTCGCGGCAAGTCCCTGGCGCTTCTCATTCTGCTGGCGGGTATGGTCTGCCTGATGCTTGGAAACCAGTAATATGAAGCAGGCTATCGAGTTCATCATTCTCGGGACCACCAAAGTGGGCGAAAAATCGCTGGTACTCCATACTCTCAGCTCGGAGTATGGCCGCCGCAGCTTCATAGTAAGCGTCTCGAAATCCTCCTCGATGGCTCTCTTCCTGCCCCTGAATATTTTGAGCGGCGAAGTCAGCGACAATCACCTTTCAGATCTTTGGCGCGTATCCGGTCTTCGCGCGGAATACCCCCTGAACGGCATCCGAGGCTCCATCCCCAAGAATTCAGTCTGCCTATTTATAAGCGAAGTCCTGTATCGCGTCCTTCGCGATGGCGAATACTCCGAGGAACTCTACGCCTGGGCCCGCAGCAGCATCCTCACCCTCGATGGGCTGGGCGCAGACTACGCGAACTTCCACCTTCTGTTCCTGCTCGAACTCAGCTCAGTCCTAGGCTTCAGCCCCAGAACTGAAGACCTGATGCCCTTCGCCGGCGAGCGCCTGGAAGACATCAGTTCCCTTCTGGCCCTCCCCTACGACCAGGCCCTGCTGCTCCCCCTTTCCGGAGCTCGCCGCAGCGAAATCGCCGAAATCCTCCTGGAATATCTCTCCTTCCATCTGGACTCCCGCCTGAACATACGCTCCCTCCCCGTCCTCCGCGAACTCTTTTAATACGGGGGAAGCGTCCTTCCCCCTAACCCCCTTCCCAAAAAGCCACTCTGTAGGGGGTACCCCGTGGCGCTACTTTGCTGAGGTGCGGAGCCAGGCGGCCATGGCGCGGAGGGCACGGCCGCGGTGGGAGATGGCGTTCTTGGTCTCCTCGGGGAGTTCTGCGACAGTCTGGTCGGGATACTCATCGGCGATGAACACCGGGTCGTAGCCGAAGCCGCCGCATCCGGCCTTCTCCAGCGCAATCTTTCCTTCCATCACTCCTTCGAAGAAATGTTTCTCCCCGCCGATAATGAGGGTAACGACACTGCGGAATCGCGCGGTTCGGGGAACTGGCGTCCCAGCCGAAGCGGCGTCGAGAGCAGCGAGTTCAGCAAGGAGCTTGCGGATGTTGTCATCGAAGTTGCAGCCCTCGCCGGCATAGCGGGCGGTAAAAACGCCCGGCGCGCCGCCGAGCGCGTCAACTTCCAGACCGGTGTCGTCTGCGAAGCAGTCAAGCCCGGTCTTCGAGAAAATGTACTCCGCCTTGATGATGCTGTTGTCTTTTAATGTCAGACCTGTCTCTTCGACATCTTCAGTAACGCCGGCCTGAGCCGAGCTCAGAAGTTCAAACTCGTCGCCAAGTATTTCGGAAGCCTCGCGAAGCTTCCCTTTGTTGCCTGTTGCAAAAACTAATCTCATATTGTCGGACTTACCAGAGCAGTTTTCAGAGCATTATCGTAACGCAGACGCAGTTTGACACCTGCCGCCTGATAGTAATACCTTACAACTATTTCCTCCTCGATAAACGGAATTATCTGAAGCCTCTCGAGAGATTCCATCAAAGGCTTTTCCTTCGCCGGAAGAAGCTCTCTCGCATATGCTACGAATCCCTCGTAATCGGCCTCGCTGAGAGCAAACGACTCGGCAGGAGCGATGCTCTGATGATTTCTCAGATAATAAAGCGCATACTGCTCTACAATACCTCTCATCACGAGCGAATACACTATGTCTCCATACTCGGGAGCCTCGAGCTCCACGTCAGGGGTAATTCCGCCGCCGTCGCGAACGATACGGCCGGCCTTGGTCCTGAATTCGTGGGTCAGCGAATCGGGAATCTGGCTTACACTGCCGTCCGGGTTGCGATGCGAGTAATCGATCGCTTGGACGCAGCGGCCGGAGGGGGTATAGTACTTGCCGACCGTGACCTTGAGCTGGCCGCCGTAAGGGAGAGGTTTGAGACTCTGGATCAGGCCCTTGCCGAAGGTCCTTCGGCCCATAATGGTAGCCCTGTCGAGGTCCTGCAGCGCTCCGCTCACGATCTCGGACGACGAGGCGGTACCCGAGTCGACGAGGACGATGAGCGGGAGCTTAGTGTCCAGCGGGGCCTCGTAGGTTCTGTAAACTTCTACATCCTTCGGGTCACGGCCCTTCGAGGTCACGACCACCGACCCGCGCGGCACGAAGATCGAAACGATCCTTATCGCCTCCTGCATCAGGCCGCCGCCGTTGCCGCGAAGATCGAGGACCAGCCGCTTCATTCCCTGCTTTTTCAGCGCAGTGACACAAGAGCGAATCTCGTCCGACACGCCCTCGGTAAAGCCGCTCTGGGCTATGTAGCCGGTAGTCGCATCCAACATTCCCGAGTATTCGACGTCCGGAAGGTGGATCTTCTCGCGGGTAACGACCACGCTCACGGTATCGCCGGTCCAGACCTTTTTCACGAGGAAATTAACGTCCGTGCCGGGGGCGCCGCGCATCTTATCCGAGCAGGATTTGCTGTCGAGGCCATGGACAGTCGCGCCGTCGATTTCGAGGATTTCGTCGCCGGCATGGAGACCGGCCTTGACGGCGGGTGAACCGGCATACGGCTCGTTGATGACGACGTTGCTTTCGGGCGTGGGCTTATAGATGATGGCGCCGACTCCGCCGTAGACCTTGCCGATCTGGAGCTGGAAGTCTTCCTGGTCCTCGGCCGGGACGAAAACGGTATACGGGTCGAGCTCAGCGAGCATCGCATCGATTGCCGCTCGCTCCATCTTATCGATGGGGAGGGTGTCTACGTACGAGCGCCCGAGTTCCTTGAGGATGGCGTTATGGATCTCCACCCACTTCCCGAGCTTGAAATTCTTCGATTCAGCGCCGGCCGTAAGCGAAAGGGCCGCCAGCGCGATTATGATTATGATACGTTTCATACTTCTTCCCATTTGTAGACTTTGTCTCCACGGTGGACTTTATGGGGCACGGCCACCGAGCAGCGGTTCCCCTTCGGGACCACGGCCACCGGCTCAAATTCCAGGCGGATGTCCTCGGCTGTAAACTCTTCGACTCCGGTAGTCCGGCCGATCACCATCAGCGTTTCGCCGCTCTTAAGGTCGGTCGTCTCGACCGTAATCTCCGCGACGCCTATCCGGTCGAACCAGTTGGTGACCTTGCCGAGATAGACCTTGCGACGGGTAGCATGGCTGCCATAGACATCGCTCCACTCCCCGAGGAAGGCTCCCTGATAGTATCCGTCCCAGAATCCGCGGTTGAATACCTCGGCGAGGCGGGCCTTGAGCGCGGAGGCGAGTTCGGGCGTGAACGACCCGCCGCAGACGGCATCCGCGGCCTGGCGGTAACACTCCGCACAGCGGCGCACGTACTCCGCGCTGCGCGCCCGCCCCTCTATTTTGAAGACCTTCACCCCAGCCTCTACCATCTTGTCCATAAACTCGATGGTGCAGAGGTCCTTCGGAGACATTATGTATTTGTTGTCAATATTCAGCTGACTGCCGGTTTCGAGATCGGTAACCTCATAGCCCCGGCGGCAGACCTGCAGACACGCGCCGCGGTTCGCGGAGGCGCCGTAGGTGTGGAGGCTCAGGTAGCACTTCCCGCTGATGGCCATGCAGAGAGCGCCGTGGGCAAACATCTCCACCCTGACGAGCTCCCCCGAGGGGCCCTTGATCTGCTCGGCCTGAATCGCATCGCAAATCTCGCGCACCTGGCCGAGATTCAGTTCGCGCGCCAGAACTACTACGTCTGCAAACTGAGCATAGAACTTCAGCGCTTCGACATTGGAGATAGACAATTGAGTTGAGATATGAACCTCCATATCTTTCGCACGACAATACTGTATCGCCGCAATGTCCGAAGCGATGATCGCAGTCACACCAGCTTCCTTAGCCAGGTCCAGAGTGCGGCGCATTTCGTCCAGATCTTCCGGATAGAGACAAATATTCAGCGTCAGATATGTTTTCACCCCGGCTCCGCGACAAATGCGGACAACCTCGCTCAGATCCTCCGCCGCAAAATTATTCGCCGAACGGCTTCTCATATTGAGGTTGCCGACTCCGAAATACACGGAATCAGCACCTCCCTGAATCGCCGCCTGCAGACATTCGAAATTGCCCGCAGGACACATTATTTCGAGGTCCTTACTTTGCACGTCCTACCAGTTTTTCCGCAAAAACCCTGAGCGACTCCGCCTGGAAATCCTTCACTGCCTCCATCGCTCTCTCGCTGTAGCGGACTATCTCCGCCTTGGCGTCTTTATCTACTCCGCAAGCGACATAAATCGCCTTGACTTTCGCGATCTTAGCCGCCTTCTGCTCGGGAGTATCGGCTGGCAGTTCCATCGCTTCGAGAAAAGCCTTCTTGTCTGAAGTCTTTTCGAGAGTCCTTACTGTCAGCCAACTCTTCTTCTTATTAACTATATCGCCGCCGATAGGCTTTCCGAACACCTTTTCGTCGCCGAAGGCGTCGAGATAATCGTCCGCCACCTGGAAGGCCATTCCCAACTCATATCCATACCTATACAGTGCCTCGCAATCCTTATCCGGAGCCCCTGCGATCAGCGCGCCCATCTTCGCCGAACACGCAATCAAGACCGCCGTCTTCAGGCCTATCATCTTCGCATAGTCCTCCATCTTCACCTCGGCCCGGTTTTCAAACTCCATATCGTACTGCTGACCCTCGCAGACCTGGGCGGCCGTCTTCGAAAAGAGGTCCAGCGCAGCGCCGACCTTGTCTGCCGGAGCTTTCGCCAGCCTCTTATAAGCATCTATCTGCATCACGTCTCCGCTGAGTATCGCCGTATCCTCGTTCCATTTCTTCCACACGGTATCCTGACCGCGGCGAAGGGGCGACTTGTCCATAATGTCGTCGTGGATAAGGGTAAAGGAGTGGAACACCTCCAGGGCCGCCGCCGGCTCCAGAATCGCCTCATCGATATCGTCGCGATAGAGAAGATAAGTCAGCAGACACAGCGTCGGGCGTATCCTCTTCCCCCCTATCGAAATCATATACCTCAGCGGATCATACAGCCCCGCTGGCTCCTTCTCAAATTGAATATCAGCGAAAAGCTTGGATACAATATCTTTTATGTCGATCATATTCTTCAAATAAAACTATTGTACGCGTCGCAGGCTCATGTAAAGCCACCGATTCTCATAGTTTGTTTTTAATATGTAATGAATGATACTCTCTTCAATAGAACAAACGAGAAAAACATCCTTTCCTATTTTGATCATGTTATCCTCAAAAGTCACCTTCTTTTCCTCTTCCGTATCTTCTATTCCTGGGACTACTACTTTAATATAAATCGATACCTTATTGTCAAAAAAAGAATATGTCACAGCAGCATCGCCGGCAAAAGACGAATCGAGAAGCAAGCCATCTAAATTGATGACGCCATCAGGTCTCTCTCGCCAACTATAACCCTCTAATATATTCTTAATCTCTTCCCCCGATATTGTTACATTAGGAGCTACAGAATAATGACCATCCTGATACATAAGGGAAAAGTCGTACCCTTTCCCATTGAATTCATCCACAATTTCTTGCGGGGTACGCTCGATATTTGACACGTCATCTCCTCCTGTCTGGTCCGGCATTTCATTGGTCGGATCAGGTATAGTGCAGCCAAATAACACTAGAGGAAATAATAAGAGTATTAATCGTCGCATTGTAATATTTCGCTATTTGTCAAAGATAGATATAATATTACAAATTAAGTCAACGACGATAGTCCTTCCACTTGAAGCTAAGCCAGAGGGTGCGGACCAGCAGATGGGCGAAATAGGCGACCATCAAAAGGTGAAGGGGCAAGGATGCCCGATCGGGGTCGGGCATGACGGACGGGCCGCCGAGCGCGAACCATTTCAGCGCGAACCAGACCGCGATGAAAGCGACGAAAGCCCAGAGGCAGGAGTCGCGAAGGGGGCGCGAGGCGGTGGCCCCGAGAAAAACACCGTCCCAGGTAAAGGCCGCACATCCGACCGGCGGCATCAGAATCAGCCATGGTAGAAAGGCCGTACATGCCTCCACGACCGCGGGATCGGAGGTCAGCAGCCGCAGGACCGGCACTCCCCCGACCCAATAGAGCCCGATAAAGCCCACGGCTATCGCCATGCTCCATTCGAACACGTAACGCACCGAGCGGCGCATCGAATCCGCGTCGCGCGCACCGATGAAGCGCCCGACAAGCGCCTCGCCAGCGTAGGCGAAGCCGTCCGTGAAGTAGGAGAACAACATCAGCAGCTGCATCATTACGGAAGAGCAGGCGAGCAGCATATCACCCATCGTGGTCGCGATGAGCGTATAGCCGATGTAGACGCCGAGCATCGAGAGCGAGCGCAGGAACAGGTTGCCGTTCATCCTCATATACGGGCCGAGTTCGCTGCGGCTGAGAGCATGGCCAAGTTCGCCGAGCTTGAACGAGCCGAGGATATGGCCATACTTGACGAGGCAGACGAGGACGCAGAACAGCAGGCCGCAGTACTGCGCGATTACCGTTCCGAGCGCGATGCCGGCAAAGCCAAGCCCCGGCCAGCTGCCGATCCCGCGGCCAAGGATGATGCTCGCGACTATGTTCACCCCGTTGACGATAAGGTCCTTCCACATCGAGCTCATCGAATCCTGCATCCCCACAAACCAGCCGCTGAAGGTCATCAGCGCGATAGTCGCCGGCGCAGCCCAGATTCGGATGAGGAAATACTGCGAGGCGAGCGATTCCACCTCCGCGGTAGCCTGGGTACAGAAGACGGCCAGTTTAAGAAACGGCCACTGAAGCGCGAGAATCACCAGCGCAATAAGGGCAGACAGCGCCATCCCGCGCCAGAAGATCTTCGCCACCTCATGGTTATCTCCGGCCCCATAAGCCTGGGCAGTGAGCCCGCCAGTCCCCGTCCTCAGGAAGCTGAAGTTCCAATAGAGCAGCGAGAAAAACATCGCCCCCACGGAGATCGCGCCTATAGCCACGGCCGCCTCCGTCCCAACCAGATGACCGGCCACGGCGGTGTCTACGATACCAACCAGCGGCACCGTTATATTCGCGAGTATGCTCGGAAGCGCCAGCCGGAGTATTTCCTTGTTCAGGGTGTTCATTATTTACGGAACTTACTGTCGTCTTCAAGCATCCCGAGGTAAGAGTTATATCGTTCGGGGGCTATTTCGCCGGCTTCGACCGCGGCTTTAATTGCGCAGTCGGGTTCGTGGGTATGGGTACAAGGGATGAACTTGCAGTTGTCTGCCAGACGCAGCATCTCAGGGAAATACTTCGCTATTTCCTCTTTCTCCAGCCCATAGAGGCCGAAGCCGCGAAGACCGGGAGTATCAATTACGTAACCTCCACTGCGGAGAGGATACATCTCATAAAGGGAGGTAGTATGTTTACCCTGAAGATGAGCGGCGCTGATCTTTCCTACTTTAGGATCAAGAGACGGGTCGAGGGCCTTGATGAGGGAGGATTTTCCGACTCCCGACTCACCGCTTATAAGACAGAGGTGATCTTTACAAAGCTGGCGTAGTTCGTCTACTCCTTCACCGGTTTTCGCCGAAGTTTCCAGTACCCTATAGCCGGCCCTAGCATAGATAGACTTGAAGTTTTCAAATTCCTCAGAAGCCTCTTCGCGGTAAAGATCTACCTTGTTGAGGACTATCGTAGCGGGGATCTTGAACATCTCGCAGGTGACGAGCTGCCTGTCCAGGAACGGCAGTTTCACTTCCGGAAAATAGAGCGACACCACCAGCAAGGCCATATCGAGATTGGCGGCGATGACGTGGGACTGACGCGAAAGATTGGCCGACTTTCGGACAAGATGGTTCTTTCTGTCGAGGATTTCGGTAATTACGGCGGGATGTTCGGCGTCCGGTTCTGTTTCAAATTCGTAACGTACGCGATCGCCTACAGCTACAGGATTAGTAGATGTACCTGCCTCCAAACGCACTTTTCCCCGCAATACTGCAGGGAAAAGACGCCACTGGGGAAGTTCACTCAGAAGGAAGTGACTGCCCGCGTTCTTGACTACCGTAGCGATTCCGCTTTTCATACGGTAGCGAAGATACGCATTTTATTCAAGATACTTGTCAATCAGGCGGACGATAAGATCGTTTAGTTGCTCAACCTCGTACTCTCCGACCGAAGCCTGGATGTGGTCTCCGCCGATACCGCTGTCGTTGGTAAGGAACACATAGGTTCCGCCTGTAGCGATCGCGAAGAAACGGAGCATGAATTCGGTGTTCTTGTCTACACCGCTGGCCGCCACCGGGATAATCTTGATACCCTTCTTCGCATACATTTCAATGCTCTTATGAAGGGAGTTGATCACATTGAGATTGTGGTGGGCGGGAGCATCAAGAAGCATAAAGGCTATCTTGCTGCGCGCTCCTTCGTTCCAGGAAAGATTCTGAAGTCCTGCCTCAAGAGCGGAATGTACCGCCTCCGGGAAGTCTCCGCCACCGGAGGCAGACTGCTTTCCTACATAGTCTGATACCGACTTGATATCTTTTGTGAAGTCTTTCTGTTTTGTAACATACTCATCTCCATCGTCGCGATAGAAGAGGGCGGCAGTACGGATTTCAGTTCCGCTCTGAAGTTTTTCCACCTTCTTGAAGATGTCGATCAGATCGCTCTTGAGGAAGTCGATCTCATCTCCCATCGAACCGGTAGCGTCGACAAAGAATGCGATGTCTGCCGTACGGGCCGTAAAGCTGTTCGGCACTTCATATTCATTGTATACTGTCTCCTCGGAAGACCATTTTGTAACCACTGGCGCCTCCGGTTGGTCAATTCCACCGACTTTGATAGATAATTTCGCTGTTTCGGAAAGGCCACCTTCAGTATAAAGATTAATCCAGCAGTTCGCCATTCCCAGATTATCGGTAACGGCTGTCCAGACAGGAGTATTGTCTACGCTGAGAATGACATTCACTCCCGCTGCGGGAGCGCCTTCGTTAGTGACTTTAACAGCGACTCTGTTATTCGTATAGAATCCCCAATGAGGACAGTACTGATAGAACGATCCGTCTCCTTCGTACCACTCGCCGTCTTCTACCTCCTCTGTCTTACCATCGCCCTGGCTGAGCATCAGCTGTCCCCAGAACTGCCAGTTGTCGAGATCATTCCACTCGCCGGCAGTCAGCAATCCGGCATTTGTGTTTCCGTTATTCTCTCCTTCTCCCGCTCCAGAGGGCTCTGACATCCCCTCTGCGCCATCATAATCATACCCTCCGTCCTTCGCTGCCCATCCATCAAATATTCCCTCCATATCAGCGGAACACGAAAAAGCCATCACGGCTCCCGCCGCAACGGCCAAAATCTTATTTATTGCTTTTTTCATATCCATATTGCAAAAACTGCAATATAGATGCGACCCGCACCGCTTTCGTTGCAGAAAAGATTATTCTTCCGAATCGAGGAGTTCGAAATCCAGGAGGCGCTGCTCGAGGTTGGCGGAGGAGACGCGGATGCGGACGGAGTCGCCCAGGCGGTAGATCTTGCGGGTACGGCGGCCGCGCAGGCGGTACTTGTCTTCCTCGAATTCGAAGAAATCGCCCTTGATTTCGCGGAGAGGGACCATGCCCTCGATGTGGGTAGGTTCGATCTCGACGTACATGCCCCACTCGGTGACTCCGGAGACGTGGCCGTCGTACTCTTCGCCGATGTGGTCCTGCATATACTCGACGAGCTTGTACTTTATCGAGGTGCGCTCGGCGTCAGTAGCGATAGCCTCGCGTTCGGAGGCGTGGTCACACTGGGCGGCGTAGTAGTCCTTGTCCTGGCTCTTGCCGTTCGCGAGGTAGATCGCGAGCAGGCGGTGGACCATCAGGTCCGGGTAGCGGCGGATTGGCGAGGTGAAATGGGTGTAATCGGCGAACGCGAGGCCGAAATGGCCGATGTTGTCGACACTGTATTTGGCCTTGGCCATAGCCCGGAGGGCGATTTCGCGGAAAGCCGAGCCTTCCGGTTTGCCGTCTGAGCGGGTGAGAAGGTCGTTGAGAGTCGAAGAGACCGCCTTACCCTCGAGGGCGCCGTCCATCTTATAGCCCATACTCTTCGCGAACACGCGCAGGCTATCGAGCTTCGCTTCGTTCGGGGTGTCGTGGACGCGATAGACGAAGGTCTTGCCCTTCCCGGAGACGAATTCCGCGACGCTGCGGTTCGCCAGCAACATAAACTCCTCGATCAGCCAGTTAGCCTCGAAGGAGTGGACCTGATATATCTCGAGCGGCTTGCCGAACTCGTCGCACTTCACCTTCATCTCCGGGCGGTCGAAATCGATCGCACCGGCCTTCTGGCGGCGGGATTTCAGGATCAGGGCCATGGACATGAGGGTGCGGAGCGCGGTCGCGAGCTCGGAAGATGCCCGATCGGAGTCGGGCATGACAGGATCGTCACCCACGACCTGATCTACCATGACAGGACCGTCACCCCCGACCTGATCGGGGGTCTTGATTATCGCCTGCGCCTGATTGTAGTCCAGGCGGAAGTCGGAGTTGATGACAGTACGGCCGAACCAGCGCTTGCGGACTTTCGCGTCTGCGGTCATCTCGAACACGGCCGAGAAGGTGAGCTTGTCTTCGTGGGGACGGAGCGAGCAGAGCTTGTTGCAGAGCTTCTCCGGGAGCATCGGGACCGTGCGGTCTACCAGATACACAGAGGTTCCCCTGTCCTGGGCCTCCTTGTCCACGGGCGAGCCGGGCTTTACATAATAGGACACGTCCGCGATATGGACGCCCACCTCATAGTTCCCATTCTCCAGCGGGCGGAACGAAAGCGCATCGTCGAAGTCCTTCGCGTCTGCCGGGTCTATAGTAAAGGTGAAAGTATTGCGGAAGTCCTTTCTCTCGGCAAGGTCCTCAGCGGTAATCTTTTCGGAAATCTTGTCTGCCGCATTCTCCACCTCCTTTTCGAAGCGGTACGGGAGGTTGAACTCGGCCAGGATCGCGTGCATCTCGGTCTCGTTCGCGCCGGGGGCGCCAAGTACGTCGACTACGTGGCCATACGGACAGTTCTCACCGCGGTTCCAGCCTTCTACCCGCGCGGCAACCTTGTAGCCGGTCTGGGCGCCGAGAGCCAAAGCCTCCTGCCCGTCGACCTCGATGTCGTAGGGCATAAAGCGGCTCTGCATCAGGACCCAGGCGTGGGCTCCGACCATATGGAATACTCCTACGAAAGGTTTTTCGGAGCGTTTGATGATCTCTACAATCTCGCCTTCGCGACGCTCGCCTCTGGCCGCCTGGCCGGCGAGCGCTTTCGCGCGGCCCCCCGCGCGCGGGGCTTTGGTGACGGCGACACGCACCGTGTCGCCGTTGAGCGCCCCGCGCGTCTTCGCCGCGCGGACAAACACATCGTCGTCTTCCCCGTCGATGACTACGAACACATAGCCCTCACGGGTCATCTGAACCTTGCCGACGAATTGCGGAAAGACGGTTTTTCCCGCCTTTCTTCTGCGTTTCTGAACTGTCTTTCTGCCTCGTCTCTGGGGTTTCATGCTTTGGGGACGAATGTGGTGAGTAATTTAGCTGTTCCCGAAGGAGTAATAGTAAGGGCTTTTTCAGACGAAGGGACAAGGGCACACTCTCCCGGAATCAGAGAACATTTGTCATTTTCTGTCTTAAGAGTGACATTGCCTTCTGTAGCTATTACAATAAGGAAATCGCCGCAGTTATCGAGTTTCAGTTCCAGAGGTTTTGTCAGATCCAGCAGGTCAGTACTGAAATGACTGCAGGATGCAAGATTGACCGGAGCGTTCTCTACGGGCTTGTAGTGGGTCCTGTAGTCGGGAAGAACGCGATAGTCTATAGCCTCTTTAGCCTCCTCGATATGGAGCTTGCGGGGTTTGCCGTCGAGACCCAGTCTGCCGTAGTCATAAATACGGTAAGTAATGTCAGATGTCTCCTGAATCTCGGCGAGGTAGACTCCGCCCCCAAGGCCGTGGATACGGCCGGCGGGAAGGAAGAACACATCGCCGGGATTGACATCGTAGGAAGCCAGCACGGATACTATCTCGTCTTTCTTTACGAGTTCTTCGTACTGATCCGGAGTGATTTCCTTGCTGAGTCCGCTAAGAAGATGGGCGCCGGGCCTGGTGCCGATGACATACCACATCTCGGTCTTGCCCTTGCAGCCGTGGAGCCTGGCGGCCATCTCGTCGCCGGGATGGACCTGGATAGAGAGGTCGCGGTTGGAGTCGATGAACTTTATCAGCAGAGGGAACTGACCCTCGTAGATATCAGTTATCTTCTTCCCTGCCTCAGGACCTTCCGCCACGACGGATTCGTCGCCGGGCCATCCTGAGAGGACCCAGCTCTCCGTCCCCCAGACGAGAGTTTTGAGTATAGGTTGGAACTTGTACATTCCTGTCCTAGATAAGCGGTTCCGCGGTCATCGCTGCAGGCTGAGGGATACCCATCAGCTTGAGGATGGTAGGAGCGACATTGCAGAGAGCTCCGTCTTTTACGGTCTTTACCTCGTCGCCGGCGTTGATCACTATAAACTGAACGGTGTTCAGGGAGTGGGCCGTGTTCGGGGTTCCGTCTGCATTGACCGCAAAGTCTGCATTGCCGTGGTCTGCGGTAAGCAGAACGACATAGTCCTTCGCGATAGCCTCGTCGATCACCTTCTTCACGAGTTTGTCGATACACTCGACAGCCTGGGTGATGGAATTGTAGACTCCGGTGTGGCCTACCATATCGCCGTTTGCGAAGTTCAGGATAATCATATCCTGCTTTCCGCTGCGGATCTGGTCAATCAGTTTCTCCGCAACCTCGGGAGCGCTCATCTGAGGCAGGAGGTCGTAGGTGGGGACCTTCGGGGAATTTACCAGGATACGGTCTTCGTTCTCGAAGACGGTCTCACGGCCGCCGTTGAAGAAGAACGTAACGTGGGCATATTTCTCAGTCTCAGCTATACGGAGCTGATGCTTGCCGGCCTTGGAGACGGTCTCTCCGAGGGTGTCCTGGACGAGCTCTTTGTCGAAGAGGATATGGACTCCGGTAAACGAAGCGTCGTAGGGAGTAAGGCAGCAATAATACAAAGGAATAGTATGCATACCTTCTTCCGGCATATCTTTCTGAGTAAGCGCTGCGGTAAGCTCGCGGGCACGGTCGTTACGGAAGTTGTAGAAGATGACAGCGTCGCCCCCTTCGATAGTGGCAACGGGCTTTCCGCCCTCGGTAACTACTATAGGCTTGATGAACTCATCGGTAACATCGGCGTCGTACGAGGCCTGAATACCGGCCTGGGCGCTCTCGAAAGCGGCGCCCTTGCCTTCGACCAGAAGGTCGTAGGCTTCCTTCACTCGGTTCCAGCGTTTGTCGCGGTCCATCGCATAGAAACGGCCGCAGACCGACGCCACCTTGCCGGTGGTCTCCTTCATCTTCTCCTCGAGCTCGGCTACGAAGCCCAGACCGCTGCGGGGGTCGGTGTCGCGGCCGTCCATAAATGCGTGGACATAGACCTTGTCAAGACCCTGCTCGGCAGCGACGCGAAGGAACTCGTAGACGTGGGTCAGCGAGCTGTGGACTCCGCCGTGGGAGGTGAGGCCCATCAGGTGGAGCTTCTTACCGGAAGACTTTACATAGTCGAACGCGGCTTTGATCTCCTTGTTTTCCAGAAGTTTATGTTCACGGCAGGCGATGTTGATCTTCACCAGATCCTGATATACCACCCTACCTGCGCCGAGGTTCATATGTCCTACCTCGGAGTTTCCCATCTGGCCATCCGGCAGACCTACGTATTCGCCGCAAGCCTGAAGGTGGGAGAAGGGATACTTGGCGCGCAGAGCGTCGATATTGGGAGTTCCCTTTGTCCAAATGGCGTTAGAGTAGTCGTGACGGCCTTCGCCCCAGCCGTCGAGAATCATTAAAAGTACTTTTCTGTTCATTTGTTAAGCTAGTTAAGAAGTCCGCGTCCTCTGAGCATAGCCTTCGAATCAGGCTCACGGCCTGCGAAAGTCTTGTAAAGGACCATCGGCTCTTCGCCGCCTCCTCTTTCGAGGAAGGTTTCTTTAAATTTGCGGGCAAGCGCAACGGTCTTGTCCATATCCCACTCTCCGTCCGGACCGACGCACTCTTTCTCGAAGATGCTGAACGCATCTTTGTCGAGCACCTCAGACCACAGATAGCCGTAGTAGCCGGCGCTGTAGCCGCTGGAGAAGATGTGGTTGAAGTAAGTTGTACGGTAACGGGGGACGATCTCCTTGATAAGACCCATCTCCTTGCAGGCTCTGGCCTCGAACTGGTCCACAAAAGCCGAAGGATCTACATCTGCGGGGATGTCCTTCAGTTCGTGCCATTTCATGTCGAGGATAGAAGCTGCAGCGAGCTCGGTGGTCATGAAGCCCTGATTGAACTTAAGGGCGCCGTTGATCTTTGCGACCAGTTCGTCGGGGATAACCTCGCCCTTGTCGTTGACAGCATACTGCTTGAGCAGCCAGGGCTGGAAGGCCCAGTTCTCATTGAACTGCGAGAACATCTCTACAAAATCGCGAGTTACGCTGGTTCCCGAAACGCTCGCATAATGACACTTGGTAAGAAGGCCGTGGAGGGCGTGGCCGAACTCGTGGAAAACGGTCTGGACCTCGTCTACAGAAAGGTTCTGGGCAAGGTTGCCTACATTGACGATGATCGGGCGGACCTCATTTCCCTCGGCGTCAAAGTACTGTTCGCGAACGTTGTTCATCCACGCTCCGCCGCGCTTCGAGCTGCGGGGATGATAGTCGGTAGTAAAGATTCCGACCAGCGCACCCTCGGCGTCTGTGATCTTGTAGGTCTTGACGACTGCAGGATTGTAGGAAGGAACCCCCTCGAGAAGTTCAGCATTGATGCCGTACAAAGTATGGGCTGCAGTGAAGATACCCTTCACTACGTTGTCGATCTTGAAGTACGGGCGGATCTGATCGTCGTCGAGGTCGTATTTTGCTTTACGTACCTTCTCTGCGTAGTACCACCAATCCCAAGGCTCGATAGCGTGTCCGGCGACCTTCTCCATATCGTAGATCTCGACCTTGGCGCTCTTTACCGCCGCCTTCATAATGTCGGCGAGGAAGTTGTCCACGGTCTCGGGATTGCCGGCCATCTTGTTCGCGAGCTGGTACTCGGCAAAATTGCCGTATCCGAGGATAGCGGCCTTGCGGGCACGAAGACGAAGGACGTCCAGAAGCAGGGCGCAGTTGTCGTTTTCGTTGCCGTGGTGGCCGCGGGTAGTATAGGCCTCGAACATGGCCTTGCGAAGCTCACGGTCTTCGGTGGTCGTCATCGCGGTCGGGTATTCGCTGACGCTGATGCCGAACTTCTCCTTGAACGCGTTGCTCTCCGCGAGGATGTTGTTGCCGATTTTCTGGGTCTTGACCGCAAGCTCGCTATCGATCGCCTTAAGCTCCGCCTGGAGGTCTTCGGGCAGGCCGATACCCTCGCGCTCGAAGCCGTCGAAGTGTTTTTTCAGGACCATCTGCTGCTCGCGGGTAAGGCCGCTCTGGTCTGCGTTGTAGACCGCCGCCACCCTCTGATAGAGCCCTTTGTTGAATGACATCGCCGATTCGTGTTCGGTCATCAGGGGAATCGCCTCGTCAAGAACGGCGTCGAGCTCCGGAGTCTGATCGGTCTCCGAAACATTGTACAGGACGCCGACAACCTTCGAAAGGATGTTGCCGCTGAGTTCCAGCGCTGCGATAGTGTTCTCGAAAGTCGGGGCTTCGGGGTTGGCGACTATGGCGTCGATCTCCGCCTGCTGCTGCTCGATTCCCGCCTTGATCGCGGGGATATAATCGGTTGTCTTGATCTTATCGAACGGAGGGATGCCGTACGGAGTGTCCCATTCCTGGAGGAAGGGATTCTGATGACAAGCTGTAAGGGCTGCTGCCATTATCAAAAGTGCTATCGTTTTTTTCATACTATTCTACTACGAAATCGTCGAGTGAGTTGACGGTTATCTGGATGCTTCCCTGATAGAGGTTGATTACACCGGTAACGGAGATGGTCTTTTCGCCCTTGAGGACTGCGGGATCGATCTCCACGTCGGCGAACTTGCAGAAACCGCTGGTACGAACCTGGACGGAAGTTCCGCCGAGGGTAAAGTACTGGCTTACGCTGTAGGCTGCCTTCTCGACTCCCGGATAGCTGCCGTCGCCCTTAAGCATCGGATGTCCGAGGGTTACGTGTTTGCCGTCTTCATCGAGGAGGTATTCGGAACCGCTGGCTACTTCGGCGTCGTCCCAGTCACCTGCGAGGAGGTGTTCCTTCATCTTGTTCTCAGACATTGCCCAGGTGGTGATGCCGTGGGTCTTGCCGAACTTTCCGAGGCCGTTGCTGTCTGAAAGGAACACTCGGTTGGTTCCGGACTTCTTGTCCTTGGTTGAATCAAGATAGAGGAGGACGAAGGTTTCGCCTGCATACTTGAGGCCCTTGATGGTAACGAGACTTCCTACGAGAGGATGTGTTGCCTGAGTAGCGGTCTTCGGGTCGGGGAGCTGGCTTGCGGCAGTAACGACCTGAGGTGTTACCAAACCTTCTACTTCTCCGCGGAAGATGTGGTCGTTGATAATCATCTGGGACTCGAGATACGAGGTCTCATAAGTTCCGGAAGGATCTGCGAAGCCGATCTGGGCCATACCCATTCCACCGTAATTTCCGGTTTTGTAACCATACATTCCGAGGGTGAGGTCGCGGCAGAATACTGATACTCTCTGTCCGGGAAGGTAGTCGTTGTAAAGACTGTTCTTTCCGACTTTGATTTCGATACCTCCGGTTTCATCCTGGATGAAGAAACTCTTGTAGAAGTTGCCGGGCTGGTCGGTAGTACTGACTATACCTGAGATGACGATGTCTTCATTGATGACCATCGGCTTCTCGGGGATGTACTTCGATACGAGCTGGGCGATAGTGTGGGTAGTAGCCGGAACGGTCCTCTCGTATGCCGGAGGATTGGAATACTTGACGGTAAATACCGGCTGGAACTCTTCCTTCAGAGACTGGCAGGAAACGAGCACCGCAAGGGCGAAAAGTGCAATAATTGTCTTTTTCATATGCTTAGAATCTGAAGTAAATGTTCAACATATAGTTTGCTCCCTGCATGTAGAAGTATTTAGGATCGAACCTGTAGTAACGGTCCTTGCCGACACTGCTGATAAGGCGGGTCTGCTCGTAACCTCCGGTCTTTACATTCCTGTTGTTCAGGATGTTATTGACGTTGAGGGAGAATCCCAGATAGTACTTGCGCTGGATAGACCAGCTCTTTCCTGCAGAGGCGTTGAGAAGGAACGCGGGAGCGAATTTCTCCTGGCCTGCGAGGTAGTCGATGACTGCAGGGTTGGACTCACTGCCCCTGGCCGCGAAGGTTGTGCGGTAGAGAGGGTTCATATCGAGATAAGCCCTGTCGAAGTACTGACCGTTGAGCTCGAAGAACCAGTAGCTGTTTGTACGGTAGTTCAAGGCGAGCTCGCTGGCAAACTGAGGAGTACTCGGGACGTAGTGTTTCTGGTAGTGGTCTACCTTGAAGCTTCCGTCGAGATTCTCGTCGAATACCGGAACTCCGTCTGCGGTATAGGATGCCGGGACATAGACGGGATGCTGCTGCCAGTAGGTGACTTCGTCGTCACGTACGACTTCTGCGCTGTTATCCACTGTCTGGACCATATGAGGGGTAGAGGTGTAGATGTACTCGCCGAGGCTGACAACTCCGCTGACGCTGAGGCCCTTCAGAGGGAGAGGGACCTTAACGCCGAGCTCAACTCCCATATGGCGCTGGTCGATGCCGGTCATTGCGAAGTTGGTGAAGCTCTGCTGGGAGTCGTCGTAGAAGCTCATTACATCCGTCTGGTCCATGATCTTAGTGTAGAAACCGGTAACGCGGGCGCTCACCCACTCCGATGCGATCTGATAGTTGACATCGGCCGAGAAAGTCTTCTGGGTAGTCAGGTTACCAACGATCGTATTGCGTGTACGGGGCGAGATGAAGCTGTTGTTGAAGGTAGGAGCGTCGTTGAAGAAGCCTACGTTAGCGCTTACGCGGCTGTTGCCGAACAGATCGTACGCTACGCTCGCTTTCGCCGCATAGGTAAGGAACTTCGCCTTCTCGGACTTGCCATAGGATGTCTGGCCGTTCGAGATGTTAGTAAGGTCGATCAGAAGGCCGTTGATATCGGTAGCGTATATGTGTGAGCCGTCGGGATTAGCGCCGGCGAAGAGGCCCTTGCGGACGAGGCCGTCGCGCCAGAAAGCGGTAACGCCGACTTTAGCTCCGGCGCTGGCGGTAAGGCTGCCGAGCTTGTAGGAGGCATTGCCCCACAGGTCCGCAACGCGGATCTGGGCGAGGTAGTCGTAGCCGTACTTGCCGCCCTTCTTGATCTTCTCCGCCGTTCCGTGGGCGAGATAGTAGTTGAGGTCGTTCTGAAGGAGAGCCTCGTTCGCCGCGAAGTCGCGCTCGGCGAAGCTATCGATATTCAAGAAGTACTGACCTCCGAGAAGATCGTTCATCTTCTTGTAGTTCTCGGTCCTGTTGGCGCGGAGATTGACGCCGCCCTTGACGGTAAGATCTTCGCTGACCTTGTACTTCGCGTTGGCGGCGAACTGAAGGTCGTTCTGGTCTACGTGGCGCTCTTCGAGAGCGTACTTGCTGCGGCCGTCGGGGTTGTTGTAGTTAACGTTGTAGAGGCGGTCCCAGTTGAGGTGCTGGTAGTTGTTGTACTCAGGGCCTCTATGGGTCCAGGCGTAATATGTCCAGTCGTATTTGTCCTGGTTTACACGGTTGTAGTCCTCATCCTCCATATAGTAGTAACTCGGGAGGTTGCGGTAGTAGTCCGGACGGGGGTCCATCGCATCGTACCAGTCGAGGGCGGTATAACCGTTGTAACCGGTCCTCCAAAGGAGGGTAGCGTTAGCGGTCAGGGGAATATCCTCGGGGGCATACTCATACTTCAGGACCGTAACGGGCTCGAAGGTGTGGCGCACGCGGGAGTTGCGGACCTTTCCGTCCTGATAACCCCAGTTGCTGTTGTACATATTGTCGCCCATGAGGTCGTAGACTTCCTGGGTCGAAGCGTTCTGAGCGCCCCTCTGACCGGGGGTTGCGAAGGTAAAGAGGGTGAGCTTACTGGCGTCGTCGAGCCTCTTCGTAACTCCGAAGTAGTAGGCCAGCGAGCGGTAGTAGACTCCCTCGATCCAGTCGTTTCCACCGGCGCGGAGCGAGGCGTTGAACGCGTAGCTCCAGCCGTTGTTCTCGCCGGAAGCATAGGACGCCATCAGACGCATACGGTAGAGGGCGCTGTTGCTAAGGACGGAGAAACGCCAGCCGGTACGGACGCTCAGCGGGACGGCGTGGATGTCGGTAACGCCGTTGAAGCCGCCCAGGCCGCCGTCTGCCGTCTCAAGGCCGATGGTCGTGTCCTTCGAGCGCATGGCCTCGTTCAGGCCGCTCCAGAGCGAGAAGGGAGAATAGCCGGTAATCGCGTCATTCATCTTCACACCCGCGAGGTAGACGTCCTGAGTTTCGGAATTGTAACCTCTGTTTTTGAAACGGATCGAGCTGAAACCGAAACCGGCGATGTTGGTATAAACGTCGTTCGAGCCCAGAAGGAGGGTCGGGGCATCCGAGTAACCGGAATCTTCCATATCGAACTCGGCATAGTTGCTCTCGTCTGCCTCCTGGATGCTGGCCGAAGGGGTCAGGGAGACGAAGATGAGGTCCTTGACAAAGCCTTTGTCGACTGTTACGAAGACGGTGAGGTCGGAGAACTCGTCTGCGGTAACCTTGAGCTGGTATACACCGTCTGCAAGGCCCTCGATGAGGAATTGTCCCTCGGAACCGGAAGTAATTTCCGCGAGCAGCCTGCCATCCTGCGAGAGGACCATCTCAGCACCTGAGACCGGGACCCTGCCCGCACGGCTTACTACCGTACCCTTGATTCCGCCGGTATAGGCCTGGGCGAAAACGAGGACGGAGAAAAGCAGCGCCGCTGCAACTGTTAACAGTTTTTTCATTGTGTTATTTCTTGATTACTATATACGTAGGATAGTGGTCAGAGTAGCCTCCGATGAAGGAGCCGCCGGAGAAAGTACGGAACGGAGTTCCCTTGTACTGGCCGGTCTGCTGGGTCATGAAGTCTTTGTGGAACACGCGTCCGTAGTAGCGCTTCCTGTTGAGCTTTATAGGCTGGAGCTTGAAGCCGCCGTCCGGAGCGTTGAGCAGGTTGTAGTTGACCTGAACGATATCGTAGATGTTCCAGACGCCCTGGTATGCGAGCGAGCCGTAGCCGTCTTTAAGAAGCTTGATGAAAGGATCGAAGAAATCTTCCGGAGCTACCTCCTCGGGCTTCTCGCGTCCGCGAAGGAACACTGCCTGGCTGTCGTCTGTAGGGTTGTCGTTCATATCACCCATCACGGCGATCTTGATTCCGGGATACTTCTGTTCCATCAGGCGGGAGTGGTTGTAGATAATCTCTGCTCCCCTGCTGCGGAGGTTGCCGCCCTTACCGCCGATACGGGAAGGGAGGTGAGCTACATAGAAGGCGAAGTGTTCCTCGCCGATCAGGCCGTGGACCATCAGGATATCACGGGTCTTGAAGTAGCTGGTATCAACATCCGAAAAATCGATATCCGAGTTGAAATCGAAGGGAATCGATTCGCTGTCCAGATACTTGAAGCGCTTGGGGTTATACAGAAGTCCTACGTCTACACCGCGGCGATCCGGGCCGTCGTAGTGGACTATCTGATAGTTCGCCTCGGCGATCTGGGGATCTGCTACGAGGTCCTCGAGTACAAGTCTGTTCTCGATTTCGCTCACTCCGAGGATGGTGTGCCACATCTTGTTGTCGTCTTTCATCGCACGGATGACACGGGCCATATTGTGGACTTTCTTCTCATACTTGTCCTGAGTCCATTTGTTGCCTCCGTCCGGGAGATATTCGTTGTCGTTCTTCGCGGGATCGTCGTAGATGTCGAAGAGGTTCTCCAGGTTGTAGAAGCCGATGATGTGGGTCTGGGCGCTTGCGGTAAACGCAAGAAGGAGAAGCGCCGCGACGGCGTAAAGGATTCTTTTCATCATTTGGTTTATTTCCACCAGCTGTCGCCGGTCGATTCAACTTTATTGTAAAGGTCTGCACCTACCTTAGCCTCGAGATTGGGGAAGAAATCGATATCCATCATCTCTTCGAGTTCGTCGATAGTCATCGACTGACCCATAATCTCGGAATCCGCGTAGGCGTGGTGATCGAAGTAGAAGCCGATTGCGGTATAGCCGCCCTGCTTGGCGGTATTACCTACCGTACCTCCCTTCTTGAAGCCCAGCAGGGCCTTGAAGTAACCTACGGGGACGGGAATTTCCTTACCGTCGTTGTCGTAGGATGTCGTATAGTAGCCCCTGATATCGCAGCCGGTAACTACATAGAGCGTATCGAACTGATTTGACCAGGTACGGACTTTTCCCTCGAGGGTAGCCCACGCTCTCTGGTTCAGCTCGCCCCTCTGCGGGGTCATATTCGTCCCATAGAAGGTCATCTCGTTAGCCCCGGGAGTCAGGCGGTCGGCCGAAGGGAGCTGATGTCCACGGTCATCCCCGCCCTTGAAGCCGCGGAAAATACCGGGCTGATACTCGCGAGGGACCTTAGGGTCGAGGCCCCAC
>JAEESD010000033.1 GCA_016286145.1 Bacteroidales bacterium | reverse complement strand
GCCGGAGTTGTCGATCTTGAAGTTGGTGAAGTAGTCGGGCTCGATCGAGTATGACTTGGCGTCGATTATGGCATCGCAGCAGCGAACACAGTTCGTGTAGAAGTCAGCTGCCGATGTGATAGGAGTCGAATGCTCGTTTGTAAGAGTGATGTTCGAAGGGGTGCAGCCGAAAGACTCTGCGTTCAGGTACAGGCGGGCGAGCAGGGAATAAGCGAGACCCTGGGTAGCGCGTCCGTAGTTGAGGGCGCGGCTTGCGTCGTCCTTTACCTGAGGGAGGTTGGGTGCGTTCTTCTCAAGGCAGTCCACGAGCTTGGACCATACGGCCTGGGGCTCCATCAGCGGATCGCTTGCCTTGTCTACGAACTCCTCGAGGTAAGGAATGCGTCCGAAGCAGTCGAACAGCATATAATAGTAGTAGCTGCGCATCACCTCAAGTTCTCCGGTATACTGGGCGTATACCTGATCGGACATCGAGGTCTTATAGTCGTCAAGGGTCTTGAGCAACTTGTTACAAAGAACCGCACCGGCGATGGTGGTCTCCCAGATGTTGCGGAAGGCTCCTCCCATTTCGTTCCAGTTGTGGGTGTTGAGGTTGCGCCAGTAACCGCCGTCTGCCCAGTCCTTGTCGGGCATACGTGTAGGACACAGACCTTCGTCTGCAGTAAGGGTGACGACTCCCCAATATCCCCAGTGGTCGTGGAGCCATTTGACTTCAGCGTAGCACTGGCCGACCAGCAGAGCAACGTTCGATTCGTTGGTCATAAGGTCCGCGGTGGTGGGGTTTCCATAGTTGACCTCCTCCAGCATCTTGTCGCAGGAAGTGAAGAGGCAGCTTGCCATCGCGGCGGCTATGATAGTAATGAATATCTTTTTCATTGTTTTCTCCGCTTTAAATTAGAACAGACTCAGGTTGAGACCAATAAGGAAGGTGGCTACCGGAGGGTAGAATGAGCAGTAGTCGATACCGCCGTTCCAGACCGAAGTCGTGTTGACCTCAGGATCCTGGCCGCTGTACGAAGTAAGGGTAAGCAGGTTCTGGCCTGTGCAGTAAACGCGGGCGGACTGAACGTACTTGTTTTCCTTTACCGGGATAGTGTATCCTATGGTAAGGTTGTCAAGTTTCAGATAGGTTCCGCTCTCGAGATAGAAGTCGGTGAACTGAGCTTTCTGTGTAAGGGTCGTGTTGGCGCCGTCGACATCCTTGATAAAGATGTTCTTGTTGTTGGCGTTCATAGGGCCGTATGCCCAGCGGGTTACGTTGAGGATCTTGTTTCCTACGACTCCGCGGACGAACAGGGTAGCGTCCCAGTTGCCCCAGCGGACGGAGTTGTTCCAGCCGAAGGTAAAGATAGGCTGGGCGCTTCCGAGAGGCTGACGGTCGCCTTCGACCGCGGTACTTTCGTCGCAGTAGCGGACGACTCCGTCGCCCTGGTCGGGTCTGGTGTAGGTCCAGATTCCGGTATTGGGGTTGATTCCGAAGAACTTGTAACCGTAGAAGGTGCCTACGGGCTGACCCTCGACGAGGATCTGGGTGTTGGTGTTCATAATACCGTTCTCACCTACTCCGCCGGAGGTAGTCTCGGTATAGTTGAAGCCAAGGCTGGGATCGGACAGGGAGGTAATCTTGTTGCGGTTGAACGAAACGGTAGGGGTCGTAGTCCAGGTGAAGCCCTCTTTCTTGATCGCTACATAGCTGAGCGAGAGTTCCGCGCCGTAGCTGTCCATCTTTCCTGCATTTGCGAGGAGGGTTGTGAACTGATAAGGAGGGGTAGGAACTTCGTAGTCCCAGAGAAGGTCGGTAGTATGTCTGAAGTACAGATCCAAGCTACCATAGAGGCGATCCTTCAGCAGGGAGTAGTCGATACCGAGGTTGTACTCGTATTTCTTTTCCCAGCGGATATCCGGGTTGACGTTCTGGCTGACGGTGTAGGTATATACATAAGCGCCGTTGTACCAGAAGGTTCCGCCGTTGGAGAGGAGCTCGACGCTGCGGAGGTCGCTTCCGAGATCATTACCAGTAACACCGAAACCGAGACGGACCTTGAGGTCGTCTACCCAGGTGACATCTTTCATAAAGTCCTCTCCGCTTACACGCCAGCCGGCGCTGAGGGCGGGGAACAGACCCCATTTGTGGTTCGCGCCAAAGCGGGAAGAACCCTCACGGCGGATAGATGCCGAGAGGAGGTATTTCTCCTTGTAGTTGTAGTTGGCGCGGGCGAACTGGGCGATCAAAGTGTGTGAGTTACGCTCGGAGCTCATCTCCATGAACTTCTTGGTAGCGTCTCCGTCGCCCATCTTGTAATATTTCATTACATCTGGGGCGGCAAAGCCCTGGTTGGCCATACTGGATCCGTCGTAGAAGAAATTCTGATATGAAACGCCGGCGACAACCGCGATGCTGTGGCCGTCGAAACTGCGGTTCCAGTCTGCGGTAAGTTCAAACAGCTTATTGAACGAGGTGTTGTTGCCGCGACCTGCCTTTTCAGAGCCGGTAGCATCGGTGTTGATGATGCTGTTGTACCAGTAGTTATTGTTGTCTCCCTCTTCCAAGGCAGCAAATCCGCTGACCTTCAGGCCCTGGACGGGCTTGATGTTGACGGTAGCCTTGACGCTTCCGCGGAAGAAGTTCCCTGTTCCGTAAGACTCTTTCTGGTTCATATTCTCGACCGGGTTTACGAAGCCGGTTTCCTCAGAGCGCCAGAAATAGCCGTTGGGAGTTGTCTCGTCGTAGACGGGATAGGTGGGGTTCAACAGAGCTGCATTCTTGAAATCGCCGCAGAAATAATCGTTGCGGTAGTGCATATACGAGAGGTCGTACTGGAGGTCGAGCCAGCCGTCGAGGGCTTTCTGGCCTGCTGCAAGCTTAGCGCTGAGTTCGTTGCGGTTGGTAGTTTTTGCGATACCTTCCGCATTCTTGAAGTTAACAGCTGCGCGATAGTTGAACTTGCTCGAAGAACCGACTATGGCAACGTTGTGGTTGTGGGCGATGGCTACCGGACGGCAGACCTCGCTGAGCCAGTCTGTGTTGTACTCCTCGCCGTTGGGACCGGTATAGAGGTTGGGTTTGGCTACGCCGCCGGAGAGGGTCTCGAGATTACGGAACTCCTGAGGGGTAGCCATCCCGGTCTTGGCGTTGCGGACGGAGGCGGAAGCATATCCGGAGTACTCAGTCCTAATGGTTGCGGTGTCGGAGAAAGCATCTCCGCGCTTGGTGGTGATGATAATAACGCCGTTGGTACCGCGAGTTCCGTAGATAGCTGCCGCAGAACCGTCCTTAAGGACGTCCATAGAGGCGATTTCGTCGGGAGAGATGTTGTCGATGTTGCTTACAGGAACTCCGTCTACGATAAACAGAGGGCTGGTTCCGGTTCCCTTGTCGAGGGTAGAGAAACCGCGGATCTGGATGTTGTATCCAGTACTGGTCGGGTCGGAGGTAGTCTTGATGATATTAAGACCTGCCACCTTACCCTGAAGCAGTCCCATCGGGTTGGTCTTTACACCGGCGTTGAAGTCCTCGCTCTTGATCGAGGCTACAGATCCGGTCACTTCCTTTTTCTTCTGCGAGCCGTAACCGATAACGACTACATCGTCGAGGAAGATAGTGTCGGTGCCGAGAAATATTTCAGCAGGGATTTCGGAAGCTTTGTAGGTAAGAGTCGTATATCCTATGCAGGAAATCTCGATAATAGCGTCTTCAGACGAGACCTTGAGGGAGAAGACTCCGTCGAAATCCGTCGTAACGCCGTTTGAGGTACCCTGTTCGAGGACGGCGGCTCCGATAACCGGGCCGAACTCGTCTACTACGACACCTTTTACCTGATAGCTTCCTTGTGCGAACACTGAAGCGAATGCTACAAAGAGCAATGCTGCCAAGGTTAGCAATTTTTTCATAAAGGCTAGATAATAATTGTTTCTATGCGGTTGTTTTTTTCCGGCTCTCTTATGAGAGCCCGCAAATATAGTATTTATTTTTTAATAAGTCTAACGCACAGCGCACCGGCCGCCAGGAAGCCGGCGGCGACCAGGAACATCGCGCTCTGGCTGCCGCCCACGAGGCTGATGACGAGTCCGCCCGTCGCCGCCGCTACGATCTGCGGAAGGCAGATAGTGCAGTTGAACAGACCGAGGTAGCTGCCCATATACGGGCTGCCTTCGAGCGCGTTAGTGAGCAGGGTGAACGGAAGCGCGAGCATCGCAGCCCAGGCGGCGCCGATCAGAAGGAAGCTGCCGAACAGGACGTACTGGTTGGTGACGAAGAAGACGGAGGCGAAGCCTGCGGCGCCGATAAGCAGCGAGATCGCATAGGCCGCCTTGACGCTCTTGAACCTGGGCAGCACGAGCGCCCAGAGCATCGAGCCTATCGCCTGCACGGCGAAAATCACACCCACCCAGTTGCCGGCGGCCTGATACTCGGCCGAAGCGGCGTCAGTAGTCCCCCAGACATTGTTTGCAATTGCGCCGTTGGTGTAGGTCCACATATACAGGAACGCCGCCCAGCAGAAGAATTGAACAAGACCGACTGTCCAGAATGTCTTCGGAGCCTTGACCAGAAGCTTGATAAATCCGGGATTCTCAGGCTTGTCCTGAGAGGTCTCGATTCCGTGGAACTCGGCATACTCCTGCGGGTTCATCTCCTTTACCTTGAAGAAGGTGTAGAGGACACAAAGGATCAGGATGGCGGCGCCGATATAGAAGCTCCAGATTACGGAATTCGGAACTACTCCCTCGGGGGCGGTATTCGCGAGTCCTATCCAGGTGAAGAAAATAGGGAACAGATAGCCGAACAGGCTTCCTGCGTTGCAGAGGAAGCTCTGGGTGCTGTACGCGAGAGTCTTCTGCTCTTCGCTTACCATATCGCCCACCATCATTTTGAACGGCTGCATCGCGATATTGATCGAAGTGTCGAGGAAAATGAGGCTGAACAGACCGAACCACATAGCGGCATTCAGGCCGAGGAATATCCACGCCTTACTGAGATTCAGGCTTCCGGCGTTCGGCAGCAGCAGCATCACCAGCACGGCGATGATAGCGCCTACCAGCAGATACGGCTTGCGCCTGCCGAGCCTGCACCAGGTCCTGTCGGACCACTTACCGATCAGCGGCTGGACTATCATACCCATCAGCGGCGGGAGTATCCAGAAAAAGCTGAGCTGATGCGGGTCTGCACCCAGCGTAGCGAAAATACGTGAGATATTGGCGCTCTGAAGCGCATACGCAATCTGAACTCCGAAGAAGCCGAAGTTCAGGTTGAAAATTTCTCCAAAAGAGAGTTGTTTCTTGATGGCCATATTTTAGTGTTAACAGCCACCAAAGATAATCATTTTTTAGAGTTTGTAGTACACGCTCATCACCCAGGCGAACCAGCGCGGAGGGAGGATGGTGCGGGCAAAGACGGAGAGCTTCTGAAGGAAGGTCGCAATGATGTAGTGATATCCGGGGCGCTTCTTGCGGATGATCTTGCTGATCTTCTTTGCGAGGAATTCGGGCTTCAGGCCGCTGTTCTCGTCGTGTTCGATAGAGGCAAGGGAGCGCGCATAGCCCGGGTAGGCCTGGTGCACGGCCGGGTTGTCGACGCTCTTGCGCTGGGCCGTGAAGGCAGTGGCGAAATCGCCCGGCTCGATCGTGGTGACGTTGATGCCGAACCCGCGGATTTCGAGCCGCAGGGCCTCGCAATAGCCTTCGATCGCGAACTTGGACGCGCTGTACATACCCTGATACGGCAGGCCTACCAGTCCGCCGATCGAGCTGAAGCAGATGATATGCCCATGGCCCTGCTTTCTCATCACCGGGACGACCTCGCGAATGTAGCGAACCATGCCCATGAAATTCACGTCCATCTGGCGCTGGCAGTCTTCGATCGGGCAGAACTCGAGCGGGCCGCCGATGCCCATTCCGGCGTTGTTGATGAACACGTCGATGCGCCCTTCGGCGTCCACGACCTGCCGGACTGCGGCCTCGACCTCCTGCTGGACGGTCGAATCGGCCTGGATGTAGGTGACGCCGGGGATGAGGTCCGTGGCCTTGCGATGTGTGCCGTAGACTTTGTGGCCGTCGGCGCTGAGACGCTCGGCCATGGCCTTGCCAAAGCCGGAGGTGATGCCGGTGATGAGGATGACCATGGGGTTAAGCTTCGATTATGCCGTACTCCTTGAAAATCTTCGTCAGGACCTCGACCGCCTGATCCACGTGTTCGCGGTTGTGGGTGGCCATCAGCGCGAAGCGGATGAGCACGTCCTTCTCGGGCACTGCCGGTGCGATGACCGGGGTGATGAACACGCCCTGGCGATAGGCTTCCTCTACGAGCGAGAGGGCCTTGATAGTGTCGCGAACCATCAGCGGGATGATAGGGGACTCGGTGAGATTGATATCGAAGCCGTTCTCCCTGAAGCACTTCCACGCGTAGCGGGTAGTGTCCCAGAGGTGTTCGCGGCGCTCGGGCTCTTCGATCATAATGTCCAGGGCCTTCGATGCGGCGGCGGTTGCGGCTGGCGTCATCGACGCGCTGAAGATGAGCGAGCGGCTGTTGTGCTTGATGAAGTTCAGCACGTCGTGGTCGCCGGCGATAAAGCCGCCGAGGGAGCCGAAGCTCTTGGAGAACGTTCCCATAATGAGGTCGGTGCGGTCTGTAAGGCCGAAGTGGCTGGCGGTGCCGCTTCCGTTCTCGCCGAAGACTCCGAGGCCGTGGGCGTCGTCAATCATCACGGATGCGCCGTACTTGTCGCAGAGGTCGCAGATCTCGGGAAGCTTGGCAAGGTCGCCGAGCATCGAGTAGACACCGTCGATGACGATGAGCTTGTAGGCGTCGGGCTCGCAGGCCTTGAGCTTTTTCTCAAGGGCCTCCATGTCGTTGTGTTTGAATTTCCAGACAGTACTCCAGCCGAGGCGGCTGCCGTCGATGATGCAGGCGTGGTCGGTGTCGTCCAGGAGGATGTAGCCGCCCTTGAATCCAAGGCAGCTGACTACTCCGAGGTTGACCTGGAATCCGGTACTGTAGGTGACGGCTTCTTCCTTGCCCACGAATTTCGCGAGCTTCTCTTCGAGCTCCTGATGGATGTCGAGGGTTCCGTTGAGGAAACGGCTGCCGGAGCAGCTTGTGCCGTATTTCTTAACAGCTGCGATTGCAGCTTCTTTGAGTCTGGGGTCATCGGAAAGTCCGAGATAGGAATTGCTTCCGAACATCAGCACTTTGTGGCCGTCTGCCATCGTAACGACGGGATCCTGGCCCGAGCTGATAGGCTTATAGTAGGGGTAAATACCCTTCGCCTTCACTTCCTGGGGAACTGTGTATCTCGCACAGATCTCATTTAGTTGACGTTTCATATCAATAGGTTTAGTACGTTTCACTTAAATCGGACCGCAAATATACGTACTTTTTTTGAAATGGTCCTTTGGACCCAGGGCGGATGGTCTTCGGAGGGAAGCGGGAGTGTTTTTCCGCCGTTTGGCCGATTATTCTCTTCTCCGGCGCTGATTCTGGCATTTTTGGCGCGGATCGGTCTTTCCTTCTGCGCCTTCGGCCGGAGACTCCCTCGCGCGGGACTCGTCTCGCAAGTCTTAGACTTGCTCGCTCGGACCCTTCCATTGCTATCTTCGTCATGCTCTTCGTGTGAGTAAACTCACCCTCATCGCATAACTCGCTATCAACGGACACCTCCCCGCTCCCCGTGGCCGCGGGTGGCCACGCCCGCTCGAGGGAGTCCCCGCTCCTACGGCGCTACTGCTAGGACAGTCGAATACGCGGTGTCCCGACCGAATACCCGCTACCGGCTTCCACTAACGCTGGAATATATATTCCCCCTGCCAGCTCGCTCCTCGCGAAGGGTAGGACATCCTTTGCGCAGTACCGCTTCACTCGCGGCGTCAGAAACAATAGGGGGACGATTTTTTCGAAGGGTTGGAAGAGGTCGCGAGCAATCTTGCGAGCGGCCTTACGAACGATCTTCGACAAAATCGTACCTGGCGGACACTCCCGCTCGCGACTTGATAATCGTCAGGAGCGGCCGCAGGTCCTTCGGGCGGTCTTTCCCGCTCGGTGCGGCGCGATCGAGGGTAGGATACTGGTGGATAAAGGCAGTGAGCGTGGCTATCACCCCTCGCGCAGGGGGTGATGGGAGCGAAAAAGGCCCAAAACGTGGCTATCACCCGAATTGCGGATGGCGATAGCCACACCCTGCGAGCGAATAGATAGGGACCTTCCGCGGACGAAATGGGCTACAGGTACTTTTAGGCGAGAATGGATGCGGAAGGTGTTCGGGGCATTTGCGGAAGGTGTGATTTTAAGGGTGACACCTTCCGCACGCGAAAAGCATTACATGTATCTGTGGGGCAACATGACTGCGGAAGGTCCCCCGCACAAAAAGGGACCTTCCGCAAACGCGTGGGTGACCTTCCGCAAATAAGAGCAGGAGACGTCCGCGGAAGGGAAAAATAGAACTACTCTGCGGAAATTCCCGCGGAGTAGTATGAAGTTTTTGGAGGGAGGGGGGGAGGCGCGGGCGAGAGCAGAAAAAAGGTCTGGAAGGGGGTCTTGGGAGGGTATTTCGTGGGTGTTTCTGGGAGGGAAGGGCAAAAAAAATGAAAAAAATTTGAAAAAATCGCGAAATGTAAAGCTGTAGTTTACTATGTAAAGTATTGGTTGGTCGGAAATTACGGAATTCTATTATATTATTGTAGCTCATTTTTAATAGCACAACAAATGAGCAAAAAAGATGTAAAAGACAACATCGCGGAAGTGCGCAACTCGATGAAGTTGACGCAGGCGGAAATGGCCCACAAGATTGGAATCTCCCGTCAGGCCTACATCAATCTCGAACACGGTAAAACATCGGTGATCAACAAGCAGATCACGAAGATGGCGGAACGCTGCGGTCTGCCCGAGGAGAAAATCCTGTTCGGGTACAGCGTTGAGGAGCTTTCTTCTTCGATGCTTCACGAGAACGAGGCATACAAGGAGCGTATGAATGCTCTTATCGGAGAGAAAGAAAAAGAAATCGAGTCCCTCAAGGAGAAACTCGACATTCTTACTCAGCTCATCTTCTCTGAAAGGCAGACCGTCAAGACCCAGATCCAACTGATCGACGAGCAGAAGACGAGGATCGCTCACCTTGCGCAGGAAAACATAGACCTTCGTAAGGAGATTCGTGCGGCCAAGACCCGCCGGGATTAATCACTTCTCGCGACTGGGCGAACTGTAATCAACTCCGCCCACCACCCTTTGCGGGGGCCCTCAGGACCTCCGCAAGGGGACTATGTAGTGTCCCTAACTTTTATTAAATTTGCGTGTATGAAGGAAATTAGCTTGAAGAGCTGCGGGAAGGAGGGAAGAGTCGAGGCGGGGTGCGACGAGGCGGGGAGAGGACCGCTTGCCGGGCCGGTTTTCGCCGCGGCCGTAATCCTGCCGAGCGATTTCCATCACCCGCTGCTCAACGACTCTAAGCAGATGACCGAAAAGCAGCGCGACCTTCTCCGGCCGATAATCGAGAGCGAAGCGATCGCCTGGGCCGTGGAGGAAGTCAGCGCTGAGGAGATAGACAAGCTCAACATCCTATGGGCTTCGGTAACGGGGATGCAGAGGGCGGTGATGAAACTGAACCCGAAGCCTGATTTTCTTCTAATAGACGGGCCTAAATTCAGGCCGTTCGCGGATTACGACAGAACCCGGTACGAGACAGTTGTCCATGGCGACGCGACCTATGCCAGCATCGCGGCAGCGTCCGTACTGGCAAAGACCTATCGCGACGAATATATGAGCCGACTGGCGAAAAAATATCCGCAGTACGGCTGGGACACAAACAAAGGCTACCCTACCGCAGAACACATAGCCGCAATCAAACAATACGGGTACACGGAATACCACAGAAAGAGTTTCCACCCGAAAGAACTTGAACCAACATTATTCTGATGGACATCAACAACATACGCGCAGCTCTGCTCGAGGTCGTACACCCCGCAAAGCAGAATAAAAGCATAGTCGAACTCGGAATGGTCGGAGACATAGAGGCGACGGACAGCAAGATTACCGTCACCCTGGTCTTCCCGGGGCGCCGCGACCCCCTCGCCGAATACCTTATCGGCGCGACCCGCGCGGCTCTTATCCGCAACTTCCCTGGGATCGAATCGGAAGTCAAGACTGTAGTCGCAGAAGACCCGAAGCCGGCGAAAAAGAAACTGGAACTTACCGGCGATACAATCAAGCACATAGGCAAAATAATCGGCATCGCCTCCGGCAAGGGCGGCGTAGGGAAATCGACCGTGGCCGTGAACCTGGCTGTGGCGCTGGCGAGGCTCGGGTATAAGGTCGGACTCGCGGACGCGGATGTTTATGGGCCGTCTGTGCCTACTATGACCGCGACGGTGGGCGAGCAGCCGGCCGCGTACGGGGAGGAGGGCCACGAACTGATGGTCCCGATCGAGAAGTACGGCGTAAAATGGATGTCGATCGGCTATTTCGCGGGCGAGGACCAGGCGCTGATTTGGCGTGGACCGATGGCCTGCAGCGCGCTCAAGCAGATGATCCTGCAGGTCGACTGGGGCGAGCTTGACTATCTCCTTATCGACCTCCCTCCCGGAACGGGCGATATCCATATCTCGCTCGTCCAGGACATCAGGTTGGACAGCGCGATTATCGTTACTACCCCACAGAAGGTGGCCATCAGCGACGTAAGGAAGGGCATCGGCCTCTTCCAGAACGAGAACGTAAACCGCAGGATACTCGGAATTGTCGAGAATATGGCCTGGTTTACCCCGGCGGAACACCCCGAAGAGAAGTACTTCATCTTCGGCAGGGAAGGCGGCGCAGCGATGGCGCGCGAGCTCGGACTGGATCTGCTCGCGCAGATTCCGCTGGTCCAGAGCGTGCGCGAAAGCGGCGATGCAGGGGAGCCTGCCGCCCTCGGAACAGGCCCCGACGCTCAGGCTTTCCTGGGCCTGGCCGCGAAAGTTGCTGAAATTGCTTAAATTTGGATAGCGCTTCCAAGACGGGCGCCCGTAAAAAATGGCTAAAACCAAGAAAACAGAAGATACCCCGATGCTCCGGCACTACTTCGCCGTTAAGGCGCAGCACCCGGAAGCAGTATTGCTATACAGGTGCGGCGATTTTTATGAGTGTTACTCAGACGACGCCGTCCTGGTAAGCAAAGTCCTGGGGCTGGTCCTTACGAAAAGGGCCAACGGCGAGAAGGGGCCGACCGAGATGGCCGGCTTCCCCCACCACGCAATCGAGACTTACCTCCAGAAACTAATCCGCGCAGGCTACAAAGTAGCTATCTGCGACCAGTTGGAGGACCCCGCCCTGGCGAAAAACAAACTTGTTAAACGCGGTGTAACAGAAATACTTACGCCCGGAGTGGCCTTCGGAGAGGGTATGCTCGACCAGAAAGAACACAACTACCTCTGCGGCCTCTACTTCGAAGACAACGTATGCGGAGCGGCGTTTCTGGACGCCTCAACCGGAACGTTTCAGGTGGCGCAGGGAAGCCTCGATTATATCGGAACTCTTCTGTCTTCGTTCCAGCCGAAGGAGCTGGTAGTCGAGCGCTCGGTAAGAAACGCCGTAAAGGAGCGCTATGGAGACTACTACATCACCAGTGTAGACGAATGGGCCTTCGTCTATGAGGCAGCATACGAAAAGCTTACCCAACAGCTGGGAGTAAAGAGCCTTAAAGGCTTTGCGATAGACAACTTCCCGCTGAGCATCTGCTCAGCCGGCGCGCTGATCTTCTACCTCGAACAGACCCAGCACGTAGGCCTTAAGAATATCTGCAGCATATCCCGAATCGATGAGGCGAAGTTCGTGTGGATGGATAAATTCACCGTCCGCAACCTCGAGATCTTCGCCAGCGCGTCGGGCAAAGACGGCGTCAGCCTGGTCGAAACTATCGACCGCTGCTGCTCGCCGATGGGCGCCCGCCTCCTGAGGCAGTGGCTCGCGCTGCCCAGCCTCGACCTTGCGGAGCTCAACTCCCGCTATGACTGCGTCCAGTTCTTCTATGACAACGACGGAGCCCTCGAAGAGATTCAGGGCGAGATAAGCAACGTCGGCGACCTTGAGCGCATTATCGCCCGCGCAGCGACCGGAAAGATCCTCCCCCGCGAGATGATGCAGCTCGGCCGCAGCCTTGCCCAGATGGGCCCGATCCAGGCCCTTTGCGCCGGATCCGGAGTCGAGGCGCTCGAAAAGCTCGCCTCGAAGATGAAGAACTGCGAGAAGGTCGTCGCCCGCATCGGCGAAACTCTGAGCGAAAGCCCGGCCGCCCAAATCGGCAAAGGCCCGGTAATCGCAGAAGGAGTGGACAAAGACCTTGACGAGCTCCGCAACATCTCTACCGGCGGAAAGCAGTATCTTCTCGATCTTCAGCAGCGCGAAAGCGAGCGGACCGGCATCCCTTCGCTGAAGATAGGCTACAACAACGTCTTCGGCTACTATCTCGAAGTCCGCAACGCCTACAAAGACATCGTCCCGCCGGAGTGGGTGCGCAAGCAGACCCTTGTAAACGCGGAGCGCTACATAACCCAGGAACTCAAGGACTACGAAGAAAAGATCCTGGGCGCGGAAGCCACCATCTACGAAATTGAAAGCCGTATCTACGGCGAGCTTATCGCCCATATCCAGGGCAGCATCCGCGACATCCAGACAAACTGCAAGATAGTCGCCCAGCTCGACGTCCTCCAGGGCTATGCCCAGCAGGCCCTTGACCACAACTACTGCCGTCCCGAGATAGACAAATCGAACGTCATCGACATCAAGGCCGGCCGTCACCCGGTAATCGAGACGCTGATGCCGGCGGGCGAGCAGTTCGTCCCGAACGACATCCGGATGGACAGCGCTACCAACCAGATCATGATCCTGACCGGCCCGAATATGGCCGGAAAGAGCGCGCTGCTGCGCCAGACCGCCCTTATCATCCTGATGGCTCAGGCGGGCTCGTTCGTTCCGGCGGACGCCGCGCGCCTCGGCTATTTCGACAAAATCTTCACCCGCGTCGGGGCCACGGACAACATCTCCCGCGGCGAGTCTACCTTCATGGTTGAGATGCTCGAAACGGCCATGATCATGCACAACCTCAGCCAGCGTTCGCTCGTCTTGCTGGACGAGATCGGCCGCGGAACCTCGACCTACGACGGAATGTCGATAGCCCGCGCGCTGGTCGAGTATGTCCATAAATACGGCAAGGGCGCGAAAACGCTGTTCGCGACTCACTACCACGAACTCAACGACCTCGAGGCGCTCTACCCGCGCGTGAAGAACTACCATATCGCGGTCAAGGAGCAGGGCAAGGACATCATCTTCCTTCGCAAGCTCGAACCTGGCGGAGTTGCCCATAGCTTCGGTATCCACGTCGCCCGCCTCGCCGGCATGCCCAAGGAGGTAGTGGAATCGGCCGAACGGACGCTAGTGGAGCTCGAGCGGCGCGAAAAGCGCGCGGAGGCCCTTTCGAAACAGGGCAAGGTCGAGGCGGACGGAAGCCTCCAGCTCTCGTTCTTCCAGCTCGACGATCCGGCCCTCTCAGGAATACGCGAAAAGCTCGAGGCCGCCGACCTGGACAATATGACTCCGCTTCAGGCGTTTGACCTCCTTCGTCAGATGAAATCTGAATTAGGCATTTAACTGAATCTAAAATGAAAATCGGTTGTCCCGTCCCGATGACCCTAAGCACCCGCGCTTTATTATCGGGGCCCCCGAAAATCTGCCGATTTTTGGGGTGATGGTTGCGGGGGACCACTAGCGCGAAGCGCGTCTGGTGGGATGAGCGAAGCGAAGGTCGGAGGGATGGGATGACCGATTTTTATTTGTTAATAACCACTATTTTTAATAGATTTGCAGACTTTCAGAAAAATCTACAAAAAACTATAATCAAGATGAAAGAGTATTCAGCACAAGACATCCGCAACGTGGTCCTTCTGGGCGCAACGAAGTCCGGTAAGACTACGCTTGCAGAAACTATGCTTTTTGAGGGAAAAGTTATCGACAGGCGCGGTACCGTTGAGGACAAGAACACCGTCTCCGATTTCGACGAACTCGAGAAGCTCAACCAGAGGTCGATCTATGCGACTCCCGTGTACGCCGAATTCCAGGGCAAGAAAATCAACATTCTCGACGCCCCCGGTTCCGATGATTTCATCGGCGGCGCATACGCAGGCTTCCGCGTCTGCGAGAACGGCATCCTCGTAATCAATGCCCAGCAGGGCATCGAGGTCGGCACCCGCAACGCCCTTCGCTATGCAGACCAGTTCAAGCTCCCCCTCGTAGTGGCAGTCAATCACCTCGACGGTGAGAAGGCAGACTGGGATCTCGCTCAGCACGCCCTTAAGGAGGCCCTCGGCAGCAAGTATCTCGCTATCCAGTTCCCCACCAACACCGGTGTTGGTTTCGACGGAGTCGTTGACGTACTTACTATGAAGTACAACGACACCCTCGATATCCCTGCAGAGTTCGCGGACAAGGCAGAAGAGGCCCGTATGGCGCTCATCGAGAAGGTCGCCGAGTTCGACGACGCCCTTATGGAGAAGTTCTTCGAGGAAGGAACCCTTTCAGACGAAGAAATCCGCAACGGTCTTGCAATCGGTATCAAGAACCGCGAGGTTTACCCTATCCTCTGCGTTTCCGGAAAGAAGGACATCGGAGTCAAGCGTCTGCTTGAGTTCACGATCGGCGCAGCCGTCGCCCCCGAGGCAGACGAGAAAGCCGCAGCTGGTCTCTTCATCTACAAGAACAACGTCGAACATCACCTCGGAGAAGTTTCTTACTTCAAGGTAATGTCCGGCACCGTCACCGCGGGTCTCGATCTCGAGAATCCTGAGACCGGTGACAAGGAGCGTCTCAGCGCTATCTACGCTGTTGCCGGAACTAAGAAGGAGCCTGTTCAGGTTCTCAAGGCCGGCGACTTCGGTTGCGCAGTCAAGCTCAAGAACGGAAAGAGCAACACTACCCTCTCCGCTATCGGTTCAGGTCTGAACTTCGAGAAGATCCAGTACCCCGCTCCTAAATACCGTTGCGCTATCAAGGCAAAGGTCCAGCAGGACGAGCAGAAGCTCGGCGAGGCCCTGAAGAAGATCTCCTCTCAGGATCCTACCGTCATCGTAGAATACAGCAAGGAACTCCGTCAGACCATCCTCAGCGGAAACGGCGAGCAGCACATCAACGCCGTCAAGTGGAGAGTCAACAACGAGTTCGGTCTCGAGATTGAGCTCTTCGCTCCGAAGGTACCTTACCGCGAGACTATCACAAAGGTCGCTACCGCCCAGTATCGTCATAAGAAGCAGTCCGGCGGCGCCGGTCAGTTCGGTGAGGTCCACCTCCTCGTCTGCCCTGCAGAAGGAGAGCTCAGGACTAAGTTCCCTATCGACGGAAAAGACACTCAGCTCAACATCAAGAGCCAGGAAGTCATCGACCTCGAGTGGGGCGGAAAGCTTGAGTTCTACAACTGCGTCGTCGGTGGTGCTATCGACCTCGGCTTCATGCCCGCTATCCTTAAGGGTATCAAGGACCGTATGGTCGAGGGACCTCTTACCGGTTCATACGCACGCGATATCCGCGTCTATGTCTACGACG
>JAEESD010000032.1 GCA_016286145.1 Bacteroidales bacterium | reverse complement strand
CTCAAACAGCTCCGTGACGACCCCGAATTTGTGATTCGGAAGCTCGCCGTCAAGAATTTCGATGCCCGTGCGATCGTGGAAAAGGTGATCGCCCTGGACGACAACCGCAAGGCCCTCCAGACCGAATCTGACGCCCTGCTCGCCCAGCAGAAGAAGGCTGCAGCCGAGATCGGTGCCCTGATGAAGCAGGGCCGCAGGGAGGATGCCGAGGCCGCGAAGGCCGAAGTCGCCGCCCTCAAGTCCCGTTCCACCGACCTGCTCCGGCAGGCCGACGAGAACAATGCCGAACTGCAAGCGCAGCTCGTTCTCCTTCCGAACCTCCCCTGCGACCTGGTCCCGGAAGGAAAAGGTGCCGAGGATAATCTGGTCGTGAAGATGGGCGGTGAGGATCCGGTCCTTCCGGAGAACGCCCTTCCTCACTGGGAACTCGCGAAGAAATACGACATCATCGACTTCGACCTCGGAGTTAAGATCACCGGCGCCGGTTTCCCTGTCTACAAAGGCAAGGGCGCTAAGCTCCAGAGGGCTCTGATCAACTTCTTCCTCGACTGCAACACCGCAGCCGGATACCAGGAGGTTGAGCCGCCCGTAATGGTCAACAAAGATTCCGGTTTCGGTACGGGTCAGCTCCCCGACAAGGAGGGCCAGATGTACCACGCCGAAGTCGACGATTTCTATATGGTCCCGACCGCCGAGGTCCCCGTCACCAACATCTTCCGTGACGTCATCCTCGGAGCGGACGAGATCCCCCAGCGCCTTACCGCTTATACCCCGTGCTTCCGCCGTGAGGCCGGATCATACGGAAAGGACGTCCGCGGACTCAACCGTCTCCATCAGTTCGACAAGGTCGAGATCGTCCGCGTCGAGAAGCCCGAAGACAGCTACAAGGCCCTCGATGAGATGGTTGCCCATGTAGAATCGATAGTCAACAAACTCGGCCTTAAGTACAGGATCCTCCGTCTCTGCGGCGGCGACATGTCCTTTACCTCCGCCATCACCTACGATTTCGAACTCTGGAGCGCCGCTCAGGGCCGCTGGCTCGAGATATCTTCGGTCAGCAACTTCGAAACCTATCAGGCCAACCGTCTCCATCTGCGTTATCGCGACGCAGACGGCAAGACCCAGCTGGCCCACACTCTCAACGGCAGCTCGCTCGCGCTTCCGCGTGTAGTCGCAGCGCTCCTCGAAGACAACCAGACCCCGGACGGCATCATCATCCCCGAGGTTCTGCGCCCGTATACAGGCTTCGACAAGATTGACTAAGATAGGAACCATACTCGGAATAGATCCCGGAACCAACCTGCTTGGTTTCGGGGTCGTCCGTATTGGCGAGGACAACAAACCCGAGTACGTCGAGATGGGCGTGCTCGACATCCGTAAGGAGACTGATCCTTACGCGAAACTCGCCCGTATCAGCGAGTTCGTAGGCGGGCTTTGCGAACGCTACAAGCCCGACCATATGGCGATCGAATCGCCCTTCCTTGATAAGAACGCCCAGGTCATCTTCAAACTGGGCAGGGCGCAGGGCGCTGCGATGGTCGCAGCCGCCTCCCACGGCGTCCAGATTACAGAATACGCCCCCCGAAAAGCCAAGATCGCAATATGCGGAAACGGCTCCGCCTCTAAGGAGCAGGTAAGTACTATGGTACAGAAAACCCTTGGCATAAAAATTGATGCGAAGCATCTCGACGCAACGGACGCGCTGGCGATAGCTATGTGTCATTATTACCAGCTTTCGAGCCCGCTTACCAGCATTAAAGGCGGCGATTCGTGGGCCAAATTTATTAAGGAAAACCCTGACAGGGTAAAGTAGTTACTCCAACAAGAAGGTTATGAATCTGAACCTTAGAGCCGCAGTTCTCCTGCTTTTCGCAGGCGTTGCCGCGCACGCGCAGGCCTATCAGGTAAAGGCCGTTCTCAAAGATTCGCAGTCCGGAGAAGCAGTCAGTTTCGCTACTGTCTCGCTCCACAATCCCGCAAACGACAAGGGAGTTGCATACGAGCTCAGCGAAGAAGACGGTAAAGTAACCCTTACCGGAATAAAGAACGGTAAATACATCTTCCGTTCGGAACTCCTCGGCTACAAGAAATACGAGAAAAACATCGAAATCAAAGACGCAGATCTCGACCTCGGAGAAGTCAAGATGAGCCCCGACGCTACCCAGCTGGAAGCTGCGAAGATTACCGACCGCGGAAACCCTATCCAGATGAAGCGCGACACTATCGCCTTTACCGCCTCTACCTTCAAGACTACAGACAACGATATGCTCGAGGACCTTCTGAAGAAGATCCCCGGGATGGAGATTTCCGAAGACGGAACAATCACACATAACGGAAAGGAAATCAGCAAGATAACAATCGACGGAAAGACCTTCTTCCTGAACGATCCTCAGATCGCTACCAAGAACCTTCCCGCTAAGGTTATCGATAAACTCAAGGTTATCGAGAAGAAGTCTGACCAGGCAGAATTTACGGGAATCGACGACGGCGAGGAGGAAACTATCCTCGATCTCAGCGTCAAACCCGGAATGATGAAGGGCCTGTTCGGCAACGTCTTTGGCGGCGCCGGCCACGACATCCCTTCGACCGATATCGCCGGCGACTGGCGCTGGCAGACCGGCGGCTTCGTGGGCAATTTCAACGAAGACTACCAGATCAGCGGCGTGTTCAACGCCAACAATACCAACAACCGCGGCTTCAACGACCTCGCAGGCTCGATGATGGGCAATATGCGTGGCGGCGGAATGGGCCGTGGACAAGGCGGCTGGGGCGGAGGCAACGGTATCACTACCTCCTACATGGCCGGCCTGAACGGCGGAACCAACCTCTTCGACGACAAGATGGAGCTCAGCGGCAACTATGCCTTCAACGGCTCCGAAAGAAAGGTCGAGGAAAGCTCGGACAAAACGACTCACCTCGAGGATTCAGACCTCATCTACAAGTCCAACGGCAACAGCATTACCGGTACCCACGGTCACCGCTTCGGGATGAGGATGGAACACAAATTCTCGGAGAACACCTCTCTCATTTTCGAGCCCCGTCTGAACTTCGGCGGCGGCAGCTTCGCCGAGCGCGATACGACCGATACCTATACCCTCACCACGGCAACCGGCAACACTGTCAAGACCAATGACAGCCGCAAGCTCAATTCCGGCGACAACCGTAACCTGTCCGCGAGCGGCTTCGCCCTCCTCCGCCAGAAACTCGGCGTCCCGGGCCGTACCCTTACCGTGATGGGCCGTTACGGCATCAACCGCAACTCTATCCTCGGAAACAATTATTCCACGACCAATGTCTACGACGAGACGGGGACTCCTACCAATACCCTCGTGAACCAGAACTACTCCCAGGAGCAGAATTCATACAGCGCGTTCGCAAGGGCTACCTTCACCCAGCCGATAGTCGAAAACCTCTATGCCGAGGCCAACGTCGCCTACAACTGGAACAAGTCTGTCTCCGACAAAGAGACTACCGACGCCTTGACCGGAGCGGCAGTAGCCAGCTATTCGAACCACATCACCAACGAGTTTACGAGCGAGGAAGTAGGAGCGAACCTCCTCTACCAGAAGAAAACCTTCCGCGCCCAGCTCGGTTTCGCCGTCATCCCCAGCAAGACTCATAATTACACCCAGAGCGGAGCGGCCTACAAGGTCGATACTACCATCACCCGCCTTAACTGGTCTCCGACCGCAATGCTCTATACCGACCTCGGAGAGAACGGCAGCGCCCGCGTCTTCTACCGCGGATGGTCCAGGACCCCGAGCACCAACCAGCTCATTACCGTAGCAGACAACTCCAACCCGCTGGCCGTTTCGTTCGGTAACCCGAACCTGGCTCCTTATTTCCAGCACAACCTTAACGGAGACATCCGCTACAACAACAAGAAGACCTACGCATCGTTCAACGCCCGCTTCAACGGTTCCTACACTCAGGACCCAATCGTAAACGCCCACTGGTACACTAATGGCGTTACTTACTCGATGCCGGTCAACGGCCCCTCGAGCGTAAGCCTCGGCGGCAATATCTTCGCAAATATTCCTCTGGGCAAGAAGTTCACCCTCTTCAACATGCTCCGCGTAAACTGGTCAAATTCCTCCAGCTACGTAGGAAAAGACATCAACACCGCCAAGTACCTGAAGACAGACGGTTCGCTGGACTACGGCCTGTTCTTCGCCGACTACGACGAAATCAGGGAAAAGCTTGAGGTGAACCAGACCAAGACTTTCGGCTTTACCGAGCGCTTCCGCTTCACCTACAGGATAGACGCTCTCGAGCTCCAGGTTTCTGCCCGTACCCGTATGAGCCACTCCAATTATCTCCTCGCTGATACAACTTCCGAAACCACTACCTGGAACAACCTGGTCTCCGGAAACGCTACCTGGACTATAGACCAAATCGGTCTCAGTATGAAGGGAGAACTCGATTACCGCTGGTACAATGGTTATGCGACCAAGCAGCCGGACGAGTACGTCTTCAATGCCGAAATCTCGAAGCAGGTCCTCAAGAGAAAGGGAACCATCACCCTCAAGGGCTACGACATCTTCGGACAGGCGAAGAACCTTACGGTCTCCGATTCGAGCAATGTCCACACCGAGTCCCTTAACAATACTCTCGGCCGTTACATAATCCTTTCGTTCGCCTACCGTTTCGGTAACTTCGACCGCAGCAAGATGGGCGGCGGCCGTGGAGGCCCCGGAGGTCCTCCCCGTATGAGATAATGCCAAATATAATTTGTATATTTGTGCATTATGACTGAAAAGAAAAAAATGAACTGGGTCATAAAGAATCTTCTTTGTGGCCTTGTTTTTATTCTGGTGATAGTCCTCGCCGTTGAGGTATTCCTCAGGGTGACTACCCAGCACAGCATCTCCGTCGAGGTACCCGATATGATAGGGATGCAGTTATCAGACGCCGAGGCCCTCGCCGCTAAAGACAAACTGGATCTCTTTGTTACGGACTCAGTGTTTGTCAGCGCGTTCTCCAAGGGCAGCGTCTACGCTCAGAACCCTAAACCCGGCAATAAAGTGAAAAGGGGCCGTAAGATTTACCTTACGGTCAACGCCAAGAAAGAGAAGCAGGCTGTAGTTCCCAGCCTGGTAGGTCTCTCCCTGCGTCAGGCCAAGGTGGAACTTACTACCCGTAATCTTAAGCTCGGTAAACTGACCTATGTAGACGATATGGCTACCAACCTGGTTCTGGCCCAGACCAGAAAGGGAGAAGATATTGAGCCCGGAACCAGCGTAGATGTAGGAACTGTAATCGACCTTAAGCTCGGACTCAACAGGGCAGACGGATATACTACTATGCCCGACTTCGCCCGCATGCAGTATCAGAGGGCGCTCAGCTATGTCCAGGACAATTCCTTCAACATAGGACGAGTCGTCTTCGATGAAACTGTTAAGACCGCCGAGGATACTTTGTCTGCGATGGTCTACCGCCAGTCGCCCCTGGCCGGTACCGAAAATATTGTTCTGGGTTCGACCGTAACCCTGTATCTTACTGTAGATGAGAGCCGCCTGCCGGCCCTCCCCGAAGAACCGGAAGAGATAATCTAAGATGGCAGACTGGCTGGACAATGCCTTTGAGGTAGAGGACCCCGAGATCCCGGAAGAAGGGCGCGAACAGGAAATGTTCGAACACTTCCGCTTCGTAGTGGATTCGGGTCAGGCCCCCATCCGCATCGACAAATATATGTCGGAGCATATGGAGGATACCTCCCGTAACAGAATCCAGCTCGCTATAAAGGAAGGCTATGTCCACGTCTCCGACAAACCGGTTAAAGCAAACTACATAGTACGCCCTGGCGATATCATCAAGTTTGTGATGCCCTATCGCCGCCGCGGGGTAGAGATACTCCCTCAGGACATTCCCCTCGATATAGTCTATGAAGACGAAGATGTCCTGGTCCTTAACAAACCCGCCGGGATGGTGGTTCACCCCGGCCACGGCCACTTCGAAGGAACTCTCGTCAACGCCCTCGCGTTCCACCTCGGGATGAAGCCCGGAGAGGCCGAGGATGAAGACGGAAGGATGGGTCTTCTGGTCCACCGTATAGACAAAGATACCTCCGGCCTTTTGCTGGTCGCCAAGAACGACCAGGCCCAGCTCCGCCTCGCAAAGCAGTTCTACGATCACTCTATCGAGCGCCGTTACAACGCAATCGTCTGGGGCAACATAACCGAAGACGAGGGGACTGTAGACGCTCCCATCGGCCGCGACCCCAACGACCGCCTGCGCTTCCGCGTATGTGACGATCCGGAGAAGGGAAAACATGCGGTGACCCATTACCGTGTCCTCGAGCGCTTCGGCTACGTCACTTTCGTGGAGTGTAGGCTCGAAACCGGTCGCACTCATCAGATCCGTGTACATATGTCCCATATCGGACACCCGCTCTTTGCCGACGAACGCTATGGCGGGATGGAGATCCGAAAGGGGACTATCTATGCCAAGTACAAGCAGTTTATCCGCAACTGCTTTGAAATCTGCCCGCGTCAGGCGCTCCACGCCAAGACCCTGGGCTTTGTCCACCCATCCAGCGGGAAACTCCTCCAGTTCGATTCCGTTCTGCCCGAGGATATGAGCCGTCTGCTGGATAAGTGGCGCCGCTACTGCGGCAATATGCCTGAAGAAACTGAAGATGAATAAGGAAAAACGATTGATAGCGCTGCTGCTTCTCGCCTTCGCGGTACTGATGAGCCTGCCGTGGCTCATCCCGCACGTCGGTGTCATCGCGCTGGTGGCCCTGGTGCCACTGCTTTGCGCCGAGCGCCTCGCCTCCGGAGCCGGGATTAAGCGCTTTTTCTGGTGGTATTATGCCGCCTTCGTCGTGTTCAACGGCCTGACTACCTGGTGGGTCTGTAAGGCCACGGTCGGCGGGGGCTTCTTCGCCAGCCTTGCGAACGCGCTTCAGATGGCCGTGATCTTCGGCCTGTTCCGTGTAAGCAGGAAGCGTTTTACCGGCGTCCTGCCGTATATTTTCCTCGCGGCGATGTGGATCGCCTGGGAGCGCTTCTACCTCGTCCAGGCCCAGATCAGCTGGCCATGGCTGTGCCTGGGCAACGCGTTCGCGCGCTCGACCCGCCTGATTCAGTGGTACGAGTGGACGGGTATGCTCGGCGGCTCGCTGTGGGTATGGGCCGTCAACCTTGGCGTCTTCGGGCTGATGGTCGCCCTCTCGAACGGGTGGTGGGACCGCTGGACCCCGAAGGCCCGCTGGGCAGCGGGTATAGGCCTGGGGCTTGTGCTTGCCGGGCCGATGGTCACTTCGGCCGTAATTTATCGGGGCTACGAAGAGCGCTCGGACGCCGGAACTCTTGATGTCGTGATGGCCCAGTCCAACTTCGATCCATGGCAGAAACAGCGCGCCGTCCCCCAGCGGGAACAGAACGCCCAGGTAACCGGGCTCTTCGAGAAGGAACTCGGCTCGCGGAGCAACCCTTCCGAAATGGCGCTGATGGTTCTTCCGGAGACCTTTACCTCCGATATCTGGATCGGCAATATGAATTATTCGCCTACTTGGCGGACGTTCAGCGAGATGGTCCGGAAGTATCCGGACGTAAATCTGCTTTTTGGCGCCTCGGCCCATCAGGCTTTCCCTACTGCGGCTAAGCCCAACATCCTCGCCCGTAAGACCCGCGACGATGTCTGGTATCTGAACTATAACTCCGCCTTCATGACCGATTCTACCGGCAGGGAAGACAGGGTCGACAAGAGCAAGCTGGTGGTGGGTACCGAGCTTACTCCCTTCCCGAAGATATTCGTCCCGTTCGACGACTGGCTGAGCGAGCTGCTCGGCGCGCCGGGCGGTATGATGGGCCGTTGCGTTATCCAGGGCGAGGCGCGAAACCTTGAGGCCCGCGAGTACGACGGGCAGGGCAATGTCATCCGCCGTGTACCTATCGGCGTGCCGATCTGCTACGAGTCTATCTACCCGGAGTGGTGTAGAGGCTACGTAGAAAAGGGCGCGACCCTGATTTCGGTTATCACCAACGACGGATGGTGGGGAAATACCCCGGGCTACAGGCAGCATTTCAGCTATTCCCGCCTAAGGGCTATCGAGCTTAGGCGAGATATAGCCCGCTGCGCGAATACCGGTATTTCCGCCTTTATCGACCAGCGAGGAGAGATAGTAGAGCAGTCCGGATGGTGGGTTCCTTACCTGCTCCACGGCCGGGTGAATCTGACCTCTTATCAGACTTTCTTCGTCCGCTATGGTGATATTGTCGGCAGACTTTGTACATTTGTATTCGTCTTGATGGCGCTTGCGCTCATCGTAAGACTGTTTATAAGAAAGAAATGAAAACGAAAGCACTCTTCCCCGGGTCGTTCGACCCCTTCACCGCAGGTCACCTCAATATTCTGAAGAGGGCCCTGACGATGTTCGACTCCGTTGTGGTAGCGGTGGGTGTGAATCAGGACAAACCCGGTTTCTACGACAACGATACGAGAGTGAAGATAATCGAGCAGGCCGTCAGGGGCCTAGAAGGCGTATCAGTAGTCAAGTACGATGGCCTTACGATAGATCTCTGCCGCTCACTTGGCATCAAACATGTAGTTAGGGGAGTCAGAAATATGCTCGATTTCGAGACGGAGCGCAGCATCGCGGATGCAAACCGCAGGCTTGCGCCTGAAATTGAGACTATAATAATCCCGACTGCCCAGGAATTCGCCCACATCTCTTCGAGCGCTGTCCGCGATATCCTCAGACACCACGGCGACACGTCGCTCTTCGTCCCGGAAGGAGTTGAATTACCCTCGTTTGAAAAATGAAAAGGATAATTAACATACTGATCGCGCTTTCGCTTTTTGCTCCTGCTGTTAAAGCCCAACAGCTGGACTCAACACGCCTCGCTCCGCTCGACTCCCTTCTTGGAGAGTACTATGAGGCGATGATCTATGAGGCGATGCCTACAAAGCTCCAGGAATGTGATTTCCTGATCGAGTCGTGTACAGACTCTCTGGTAAAGCAGTGGGTCGCAACCCGTATTCTGGAACACTATATGGACAACCCTCCTCTGATGGGAGAGGAAGCGGTAGCTATATATGTCTACGATAAATGGTTTGCCAGCGAAAAGATTAAGATAGCAGACGAATGGCTGGCCTTCTCAGCAAAGCTGTTCGTGGACTTTAACCGTAACAGTCTGCTCGGAATGAAAGCCCCCGCTCTTGAGTTGCTTCCTCCTACTGGAAGCGAAAAGATTCAGGTCCCGGAAAAAGGCGTTCCCTCCGTCCTTTATTTCTACGATACCTCCTGCAGTAAGTGTAAGATAGCTTCCATCTTGCTGCCTCAGGTGTTGGAGACCGTAAGTTTCCCCGTCAGTCTGTTCCTTATTTATACTGGGCAGGACGGTGATGAGTGGGCCGAGTTCAGGGCCGCCTTTACCATCTCCAATCCCAATATAAAGCTGGTCCATTGCTGGGACCCGGAAATCGATTCCGACTATCAGAAACAGTACGGAGTCCTCAGCACTCCTAAGATGTTCCTGGTAGGGACAGACGGCAGGATAGAAGGCCGACGTCTGGAGCCGGAGACTCTGGCCCAGCTGCTGGGGATCTACGAACAAGCATTGGAAAACAAATAATATATAATGAAGACAAGCGCTAAAATCGACCCCCTGTATCTGGCAAGAGAAAGAGCCGCTCTTCGCCACAAACACCGTAAGACCGTCCTGTTCAACGACAGGGAAGTCGCGGCTATAGAGGAGTACTGTAAAGTGTACCACATCTCCTCCAAGTCGGCGATGTTCCGTCAGGCGATTATGGAAAGGGTGCTTGAAGGGCTGGACGAACTCCACCCTACTCTTTTCTAGAGCTGCCAGTCGATCGGTCCTCTGCCTGTGCTCTGCAGGTAAAGGTTGGCCTTTGAGAAGGGCCGGCTCCCGAAGAATGCGCCCCTGGCGAGGGGTGAAGGGTGTGCGGCTTCCAGTACCAGATGTCTCGAGCGGTCGATGAGCGCTGCCTTGCTTCTGGCATAATTTCCCCACAACATAAAGACAATATTGTCTCGGTTCGCGCTGAGATAGCTGATGACAGCGTCTGTGAACTGCTGCCAGCCTATTGCGTTATGGGACGAGGGTTCTCCGGCGCGTACGGTAAGCATCGCGTTTAGGAGCAGTACTCCCTGGCGGGCCCAGCCTTCGAGATTAGGCCTTCCGGACATCTTGATTCCAAGATCGTCTTCGGCTTCTTTAAAAATATTCTTCAGGCTGGGAGGAGCCGGGACTCCGTCCGGTACGGAGAACGACAGGCCCATCGCCTGGCCGGGATTGTGGTAGGGATCCTGGCCGAGTATCACAACTTTTACCTTATCTACAGGAGTGAGCTCGAATGCTTTGAATATTTGGGGTCCGGGAGGGTAGATAACCTTTCCGGCCCTCTTTTCCTGGTGGAGATAACGGACAAGCTCCGCAAAGTAAGGTTTGTCGAACTCACTTTGCAGAGCTTCTTTCCAGGATTGTTCTATCTGTACTGTCAAAATACGAAGTCTATTACGTCGTTTATTGTCTGTACGTAGTGGAAGGTGAGACCCTTGACGTAGATTTCCTTGATGTCTTCTACGTCCTTGCGGTTTTCCTCGCTGATGACGATAGTTTCAACTCCGGCGCGTTTTGCGGCGAGGATCTTTTCCTTAATTCCGCCGACCGGAAGAACCTTTCCTCTGAGGGTCATTTCTCCGGTCATGGCGATGTGTTTCTTGATAGCCTTGCCGCGCAGGGCGCTGACCATCGAGGTGACCATCGTTATACCGGCAGAAGGACCGTCTTTCGGGGTGGCTCCTTCGGGGACATGGACATGGAGGTCCTTGGCCGCGAACTCGGCGCTGGTCATTCCTACCATCGCGGGATGGGCCTTGATATACTGGTAGGCGATAGTGGCCGACTCTTTCATTACATCGCCGAGGTTACCGGTCATAGTCAGAACTCCCTTGCCTTCGGAGACTGAACTTTCGATGAAGAGGATTTCTCCGCCCATCTGGGTCCACGCAAGGCCGGTGACAACTCCCGGGCCTTCGTTGCCTTTCTGGCGGTCGTGGGCTGCCGTAGGCAGGCCGAGGTATTCCTTCAGGTTCTCGGGCTCGATAGTGCTGGGATACTCCTCTTCGAGGGCGATCTTCTTCGCGGTTACTCGGGCGATCTTGGCAATCTGCTTCTCGAGGTTTCGAACGCCGCTTTCGTGGGTGTATTCTTCGATAATCTTCTTAAGAGCCTTCGAACTTATCTTGAGAGTCTTTTTCCCAAGGCCGTGCATCTCAAGCTGCTTCGGGATGAGGTATTTCTTTGCGATCTCGATCTTCTCCTCAGCAAGATATCCGCTGACGTTGATCACCTCCATTCTGTCCAGCAGGGCCGGCTGAATAGGGGAGATGCTGTTGGCGGTAGTAATGAAGAGTACGTTCGAAAGATCGTAGTCGATGTCAAGATAGTTGTCGTGGAACGTTCCGTTCTGTTCGGGGTCGAGGGCCTCGAGGAGTGCGGAGCTGGGGTCGCCCTTGAAGTCAGACGAGAGTTTGTCTATTTCGTCGAGGACTATCACCGGGTTCGACGTTCCGGCTTTGTTGATGCCGCCGAGGATACGTCCGGGGAGAGCGCCTACGTAAGTCTTGCGGTGGCCGCGGATCTCCGCTTCGTCGTGCATACCGCCAAGGGCGATGCGGACATACTTCCTTCCGAGGGCTCGGGCAATAGACTTTCCGAGGCTGGTCTTACCGACTCCCGGAGGGCCGTAGAGGCAGAGGATAGGGGATTTCATATTTCCCTTGAGCTTCAAGACTGCAAGGTACTCGATGATGCGGTCCTTGATGGTGTCAAGGCCGTAGTGATCTTCCTCAAGGACCTGTTTTGCGTGTTTGAGGTCGAGATTGTCCTGACTCATCTCCTGCCAGGGGAGACTGAGCATAAACTCCAGATAGTTGTACTGAACGGAGTAATCCGGGGAATTGGGATTGTATTTCTCGAGCTTATTGAGTTCCTTTTCGAAGAGCTTTGCAACTTCCTCGGGCCACTTTTTCTGGGCCGCCTTTTCGCGGAACTTCTCGAACTCTTCGTTCTCGTCCATTCCAAGCTCTTCCTGAATAGTCCTGAGCTGGTTGTTGAGGTAGTATTCCCTCTGCTGCTGGTCGATCTCGCTCTTTACCTTACGGTTGATCTCGTTCTTGATGTTCGAGAGCTGGAGCTGGCCATCCAGGATGACGAGGAGTTTCATAGCCCTGGTACGGACATCGTCGTACTGGAGAAGCTCTGCTTTGTCTGCAAAGTTCTCAACCTCTACAGTAGTAGCGATGAAGTTTACGAGGAAAGCGAAGCTGTCTATGCTCTTCATCGCGGCTATTGCCTCTTTCGGGGCAAAGTTGCTGGACGCGATAATCTGAGCTGCTTTTTCCTTCAGCATCGAGGCCAGACCCTTGACATCCTCGGAGTTTTCCTTGGTCATTACATCTCCAAGATATCTGACCTGAGCAGTGATGTAAGGGTCGTAGTCGATTACATATTCCATCTCGATCCTTTTGTGGCCCTGAAGGATTGCGGTGATGGTTCCGTCCGGCATTTCGAGGGTCTTGAGGATCTTTGCTACTGTTCCGTAGTTATATAAGTCTACCTCTACCGGATCTTCTACAGTAGGATCCAGCTGAGGGACAGCGCCGATGAAGTAGTTGTGTTTCTCGGCGTCTTGAATCAGTTTGATGGATTTCTCGCGGCCTATCGTGATGGGATAGATAGTTCCCGGGAAGAGAACCGCTCCCCTAAGGGCCAGGATAGGCAGGGTAGGGGGAAGCTCGCTGTCGCTTATCTTCGCCACGCCCTCTCCGGATACTACCGGAATAATGTTCACTTCTGCGGCATTCTGCGAGAAGAAGTCCTTGTCTTTTATCATATAATTGTCAAAATGTCAGTTATAATAATCCTCCCATTACAGGTCAATCACTGTGCCAATGAGAAGTTAGCTGACAAATTTACACTTCTATATTTGATTTCTAAAAAAAAGAATCTATTTTTGCAGTCCATTTTTCGATAAAAGCAATTTATTAGTAATTAGATATTTAGAGAGATGACAAAAGCAGACATCGTAAACAAGATCGCCAAGAACACCGGTCTCGAGAAGACTGAGGTGCAGTCGGTCGTTGAAGGATTTATGGAGTGTGTTATCGAGTCCCTTTCAAAGGATGAGCCCGTGTTCCTTCGTGGCTTCGGCAGCTTTATTATCAAGCACCGTGCTGAGAAGACCGCCCGTGACATCACTAAGAAGACTACGATCGTAATCCCCGCACACGACATCCCGGCCTTCAAGCCCGCGGACAGCTTCATGGAGAAAGTGAGCAAATAATTTTTTAATCTTTAATAATATGCCCAACGGAAAGAAGCATAAGCGTCACAAGATGGCGACGCACAAGCGTAAAAAACGTTTGCGCAAGAACAGACACAAGAAGAAATAAACCTTCCGTGTCGCAATAGGTCCTCGGGAGATCCGAAGGGCCTTTTTGTTTTGTCTATGGATAGCAACGAAAAGTCAGAAAAAGACCTGGTGGTCTCAGTAGGCCCCTCAGAGGTGAAGCTCGCGCTTATGGAGAACCATAAGCTTATCGAGTACAACAGAGAGTCCAGTCAGGGTCACAATTTCTCGGTGGGGGATGTTTTCCTCGGAAGAGTAAAGAAACTCCTTCCCGCCCTGAATGCTGCTTTCGTCGATATCGGCGACAATAAGGAGGCGTTCATTCACTACCTGGATCTGGGCCTGTATTTCAATGCGTTCGACAATTTCGTCAAAAAGTCGAACCCCAATACGGATCTCAAGGCTCTTTATTCGCATACTCAGATCGGTCCTGCCCTCGAGAAGGAAGGAAAGATCGAGAATGTGCTTTCGGTAGGACAAATGATCATCTGCCAGATTGTCAAGGAACCGATTTCTACGAAAGGATCCCGGCTGACTGCTGAAATTTCGCTGGCAGGACGAAACATTGTACTGCTCCCTTTCGCCCAGAAAGTGAGCGTTTCCCAGAGAATCTCTTCGAAAGAAGAGCGCAAGAGGCTCGAGACCCTCGTCAGGAGTATCCTCCCCGCCAACTATGGCGCTATTATCCGCACTGCCTCCGAAGGTACTAATGCGGCCGCGCTGGTAGGCGAAGCGAAATCGCTTATAGACAAATGGGAAAATTCGTGGAAGACAATCGCGAAAAACAAGTCGGTCAGTCTGCTCTTTACCGAGTATTCCAAGACTACTACCATCCTTCGCGATCTTCTGAACGATTCCTTCACCAACGTCTATGTAGACGATCCGGCGATTTATGAGGAAACCCGCAAGTACATTTCGCTTATCTCTCCCGAGCAGGAGAAGATAGTGAAACTCTACGAAGGCAAGGAGCCCATTTTCGACCATTTTGAGGTCACCCGCCAGATTAAGAGCTCTTTCGGCAAGGTAGTCCCGATGAAGCAGGGAGCATACCTTGTAATAGAGACTACTGAAGCACTGAATGTAATCGACGTCAACAGCGGCATCCGCGCCAAGACTACCGACCACGAAGAAAATACCTTCGAGGTCAACAAGATCGCAGCGGAAGAAATCGCGCGTCAGCTCAGACTCAGGGATATGGGCGGCATCGTAATAGTGGATTTCATCGATATGGATTCGCAGGAACACCGTAACGAACTCCACAAATATATGATGGACCTTATGGAATCAGACAGGGCGAAACACAACGTGTTGCCTCTGACAAAATTCGGTCTGATGCAGATCACCCGTCAGAGAATACGTCCTGTAACAGAAATCAACACCACGGAGCAATGTCCCCTCTGCCACGGTACGGGAAAGATAGCTTCGACGGTGGTTATCGACGAGCAGGTAGAGCGTCAGCTCGCCTACTATGTCAACGACAAGAGCATCAATAATCTTACTCTTAAGGTGAGCCCCATTCTGGGAGCATACCTTACCAGAGGCTTCCGCTCTTTCGTAGCAAAGTGGAGACGCAAGTACAAATGCAGGTTGAAGGTCGTCGAATCGACCGACAACAGTATCCTCCAGTACGAATTTCTTAACGCTAACGGAGAGGTCCTCGAATAGATAGGACCTCTTTTTTTTTAACATATCAACCATTCACCCTTCGAGGACTCCAGTCGCCTTCGGCTCCTTCCGGCCCCTCCCATCGTTATCTTCGTCCCGCCTGACGGAACTCGCTTCCGACGGGCCCCTCCCCCTGCCCCTGTCCGGGGGTGGACAGGCCTCTCAGGGTGAACGGTTGATATGTTTTTGTTATATTTGCAGTATGGACGGAGTGAGAATAGATAAGTATCTATGGGCGATCAGGGCGTTCAAGACCCGCACTGAAGCCACCGACGCCTGCAACGGCGGAAAGGTAAAGATAGCTGGAACAAACTGCAAGCCTTCAAGGCCTCTAAGGATTGGGGAGGTGATAGAGGTCCGCAAGGGGATGGCTGTGTATACCTATAAAGTTTTGGCGTTTCTGGAGAAACGCGTCGGCGCCGCAGCTGTGCCGGACTACGCCGAAAACCTCACCCCACAGAGCGAGCTCGACAAGCTTCGCTCCCCTGTCGAGACGTTCTTCGTCCGGCGTGACCGCGGCGCCGGCCGCCCTACAAAAAAAGAGCGCCGAACAATCGACGCCCTTTGGGATTCGTTAGATTCCGACGAAGGATAATTACTTGCCGAAATATCTCTTGA
>JAEESD010000031.1 GCA_016286145.1 Bacteroidales bacterium | reverse complement strand
CCTATGGCGAGTCCATGGCCTCCCACTACAACTGCCGCCCCTTCCCGGGGTGGATGCTGGGGTAGGCTGCCAGGCTGCGCCCGGCAGCCTCGACTTCCATCCCCGCGGCTTCGCCGCTGCCATGTAGCGTGGTCTCCCTGCTGGAAAATGGCAGGGAGACTACGTTTTTCCGGGTTTTTGTGGTCTCCCTGCTGATTTTTTGCAGGGAGACTACGCCGGGCGGCAACGGCACGTTGCGATTATATGCTATTATTCGTTATTTTTGTAACGATATATATCGATAAACCGATATGAAGAAGTATCTAGGATCACTGGCGGTCCTTGCGCTGCTGTTTACATGTACTTCGGGGAGTCCGTCCGTCCAGTTATCGATTAGCACAAATTATTAATTATGAATATTCTCAAAATAGACGGCGGAAAACTGGAACTCCGGACAGATCGGGGTACTTTTATTCGAACGATATGCTACCGCGATGTCGTAGATGCAGATCTCAATAATGACGGCTCGTTGATAGTGATTACTTTGAATAACGGTAAGGTCGAATTAAGGAAGGATTCCGGATCCTTTGTCCGCACTATCGTGTATCGAGATGCAGTCTCTGCCCGTTGGAATGGGGGCGATATCGCCATCAGACTGGCTAATGGCAAAACGGAGTTGCGAAAGGAATCCGGCAGCTTTATCCGAACGCTTTGGTGATTTAGCGGAGAATTACTTCAGCCGTCCAAGGTCGTCCCAGCCGGGTTGCATGCGGCCGGTGTGGCAGTCGTGGACAAAGCGCTGAAGCGCTGCCTGAGCCTGCTCCTCGCGGCCGGTTTGACGGTAGTGCTGGATATAATCTACGCGGATGCGCCGGTATGTCTCAGGGAAAGAGACGAAGTGTTCCCAGGCCGCAGGGTTGGCCTTAAGCGCGTCGAGGACCCAGTCTTCGAAGATGAATAGGGAAGGATCGGGGTCGGGGGCGACGGCAAGGCCGGCGGGGGTCATTTCTCCTAGTTCAATCAGACGGCGGAGGCGGATGAGGTTCCTCTCACACCAGTTGCTGCGTGGGCGGCGAGGGGTGAAGTGCTGGACGGGCTTACCGTCGTCGATACGCTTCATAGTGCTGTCTATCCATCCGAAACATAACGCGACCTCTACTGCATCTATATAGCGGATTACGCCGGGGCAGTCTTGGGAAGAGCGGTTGACGCGCAGCCAAAAATCACTGCAGTTGTTGTGATTTTTCTGATACCACTCGTATAGCTCGGCGCGGGTATGTATGTCCAGTAAATTCTTTACCTCCATAGTCTAGTGCAAAGATAAGAAAATGCTTAACTTTGCATTATGAAACGCGTATTGTTAGTTCTTGTATTTCTTGCCTGCTGCCTGGGAGCACAGGCGCAGGGCGGTTTTGCTCAGGTAGAGAAGGAGTATAAACTGTTTGATTTCCAGTTCAACGCAAAGCGAATGGAGTTTGGTCTGAATGTAGGCCAGGCCGGGTCTTTCTCCCCGTATGCAGACTTTGCGTTGGGAGCGAACCTTCTCGTGAACGGCTTTTATGTAGATTTCCTTGCTTCCGATCCGCAGCATAAATACAGCAGGACAAGCGATACGAAGTGGAATGACCACGTAGCATTCTGTATCAATGCCGGGTATCAGATTCCGATCTTAAAGTGGCTGAGGGTGATGCCCCTTATAGGCTATGCCCAGACAAACGATGGAATTACAGATGCGTCTGTAACAATATGGGAAGTCGACGAGTATTCTTCCGACACCTATCATCCCTACAAAGTCACTCGCGGCAGCCGCTCCCATTACTTTAATTATGGAGGAGGTCTGTCGATTCAACCCTGCAAGTGGTTCAGTATCAATCTTATCGCGACAAATAATGCCCTCTACGGCGGCGTAGGCGTCGATCTTATCACAATCGCCAGGACGCGATAATTACCTGTTTACATAGATCCCCGAGCAGAGGATGGACCCTGAGGCGGCGACCGCGCGTACTTTCACGTAACGGGCGCGGGCCTCGAGTCCGTCAGCCAGAATCACGTCGCTCCAGCAGTCGAGCAGGTTGTTCGGCCAGCCCTCATACGCGACCGTGGTCAGGTGAGAGAAGCGCTTGCCGTCGTTCGAGACGAGGACTTCGAAGCTCTGCGGGATCGCGATTCCGTCGGGGCGGTAGTTGAGGAACAGGCCGCAGACGCTTTCGATGCGCGTGCGTTTCCCCAGGTCGATGATGGTCTCCATCACCCCGTCGTGGCGCTTCCACCCCTCATCGGACGGGTCCTCGGATGGCGCTCCCTGGGCGAGCAGGGACTCGAGCAGCTTCCACCTCCGGTCGCCGGCGAGCCAGTCGGTATAGTTTTTCCACGCCTGATTCGACAGCACGGGCTGCCCGAGCGGGTGAGCGCTGCCGGGCTCGTCGTAGATGCCGGTTATCGCGAAGCTGATGATGCGGTCGACTCCGGCCTCGCTGACGCCCACCATCTGCGAGAGATAGCGCCCGAACGCGGCGGGGATGAGCGTGGAGAACCAGTTGTTGGGCCTGCGGTCCCATGTAAACGATTCAACGTTCGCCCACAGCTCGATTCCGCACTTCGAGTGGATTTCGGCGAGCTGCCGGAAATGGTCCTTCATATTGCGCATGGGGAACTGCTCGCGTACGCAGCCGATTTCGTCCTGATATGCGATGATATCCACCTCGAGCTTGTAGATCTGCTCGGCGAACTTCGCGCTGCCGACTTCGCCCGCGAAGATGCCGTAGGGCGAGATCATTATCTTCGCGCCGGGAGTGAGTTCGCGCGCGCGGGCGGCAACCCTGTTCAGGCCTTCGGCCGCATAGTCGGGGAACCACGGAATCATGCACCCTTCGATCGGGAGATACCAGCCGTAGAACGAAGGCCGCCCGCCGTACAGGCCCGCGAGCTCCTCGATCATCTCGCGCTGGCGCTTCACGACGAACGGGTCGCCGAGGTCATCGAGCTGGTTGCGGGCATGGCCACAGCTCATAAAGACGTGCATCCCGAGGCTGTCCGCCGTGTCCATGACGGCGTCGATGGGGCTCTTGCGGCCGGCCGGGTATCCATGGTCCATCAGGACGCTTGGGTAGAAGGACTGGCCTTCGTTGGCCACGGCCATCAGGACCAGGTAGTCGATTCCGATTTTATGGAGCTCGGCCGTTTTTGCCGCCCAAAGCTCGGGATCGGACATGTCGACATTGCGCTGGTTCATATAGTTGTTGCGCTCGTCTTGCCAGAAAAAGTTGAGGAAAGTACCCGTGACGGGCTTTACTTCAGCCTTGAGCGGCGCGCAAAAAAGCGACATCGCCAGGGCGATGATTGTGGTTAGTCGTTTCATAGTGTAAAGATAAGAATAAAGATCTATTCTTAAAGTAGGCCTGATCCGCCGCCTTTCGCCCCTTTGTAGTGCGGTTTCTCTGCTAGTTTTTCGCAGAGAAACCGCACGGATAATCCTAATTTTGGGCGATATAGGCATAAAAAATGAGGGGATTTGTGATGACCTTTGCAGTGCATTTTGAAACGTATGAAACGAGAGTATCTATACTACATCGCAGCGATTATCTGGGGAATTCCCGGGGTCATCATCAGTATCAAAGGCATCTCGGCATATTTTCAGATGTGCCCTGGGAAACTTTGGTGGCTACTGCTTATTACTGCAGGAGTGATTGCAGGTTTTTATTTTATGTTTAGCAGAATAGTCGACAAGTATTCTACCAGGATTGCCTCTTTGCCTGCCAAAACAAGTTTCTGGCAAACGTTCCCGCTCAAGGGGTGGATACTTGTAGTCGGCATGTCCTGCCTGGGTATCGCCCTGAAGTTCGTTCCCGGTATTCCGATGGAGTTCACTGCCTCATTCTACAGCGGTCTGGGCCCGATGCTGGTGGTAGCTGCTGCCCGTTTCATTTATAATAGGTTTTCAAATGAATTATAGTGGTATTCTGATAGGAGCGTGTGTGTTCCTTAGCATTGGGATTTGCCATCCCGCCGTCATCAAGATGGAGTATAAATGGGGAAAGAACAGCTGGTGGATCTGGCTGGTAGCCGGATTGGCATTGTCTGCAGTATCACTCCTTATAGAAAATGATACGGCTTCCATCATAATCGGAGGCTTCGCTTTCTGCTGCCTGTGGGGTATACACGAAATGTTCCTGCAGGAAAAGCGTGTCCTTCGCGGATGGTTTCCCGAGAACCCCAAGCGCCACGACTATTACGAAAAGCGCCGCAAAGAAATGCAGGGAAGGTTATAGAGTCCATACAAAGACAAAACAGGCAGCCCGAAAGGACTGCCCGTTTTTTTATTTTAGCGTCAAAACCGCTCTATTCAGTAGAGTAATTGTCGAAATAGCCCTGAACCAGGATAAGGGGAGTACCCTTGTCTCCCGAGCCGCTGGTGAGGTCGCAGAGCGAGCCGATAAGGTCTGTAAGCTGGCGGGGTGTAGTACCCTCGGAAACCATCTGGCCCTTAAGGCTGGCGTCTTTGTTTCTAATGCTCTCGGAGATAGCCGCGCGGAGCTCTTCACCCTTAAGGCTTGCAAACTCGCTGTCTGCCAGATACTTGATCTTGAGCTCATTGGGGGTTCCGATAAGGCCCTCTGTAAAGAACGGGGAGACTACAGGGTCTGCGAGCTCCCAGATCTTTCCCTGGGGATCCTTGAATGCGCCGTCTCCATAAACCATCACTTCGACGTGTTTTCCAGTCTCATCAAGGATGCGCTTCTGGACTTCCTTTACCAGGACATCTCCGCTGCGGGGGAAGAGCTTGACGCTGTTTTCGGTAGCCTTGTTCGAGCCAAGAAGACCGTATTTGGCGTTGAAGCCGCTTCCGTCTACGGGGGCGGAAAGGATCTGGTCCAGACCGACTACCAGGCGTGCGCCGGCCTTCTCGAGGATACGGCGGGTGCGGCGGCGGGTGTGGATGTCGCAGTTGATGACGGTGTCTGTAAACTGAAGGATAGCCTCAGGCCTGTTGGCAAAGACAAACTCCACTTCAGCTCCCTGGGAGCGGACGAGCTCGGAGTAGTAATCTACATAATCTACGCCGGTGAATTCGTGGACATAGACTCCGAAGACCTCGCGGTAGCGCTCGAGAGTAAGAACGTCTGTGTAAGGGTTGATGCCGGCCTCGTCCATCCGGTCGAGATCCAGAATTGAGTTACCCACCTCGTCTGAGGGGTAAGAGAGCATCAACACCACCTTCTTGCAGCCCTTCGCGATACCTTTGAGGCAGATTGCGAAACGGTTGCGGCTGAGGATGGGGAAGATGACGCCTACTGTAGCTCCGCCCGTACGCGCTTTGACATCCTTTGCGATGTCATCGACGGTGGCGTAATTGCCTTCCGCTCTAGCAACTACGGACTCTGTAATCGCAACGACATCACGGTCGCGGAGGGAGAACCCTTCATCGCGGTCGCGCGCGGCGCTAAGTAAACTTTCTAAGATTGTGTCTGCCAGATGATCTCCCTGGCGGATGATGGGGCAGCGGATACCTCGAACGACTGTTCCGGTTTTTCTTTCGCTAGATTTCATTGCAGAAATGTTACAAACAAAGTTATAATCCAATTCTCATATGTGCAAATCATCTTTAATATTTTCTTAAAAAATTTTATTAACACAAAAATGTGCAAAACTAAATCTCGCGCAGAGTTGTAGGAGTCTTAGTTTTTTCCTAAATTTACAAATCCATTTGAAAGTTAGTTAGAAGGTTATTGTTCTTACTTATATGAGAAAAGTTTATTCCGGTAAAACCAAAGATGTCTTCGCTCTTGAAGACGGCAACTATCTTCTCAAATTCAAAGACGACTGCACCGGCAAAGACGGTGTTTTCGATCCCGGCGAGAATTCTGTAGGTCTCACTATCGAAGGTGTGGGAGATGTAAACCTCAGAATGTCGATTTACTTCTTCGAGAAACTCAATGCTGCAGGTATCCGTACACACTACGTATCCGCCAATCTGGACGATACTACTATGACGGTTCTCCCCGCAAAGGTTTTTGGACACGGTCTTGAGGTAATCTGCCGCAACAAAGCGGTCGGAAGCTTCATCCGCCGCTATGGCGAGTACATCGAGGAAGGCGCTGATCTTCCTTCGTATGTAGAGATGACCTTCAAGAACGATGCAAAGGGCGATCCCCTCGTAACTAAGGAAGGCCTCAAGGTCCTCGGAATTATGACCGAGCAGCAGTACGACGACATCGCCGAGATGACCCGCAAGATTACTAAGGTAGTCGCGGACGATATGCTCAGCAAAGGCCTTGTCCTGTACGACATCAAGTTCGAGTTCGGATACGATGCAGAAGGTAAGGTTATGCTGATTGATGAGATCGCATCCGGAAATATGCGCGTATATAAGGATGGCAAGTACATCGAACCTATGACCCTTTCAAAGCTTTTCTTCCAGAAATGAAAGTAGCAGTCATAATGGGAAGCGCAAGCGACTGGGACGTAATGGCCCCTTGCTGCGAGACCCTGGAAGCCTTCGGAATCTCCTATGAAAAGAGGGTGCTCAGCGCCCACCGCAATCCCGGCCCCCTTGCCGAATACGTCTCGTCCCTTAAGGATAAGGGCTGCGAGATAGTAATCGCAGGCGCGGGCGGAGCGGCTCACCTCCCCGGTGTGATAGCTGCACTGACAACCCTCCCCGTCATAGGCATCCCCGTAAAGAGTAAAGCCCTGGGTGGGCTGGACTCCTTGTTATCTATCGTCCAGATGCCCTCCGGAATCCCGGTAGCGACGATGGCGATAGACGGGTCGAAGAACGCTGCGCTCTACGCAGTCTCCATCCTTGCGCTGGCCGACTCCGCGCTCGCTGAGAAACTCCAGGAGTTCCGCGAGCAGCAGAGTCAGAAAGTCTTGAACACTGTCATCTAAACTTACGCCCACCTTGCACCTACGCAGCGGTGGGCAAATTTTTTTGAATGGAAAGCCCCAAAAGAATTTTTGTGGAGAAGAGGGATGGTTTCCGCGTCGAGTCCCAGAGCCTGCTCCACGATTTCAATGAGAACCTCTCCCTGCAGCTAAGTTCGCTGCGGCTCGTAAAAGTGTACGACCTTTTCGGCTTTACTCCTGAACTTCTGGAAAAGAGCCGTTATTCGGTTTTCGGCGAAAAGGTAACCGATCTGGTTACAGACTCCTACCCGCTGGACTGCAAGTATCTGGCGGTAGAGTATCTGCCCGGTCAGTTCGATCAGTGCGCCTCTTCTGCGGAAGACTGCGTACACCTGATAGATCCTAAAGCCGATATCCGTATCAAAAGCTCGCGCCTGCTGGTATTCCCTCCGGAAACCTCGGAGCAAACACTTAAGCGAATAGAAGCATACTACATCAACCCTGTAGAATCCCGCAAAAAAGATCTCTCGGTAATCCGCGAGAGCGAGAAGGCAGACATAAAGCCGATAGAGGATCTCTCAGGTTTCTGCAAAATGTCGCCGGAAGAATACGGAGCCTTCTGTAAGGAAAAAGGTCTCGCGATGAATGCGGACGACCTGGCTGAAGTAGTCAATTACTTCAAAAAGGAAGGCCGCGATCCGTCGGAAACCGAGCTGCGTATTCTCGATACTTATTGGAGCGACCATTGCCGCCACACAACCTTTACGACCGAGATTCAGGAAATCACTATCGACGACTCCTTCCTGAAGGGCGAACTCCAGGACTCGCTACACCTATTTAATAATATGAGAAGCGAGCTCGGCCGCGAAAAGAAGCCTCTCTGCCTGATGGAACTCGCAACCATCGGCGCACGCTGGCTGAAATCGAAGGGTATCCTTGACGATCAGGAGCAGAGCGAGGAGAACAACGCCTGCAGTATCTATATCAATGTAGATGTAGACGGCCAGTCGGAAAGGTGGCTTCTTATGTTCAAGAACGAGACCCATAACCATCCTACGGAGATCGAGCCTTTCGGCGGCGCGGCGACCTGCCTCGGCGGCGCTATCCGCGACCCTCTTTCCGGCCGTTCGTACGTCTATCAGGCGATGCGCGTTACGGGAGCGGGCGACATTACCGCCAAGGTCTCTGACACTATCCCCGGCAAACTCCCTCAGCGAATGATATCCCGCAAGGCCGCGGGCGGCTATTCCAGCTACGGAAACCAGATCGGCCTCGCAACAACTCTCGTCAGGGAGATATATTCCGACGGCTATACCGCGAAGCGTATGGAAATCGGTGCGGTAGTAGGCGCAGTCAAGGCAGACAACGTGCGCCGCGAGAGTCCCGTCGCGGGGGATGTGATCCTCCTGCTGGGCGGACGTACCGGCCGCGACGGAATAGGCGGCGCAACCGGCTCTTCCAAGCAGCATACCGAAGCCTCGCTCGAAACCTGCGGTTCGGAGGTCCAGAAAGGAAACGCCCCCGAGGAGCGCCAGCTCCAGCGCCTCTTCCGCCGTCCGGAGGTAACCAGCCTCATCAAGAAATCCAACGACTTCGGCGCGGGCGGCGTGAGCGTAGCCATAGGCGAGCTCGCAGCCGGCCTCGATATCTACCTCGACCGTGTCCCCGTCAAATATTCCGGCCTCAATGCCACAGAGCTCGCGATCAGCGAGTCCCAGGAGCGAATGGCAGTCGTTATCGAAGCGGCCGATAAAGAGCGCTTTATGGAGCTCTGTGCGGCAGACAACGTCCAGGTGACCCACGTCGCAGACGTTACCGACTCCGGCCGTATGAGAATGTTCTTCCACGGCGACAAAGTCTGCGACCTCACCCGCGCTTTTATCGACAGCGCCGGCGCTCGCCACTATTCGAAGGCCGCTATCTCTGCGGTCGAAAACCGCAACCCCTTCGTCCGCAAACCCGCCGGCAGCTCGCTGGAGGAAAGAATGACGGCCGTGATGGCCTCGCCCAACGTCGCCTCCCAAAAGGGCCTCGTAGAGATGTTCGATTCCACAATCGGCCGCTCGACAGTTCTGATGCCTTACGGCGGAGCCCGCCAGGCCAGCGAGACCCAGGTCTCGGTCCAGAAAATCCCGGTCGCCGGGGTGACCAATACCGCCAGCATAATGGCCTTCGGCTTCAACCCCGACCTCGCTCTCTGGAGCCCGTACCACAGCGCGGCCTATGCCGTCGTTGAGGCCTGTACAAAGGTCGCAGCCGCCGGAGCCGACTGGAGCCGGATGCGCTTCTCCTACCAGGAATACTTCGAGCGCATGACCTCCGACCCCCACACCTGGGGCAAGCCCCTCAGCGCCCTTCTCGGCGCGCTTAAGATGCAGGCTGCCCTCGGCCTGCCGTCCATCGGTGGAAAAGACTCGATGAGCGGCACCTTCGAACACATCCACGTCCCTCCGACCCTCGTCGCCTTCGGAATCACAACCGTAGACGTCAGGGACGTCATATCTACCCCGTTCAAGAAAGCGGGAAACAAGATCTACCTTCTCAAACACAGCCCCAAGGCCGATTATATGCCCGATACAGACCAGCTCAAAAAGAACTGGAGCTGGCTGCGCGAGCAGGTCAAGGCCGGCCGAGTCGTATCGGCCTGGTCGCTGGGCTACGGCGGAATTGCCGAGGGCCTGGTAAAGATGGCTATGGGCAATGGGCTCGGAGTCAAGGTCGACCTGCCCGAGGACGAGCTGTTCTCGCTGGGCTATGGCTCGGTCCTTCTGGAGTCTGTCTGCCCGCTCGAGGGCGCTTCGCTGCTCGGCGAGGTCACTGCCGCCGGAATCTGCATTAACGGCGAGTGCCTCAAGCTCGAGAAGCTGGAGGAGGCCTATGAAGGTCGCTATTTCAAGCTCTACCCGCCGCGAGTGGAGAAGATGCCCGGTCAGTTAAGTGTTGGTGCTGGGGCCAAGAGTAGCACGCTCGATGCGGGGGACTTAAGGAGCGAAGCGACGCAGGGGGTCTGGGGGGTACGCCCCACAGTCAATGAAACCACGGCATACCCGGGTGATCCAACGGATCACCCCGTGGTATGTATGCCCGTGTTCCCGGGAACGAATTGCGATTATGATACGGCAAAGGCGTTCCGTAAGGCCGGCGCGGAGGTTCGTCCGTTTATATTCCGTAACCTCAGCGGCCAGGAAGTCCTCGAATCTATCGAAGAACTCAGCCGAAGGATAGAGGAATCCCATATCCTCGCTTTCTGCGGCGGCTTCTCCTCGGGCGACGAGCCTGACGGCAGCGGCAAGTTCATCGCCAGCGTCATCTGCAACGAGCGCGTAAGCGCCGCGATTGAGTCCCTTCAGAAGCGCGGAGGCCTTATCCTCGGTATCTGCAACGGCTTCCAGGCCCTTATCAAGAGCGGCCTGCTCCCGTACGGAAAGGCCGGCAGCGTGACCCCGGACTCTCCGACCCTCTTCAAGAACGATATCAACCGACATATCTCCCTTATAGCCCGTACTACAGTTGCTTCTACCAACTCGCCCTGGCTCGCCGGGATGAAGATAGGAGACACACACAGCATTCCTTTCTCCCACGGCGAAGGAAAGTTCGTAGTAGGGGAGGAGCTCGCTCGGGAACTGTTTGCCCGCGGCCAGGTAGCCTTCCGCTATCTGGACAATCCTAACGGATCGTACTACGACATCGAGGGTATCCTCAGCCCGGACGGCCACATCCTAGGAAAGATGGGCCACTCCGAACGCTACGAGGAAGGCCTCTTCAAGAACATCAGCGGCGAACGCCGTCAGCCCATATTTGAAAACGCAGTCCATTATTTCAGAAAAGACCGATGAAAAAAGACCTTATTTTTGAAGGAAACGAAAAGCGTATCTACGCAGTAGACGATCCTAATCAGGTGTTGTTCCACTTCAACGATGTAGTCGTCGCCTACAATGGAGTCAAGAGGGCCCGCCTCAAGGGAAAGGGCATCCTGGCAAACAAAATATCCTCTATTCTTCTCGGTTATCTGAACGAGTGCGGAGTCAGCACACACTTTATCGAGAGGGTAGACGACCGCGAGCAGCTCTGCCGCAAGATCGAAATTATCCCTCTCGAGGTGGTGGTCCACAACCGGATGGCCGGTACCCTTGCTGCGAAGTTGGGCGTGGAAGACGGTTTCAAGCCCGTCAATACCGTAGTGGACCTGTGTTACAACAACGATGAACTGGGCGATCCTCTGGTCAACAGGGATCAGGCTGTAGCCCTCAGTCTTGCTACCTACGAAGACCTGGACAAAATGTTGGTGATGGCGCGTAAGGCCGGCAGCCTGCTTACCGAGCTTTTCCACAAAGCCGGAATCGAGCTCGTAGACTGTAAGATAGAGTTCGGCCGCGCTTCAGATACGGGCGAGATTATCATTTCCGACGAAATCAGCCCTGATACCTGCCGCCTCTGGGATGAACAGACCCAGGAAAGGCTGGACAAAGACCGTTTCCGTCTGGACCTCGGAGACGTAATTCCCGCATACACACAAGTACTTGAAAGATTAGAATCCTTACAATAAATGGGAGTTTTGGCAGTATATGGCGTCAAAGACGCCGCAACGCGGATCTATTACGGTCTGCACAACCTTCAGCATCGCGGACAGGAAGGAGGCGGAATCGCTACCTTTGACGAGTCCGGAAAGTATTACCGTCACCGCGGACTGGGTCTTCTGAGCGAGATCTTTACCAATGGGGAATTGTCCCATATGCCCGGAGAGATGGGAATCGGAAGCGTCAAATACGCCAACGATGCCCAGGGAGGAATCGAGAATGTAGAACCTCTGTTCTTCCACCACCGCGGGGGAGACTTCGCAGTAGCCTCAGACGGTAACGTTGTCAACGCCAGGCAGATAGCAGACTATCTGGAAAGGCGAGGTGTTATCTTCCAGACAGGTATGCACAGCGAAATCCTGGCCCACCTTATCAAGAAAACAGCAGGAGAAGACAGAATCATCAATCTTATCAAGGCGCTCAATATGATGGAGGGTGGTTTTGCCTTCATCATTATGACTCCCAGCCGTATCTATGCCTGCCGCGACAAACACGGGATCAAACCCCTGTGTCTGGGCGAGCTCGACGGAGGCTATGTAGTGAGCAGCGAATCCTGCGCGTTCGAGATTATGGGCGCGAAGTTCATTCGCGACATCGAGCCGGGCGAGATCCTTTCGCTCGATGCCCACGGCATCCGTTCTACCAGCTACTCCCGCTACAGCCGTCACCGTATGTGCGCGATGGAATACATCTACTTCGCCCGCCCGGACAGCGATATAGACGGCTGCAATGTCCATATGTACCGTAAGGAGGCCGGCCGTCGCCTTGCCCGCGAATGCCCGGTTGAGGCCGACGTGGTTGTAGGTGTCCCCGAATCGGGCTCGAGCGCCGCGATGGGCTATGCCGAAGGCAGCGGTATCCCGTATGAGATGGGCCTTGTCAAACACAAATACGTAGGCCGTACGTTTATCCAGCCCGTCCAGTCGATGCGCGAACTCGGTGTGAAGATGAAACTTTCCCCTGTCCACAGCATCGTGGGCGGCAAGAGGGTAGTGCTCGTAGACGATTCGATCGTGCGCGGAACAACCTCCCTCAAGATAGTGAAGCTGCTGCGCGATGCCGGCGCGACCGAGGTCCATGTCCGTATCGCCAGCCCGATGATGCGCTTCCCCTGCCACTACGGAGTCGACACCTCCACCCGCGAGGAGTTGCTCTGTTCGACCCGCGGCCTCGAAGAGGCATGTAAGATGATTGGGGCCGACTCGCTGGGCTACCTCAGCCCGGAATCGACCCGCGACTCGTGCTTTGGATGCGCGGATCCCTGCCAGGCCTGCTTTACCGGCGAATATCCTACCTTATTGTACGACGATCAAAACAGCGAAGACTAAACAACTATGGCAAAATCATACGAAGAGTCCGGCGTGAATCTCGAGGCCGGATATGAAGTAGTAAGGCGAATCAAGCAACACGTAGCTTCGACCTCCAGGCTCGGTTCGATGGGCAATATAGGCTCGTTCGGCGGAATGTTCGACCTCTCCGCACTGAACGTAAAGGAGCCAGTCCTCGTAAGCGGAACCGACGGAGTAGGGACAAAGCTCAAGATCGCGTTTGCGATGGACAAACACGATACTATAGGAATCGACGCGGTAGCGATGTGTGTCAACGATGTCCTCGCCCAGGGCGCCGAGCCGCTTTTCTTCCTCGACTACGTTGCGCTGGGCCACAACATCCCCGCTAAGGTTGAGGCTATCGTAGCTGGCGTCGCGGAAGGTTGCCGCCAGGCTGGCTGCGCTCTGGTAGGTGGCGAGACCGCCGAGATGCCGGGTATGTATGCCGACGGAGAGTACGACATAGCCGGTTATACTACAGGCGTAGTAGAGAAATCTAAACTTATCGATGGATCAAAAGTAAAAGTAGGAGATGTACTGGTAGGCGTTGCTTCTACTGGAGTACATTCCAACGGCTTCAGCCTCGTACGAAAGATAGTTGCCGATGCCGGACTTAAGTACACTGATGCAATTCCGGAGTTCGGCGGACGCAAGCTCGGAGAAGTGCTTCTTACTCCTACCAAGATATACGTAAAGCAGATGCTTAAGGTTATCCGCGAGTGCGATGTCCACGGCATCTGCCACATCACCGGAGGCGGCTTCGATGAGAACATCCCGCGCGTGCTCCAAAAGGGCCAGGGCCTGGAGATTCGCGAAGGCAGCTGGGAGATCCTTCCCGTCTTCAAGATGCTCGAGAAGTGGGGCGGAGTCCCTCATCGCGAGATGTTCAACATCTTCAATATGGGTATCGGTATGATAGCTGTAATGGATGCCTCCGAGGCTCCCAAGGCCATTGAAATACTCGAGGCCTGCGGAGAAAAAGCTTCTGTCATAGGAAAAGTAACGGACAAAGAAGGCGTATGCGTAATCTAGCAGTTTTCGCAAGCGGTACCGGGACCAATTTCGTGGCTATCGCCAAGGCCTGCGCCGCGGGCGTTCTCGACGCTCGGGTAGCGGTGATGGTCTGCGACAAGCCCGGGGCAGCGGTAATCGACCGCGCAAAGGAGTTAGGCGTTGAGACTTTTGTCTTCGATCCTCACTCCTATGCTTCCAAGGCGGACTATGAAAAAGAAATAGTTAAGATCCTCGATGCCAAAGGGGTGGAACTTATCTGCCTCGCCGGTTATATGAGAATAGTAGGAGATGTACTCCTTAAGGCCTACGAAGGGAAGATAATCAACATTCACCCTTCGCTCCTTCCGGCCTTCAAGGGAGCCCACGCGGTAGAGCAGGCGGTCGCCTATGGGGTCAAAGTCTACGGCATCTCGATCCACTGGGTCAACGCCGACCTCGACGGAGGAAAGATAATAGCCCAGCGGGCCTTCCCCTACGAGGGGTCAGACCCCGAGGAAGTCCACCGTATCGGGCAGAAAATCGAACATGAACTTTATATTGAAACCATAAACAAACTATTATGCGAGCGTTAGTAAGTGTTAGCGACAAGAGCGGCCTCGTGCCGTTTGTGAAGGGTCTGGTAGACCTTGGATGGGAAATCATAGCCACCGGCGGAACTCAGAAACTGCTGGAGTCCGAGGGAGTAAAGACTATCGGAATCAGCGAGGTTACCGGTTTCCCGGAGATATGCGACGGAAGGGTTAAGACCCTCCATCCCAAGGTCCACGGCGGTATCCTTGCCCGCAGGGACGTCCCTGCCCATATGGAGACCCTGAAGGAGAATGGAATAGAGACTATCGAACTGGTCTGCGTAAACCTTTATCCTTTCCGTCAGACTATCGCTAAGGAAGGCGTTACGCTTGAAGATGCTATTGAGAATATCGATATCGGAGGTCCTTCGATGGTTCGCAGCGCAGCAAAGAACTGGAAGGACGTTACTATAGTCTGCGATCCTTCTGACTACGACAAGGTCCTGGAAGAGCTCCGCACAAACGGTAAGACTTCAGACGAAACCCGCCTCAAGCTCTCCGCCAAGGCCTACACACATACCGCCGAGTACGATGCATGCATCGCTACCTATATGCGCGCCCAGGCCGGCCTGAACGAGAAACTCTTCCTGGAGTACGACCTTAAGCAGGGCCTTCGCTACGGCGAGAACCCCCATCAGGAAGCGAAGTTCTACGCGGCCCCGGAGTCGGTCCCGTTCTCCCTGGCCGGTGCCGTTCAGCTGAATGGCAAGGAGCTGTCCTACAATAACATACAGGATGCCAACGCAGCCCTGAACATCGTCCGCGAGTTCGCCGGGACCCCGTTCTGCGTGGGACTCAAGCATATGAATCCCTGCGGCGCGGCAATAGGCAAGGACGTCGTGGACGCGTGGACCAAGGCATACGATGCGGACACGGTCAGCATCTTCGGGGGAATCGTCGCCACAAACTGCGAGATAAACGCTGAAGCAGCGGCCCTGATGAAGCCCATCTTCCTGGAGATCATCATGGCGCCGTCCTTCACGCCCGAAGCGCTCGAGATACTCTGCACGAAGAAGAACCTGAGACTCCTGAAGGTGGACATGACCCCGGACAACGTGCAGCGCAAGCAGTACGTCTCCGTGAACGGCGGAATGCTCGTACAGGACCAGGATACCACCACCAAGCTGCTCGACAGGGAGATGTGCGTCACCAAGGCGGTCCCCACCGACGGGCAGATGACCGACCTCCAGTTCGCCTGGAGGATAGTTAAGCACGTCAAGTCCAACGCCATAGTCGTGGTCAAGGACGGAGCGACCCTCGGTGTGGGCGCTGGCCAGATGAACCGCGTCGGATCTGCCGAAATCGCCCTCAGGCAGGCGCAGGATACATATTCCGCAAAGGGCGGTGACGTGACCAAGGCCGGAATCGTACTGGGCTCCGACGGCTTCTTCCCGTTCGGGGACAGCGTCGCCATGGCAGCCCGCTTCGGCGTTAGCGCCATAGTCCAGCCGGGTGGCAG
>JAEESD010000030.1 GCA_016286145.1 Bacteroidales bacterium | reverse complement strand
GATTTGAAGAACGGCTTTTCTGATTTCCGCCTCGCGGGGCGAATCTTTCATCGCACAAAGCAGCGGAAGTGTAATCTTTTTCTCCAGAAGATCTATCCCCACCGGCTTACCCAGAGAGCCGTCTCCGGTATAATCAAGGATATCGTCCTTAATCTGGAACGCCGTTCCAAGAGCTCTGGAGTACTCGCCGGCGGCCTCGACGTAAGCCTGCGGCGCCCCCGCGGAGATAGCTCCGCTCAGGCCGGCAGTCTCAAAGAGCGAGGCCGTCTTGCAATGTATAATTCTAAGATAATCCGCTTCTGAGGTATCAGCCGTACCGGATTTCTCCAGCTGGAGCATCTCTCCCTCGGCAAGGTCAGATAGCGTCCTCGAGAATATGCTTCGGACAGATTCGGCCGATTTCGCCTGAAGGATAGTGTCCACCGACTTTGCCAGCCAGAAATCCCCCAGAAGCACCGCGCGGCTGGGACCGAGGCGCGAGCGCATGGTAGGCATCCCGCGACGGGTGTCGCTTTCGTCGGCTACGTCGTCATGGAGAAGAGTTGCATTGTGGAGCAGCTCCGAAGCTGCCGCATACAGACAGGAGTCTTCGTTAATCTCACCGCAGGCTCCCGCCATCAGCAGGCAGACCATCGGCCTGAGCATCTTACCGCCATGGGAAAGGATCTCAGCATTGACTATGTTCAGAAGCCCCACATCCGAACGCAGCGAATCCGCGATTATCCTCTGGACAGAAGTCCAGTTATTACCCAGTATAGACAAAACAGCATCCCGGCTCATAACTCCTTCTTGAATTCTTCTATCGTTTTAACAAAGATATATTTTCTCCTGGTCGGCATATCCAGCATTCCGGTCTCAACGTAGTAGTCGAAAAGCCTTTCGAGTATATCGTAAAAACCGTCTACATTGAAGATTACTATCTTAGCATCGCATTGATGAAGACGAACCAGGGTACAGGTCTCTGCGAGCTCATCCAGAGTCCCAACTCCGCCCGGCAGAGCGACCGCGAGGCTTACGCCTTCCCTCATCAGCTCCTTACGCTGGGACATGGTGTCTGTCCAGATAAGGTCGTCCATCTCCGGATACTCCAGCCCTTCCATGAAACGCGGAAGGATACCCCTTACGCGCGCTCCACACTCGCGGGCAGTGTCGCTGACAACCTTCATCGTGCCCTTGATCGTACCGCCTGATACGATCTCATAACCACACAAACAAGCCGCGCGGACTGCTTCCCGGGCGGCTTGATTGTATTTAGGATCTATGCTAGAACTTGCGGCGCAGAAAAATAGCGCCCTTTTTCCTGACATCTATTAGAAGAATAGGGTAGCCGTAAGGGCTATACCGTTTGCTTTGTTGTCTTTAGCCTGCTCATACATCGCCTTTGCGGAGATGCTGGCCTGCTGACCCTGCTCGTTGTAAAGGTTACCGAAATCCCAATACCACTTCAGCGAAACTCCAAGTCTGTCGAGGAGGAGAATTCCAGCACCGACTCCGATACCGTACTGAAGGCGCTCACGGCCATTCCACTTGTTTTCGTCGTCGTTTGTAGTATTAAGAGGAACTCCCGAAGCGCTGGCCATAGCCTCGATTGCGGTCTGGGCGATTCCGTTCTTGGCCTGAGTCTTACTCTCGGTTGTAATAGCATAACCCAGATACGGCTCAATGAAAGCATACGGGGTAATTCCCGGGAGCTCAAATCTCCAACCAGCCTGGACTGGAATCTCGAGAAAGCCGGTCTTTGTATTGATGTCAACCTCGAAGTCCTCTCCTGAAAGACCCGCGATCTGATGCTGAAGAGTAGCGCCCTTCATTTCGTAGACAACACCGGGCTGGACATAGAAGTTCAGAGGAAGGCCGAGTCTCAGAACGACACCGGCATGATACTGAGTGACCGACTGGTTCTCAACGATGTCGCTATAGGCAGTCTTAAGATCCGATGAATTGGATGTAAGACCGGCGACTATACCGAGCTGGGCGTGTGCGCTGACAGCAAACATTGCGATAGCTGCAGCGACTGCGATCAATTTCTTCATAACAGAGAATTTATTCGTTTTACAATTTCTTCTTTGGGTACGAGTCCGATCGTTTTGTCTACCGGTTCACCGTTCTTGAAAAAGATGATAGTCGGGATACTTCGGATTCCGTACTCCATAGAGATGTCCTGAGCCTCGTCAACGTTGCATTTGCCGACGACAATTTTTCCTTCAAACTCTGAGGCAATCTCTTCAACGACAGGGCCAAGAGCGCGGCAAGGGCCGCACCACACTGCCCAGAAGTCCACCAGCACTACCGGAGCGCTCGCAAGGACTTCCTTGATATTGGTATCTGTAACTATTTTTTCCATAATAATTATGTTAATCCCTCAAATTTAAGGAATTAATTCATTTGTTCAAAACTTATATTGGTAACCCACACACAGGCTCAGCCTGAAAGTGTCCACCCATCCTGTCTCGTCGGCAAACAGCCTTACTCCCTTGGTCGACCAGCTAGAAGGACCGTTTGTGTCAACCACATAGTCGGTACAGTAATCCGCCAGAAGGCCGAAAGAGAAGTTATGACTTTTCGAGGGGGCCCAGTCTGTTCCGAGATTCAGACGGAAACGGTTGAAGTAGGTATGGGTGTAACCCGTATGGGTATAAGAATAATACGGTCTGCTGCTGGTCTCGGTATATTGGAGAGAGCCCGTCACCTCTCCCCAGGGGTCGTTGAGGGCCGTTCTCGCCTCGAAGTAAGCGAAAGGTTCCCAGTCATAAAAGCCCTTGTATTTCACTCCGACCCTGCTCTTTAGGGAAAGAGCATTTCGGGTCTTCTGGTAGACATTGAGGCTGTCGTCGGTGCGGTGTGTGAACTGAAGCTTCTCCTTGAGCGAGAACTGAAAGTCTCCAGCCCTATAAGAGAGGGTCGCATCGACAAAAGCCCTGTGGCGCGCCGCGACGAAGGCAGACGAACTCAGCTTGTATGGATTGATAAGAGTATAACCGCCTCCGAACTTGAAGTGTTTACTCACCTTATACGAAAGATCGAGGGTCGTTCTCATATCGTCCAGCCCCGAAAAGCCGTCGTCTACACGAACCTCTTCCTCGACCCCCAGATGGAGCCCCTTCACTATCTTATAATCCGCGCCCACGCTCGTTCTCGCCGCGAACTCCTGCGCGGCGGCCAAAAACGGCGGCAGCATCAGCATCAGCGCTATGATAGCAAGTCTTCTCATTCTACGTAGTCCTTCGCCCTGGTTAGAGTGTTGATTGAGTTGGATTCTCCCTTCTCGAGGCGGTAGAAAACTTTGATGTATGCGGCATCGCGCAGGAAATCCACGTGGCCGATTTCCAGGTTGTCTATCTTGACCCCAAGACGTTTCTCAAGGTCGGCGATGAGTTCCTCGCGGCGCTCGGGGACGATGAGTTCGATGCGGTCGTAGAGCACCAGCTTGGTGGTAGTATGCTTTACAAGACTCTCGCTCTCGAGGATCCAGACCAGAAGGACGATCAGCAGATTTACCAGCGCCATCACTCCTACGCTGCCCCACGAAAGGACGTAGTGGGCTCCGGCGAGGTGGAAGATGGGCGCGAGGCCGTTGACAGCAGCCAGCGCGATGATGATGAACAGATAGGTCATCTCCCTGATCGGAACCGTCTCCGTACGGTAGCGGATGACGCCGAAGATGGCAAACAGGCCGAGGGTAAGTCCCACTCCAACCTCAACGTTACCCATAATGTAAAGAAGGGTAAGCATCGCCGAAGAGAAGACCATAAATGTAAAGTAATAATCGCGCCTGCGGCTCTTCTTATAGTAGAAGAAATGAACGAGCAGCCAGCAGACCAGAAGGTTCAGGGCGAAGCGGATGCCCAGCTCGCTTATCTTCTGGGTGGTGGTCATCATCGCATCGGTGATGGTCTGGACATCAAGGAGCATATCGTCTGCCGGATCCAGGTTGCCGAACGCTGAAATGTCGTCCTGGATGAAGCTCATAATGTGGGGGAATTTCATATTACAGTCAGTTTTTTACCTATTGTCTTTTCAATTGCGCGAACTTTAAGATTGAAGCGTCCGGGGCGCGCGTCCGGATCGGTCAGAGTTACAGCTACGCAGTATTTGCTGACCCTTACAGGCTTCACTCTATAGTCCAGAAGGATGCCCTTCATCTGAGAAGCCGCCCTTCCGTCTTGCTTGAGTTCAATAATTACCGCATCCTCGAGCGATGCTTTCCTTCCCGTACGGTAGTTCTCGAAGTTGAGGCCGGTATCTATCGTAAGGCGCTCGGTCATCGCCGGATTGACGAGGGTGATACGGCGGAAGTTGGTAGACAATACGGGCGAAATATCGGCTACCGTATACCACGAATGCTTCGCCAGATACCCTACCGCATTGTCGTCTGCGCTGAAGTCCATCAGCTCCGAGACGGGAATTTCCGTCCTCTTTTTCGAAGTCCGACCCTTATTGTTCTTACGTTTTATCTCTAGGTAGGCCTGGCCTGCGTCGAGGTAAGCCCGAGTACGCACCTTCTGCCTAACGAGATGCTTATTGCGGTGAGCGTAATACATCCCCAGCAGAGGGGTGTCGTAATAGACGGAGCTATAACGGGTAAGAGGCAGACCCTCGATTATGAGGGAGCGATAGCCCTCGGCAGCAGCAGCCTCAAGCACCTTAAGAAGGGTCTCGTTGTTTGTGAGGTACTTAGAGTCGATGCGGTTCATCAGCTTGATGCCGTCCATCTCCTCGAGGGTGATGGGCGCCATGGCCCCGAGGGCCTTCTCAAAGCTGATGTGATTACTCTGCATCCTGAGCGATGTATTCGTAATGCTTTATCGAAATAAGCTTTCCCTTCGGGTTGTAAGTATACTGAACCTTCTTTCTGGAAAATTCGTTGTACTCGAAAGTCTTGTAAGTCTGCAGGCGGTTCCTTCCGTCGTAGACCAGCTCCCGGCTCACCTTTCCGTCTGCGCCGTACTCGAAGCGCTTGCGCCACTTCTGTCCGTCCGAACTATACTCGATCTCTTCGATCTTCTTGCCTTCAGGGCTGTACATCGTTACGTGGTCCAGGGCCCTGGCCCCGCTTTTCGGCTCGGTGTTCCACTCCTTTATAACAAGGTTCTTCTTATTTATCTTTACGGCCAGCGTATCCTGCGCTCCCGCCGCCGGAATCAGCAGCAGAGACAGTAGCGCCATTACTATTATCTTTCTCATAATCAGCCAAAGATAGTGATTTTTCTCCGAGCTTTACCAACGTCCGCCCGGACCGCCGGAAGAACTGCTGCTGTATGAGCTCAGGGAAACGGAGCTGCCGCCCGAGGTCGTGGCCCCGATAATGCCCATTCCCTTCCAGATTTCGGTGCCGTCGGAGAAGCTGACTCCCGAGCTGAGTGTGGGCTTTGACGAGCCCGAAACAACGAGGGTGGTTCCACCGCTGGAGGGGGTCTTGAATCCGTAGACAGTTTCGCCGACAGTAAGCGAGTACCAGGTATTCTTGCTCCACGAACTTGCGCTGTAGCAGGCCTGGCTAAGGGACGAACCGCGCTCAAGGCCGCCGAGGGCGAAGAGCGTTCCGCCGGAGACATAGAGCTTCTTGCCGCCTTCGGTATTGGCGTCGACCGCGACCTCAGCGCCGCCCGAACAGACGGCGTAGACGACTCCGCCTTCGATGTAGCAGTTGCCGTTGGCATCGAGCCCGTCGTTACCGGTCGAGTATGCACATACAAAGCCGTCTTTGACGACCATCTCGCCGGCCGAATTGATTGCGTCGTCGGTCGATTGGGCATAGACGGTGCCGCCGGTGATTTCGATATTGCCCTTGGATTCGATGGCTTCGTGGTTGGAGGCGGTTACGGTAAGGGTGCCGGCCGAGATGTAAAGGTTGCCGTCACATTTGAGGCCCTTTGCGCCCTTCGAACTGTCGGTCGTGGTCGAGCTTGCCCACCTCGGACCGCCGCCGGGACCGCCTCCTGAAGAGGAAGAGCAGTAGTTGGAGCCCGTAACGGTGATGGTGGTGGTTCCGCCCTGGAAATAGGCAGGGCCGTCGCAACTGATTCCTTTGCCGCCCTGACCGGAGTTGGAGACGGTAAGTTCGCCGCCCTGCATCACGAACACGAGGTCTGCCTTGACTCCCGCGCTGGCTTTGTAATCAGCTTCCTCGCTGTCGTAGGCAGTTCCTCCGGAGACCGTAACGGTAGTCTTGCCCCCGTTAAATACAACCAGCGAGTCGGAGGTTATGCCCTTTTTCATCGCCGCGGTTGCCTTTGCGCTCAGAGTTCCGCCGTCCACTATGACGGCATCCTTGCCGCGAATGGCGTGGCCGGCGCTCGAAGATGCATCGATTGAGACTTCGTCCGTTACCCTTATGTAATCATCCGACGCGAGCGCTGAATTACCAGAGGCAGTGATTTTGAGCGCTCCGGTGCCGGAGAAAATCAGCTGGCCTTCAGAGAAAAAGGCAGCCTTTTCATCTTCTTCTGCGGGAGTATCGTAAGTTGAGCCGTCTTTAAGAGTATTTGCTCCGCTCAAGACTACGAAACAGCGCTTCTTTCCCTGGTTGTTGATGGCCGCTCCCGAGGGGTTGGTCAGGGTCAGGTCCTCCAGAGTGAAGGACTGCTTGTTGTTGGAATACGTCTTAAAGAATCCGTTCGATGAGCATCCGGTAAGGACATACGCAACCTTGTCTGTAAATGCGGTATTGTTTACCGTGACTTTGTTGCCCTCTACACTGACTATGCCGTTCTTGTCACCTTCCACCAGAGCTTCACCGCTCTCTGAGAAGGTAACTTTAATAGTATAATCAAAGGAGGTACTGTCTATCTGATCTTCCTCGTCGTCAATGACCGAGTAGGTTGTGCTTCCTTCCACTCCTGAGGGAAGTATGTCTTCCTTCCCGCATCCCGCGGCCGCTATCGCCACCGCTATCAGGATCCCTAATGCTTTCTGTTTCATGACGTTCAAGTTTATCGTACACGCATTATTAAATGAATGCCGCACATATTTCAAAACCGATGCCAAAATTACGAAATAATATCTGCCAAGGTGTGTAAAACCGCCCGAATCACACACCAACCCCCTCAAAATCGGCCCTTGGTGTGTGGAAAGGCCCAAATCACACACCAACCCCGCCGAAATGCAGCATTTTGCGGAAGGTCCCTGTCTATTCGCTCGCTGGGTGTGGCTATCGCCCTCCGCAATTCGGGTGATAGCCACGTTTTGAGCCTTTTTCGCTCCCATCACCCCTTTCGCAGGGGGTGATAGCCACGCTAAAGACCTCAATACACCAATGTCCTACCCTCGATCGCGCTGCGCCGAGCTCGAGGGAGCGGCTCAGCTTGCGCGATGGGTACTTTGCCCGACGATTATTCGGTAGTATTAACTGGTGTCGGGTCCCGGCGACCCCGAAGCCGGGCCCCTCTCAGTACCGGCCGCTCGCCACCTCGCGGCCTGTGTCTTTATTCATACGGGGGAAGCGTCCTTCCCCCTAGCCCCCTTCGGCCTTCCTCCCTTTTCGGTGTCCCGACCAAATACCCACTAACGGCTTCCACTACCGCTGGAATATATATTCCCCCTGTCAGCTCGCTCCCCGCGAAGGGTAGGACATTCTTTGCGCAGTACCGCTTCACTCGCGGCGTCAGAAACAATCGGGGACGATTTTTTCGAAGGGTTGAGAGAGGTCGCGGGCACTCAGGCAAGCAACCGGACAAGCATTCCCGCGAGCGACCTCAGGGAACGAACTTCGAAAAAATCGTACCAACCTTTTAACCCTTCGCGCTTCCCCTCCCGGCCCGGCGCTAGCACCGGTAGATCAGTCGGATTATTTCCCCTTTCCTTGTGCATACCCTCCTCCAAATGAGTGAGGGTATGTGCGTTTTGGGCCATTTTTGAACATACCCTCCCCCGAAACAGTGAGGGTATGCACGCCCCGGTAGGCCCGCGGCGCCGAAAATGCCGAAATCGGCACCGGAAACAATAATCGGAGTGTTGCTTATCTTATAATAATAATTATATTTGAACGTTTTAACGATAGAAACTTATACGAGATTTGTCGGTTATTAAAGGGTGTGATATGAAAAAACTACTATTAATTAAGGCAACGATAGCCTTGTGCTCATACCTTTTTGTTGCGGGCTCTTGTCGGGATGCATCCCGGGATTTTGACCCAGGGCCAACACACAAATACTGTATGGTCTGGGAAGGCGATTGGTTGGGGTCAATGGACTCATTGTGGACTTGTATTGCAGAGCCCTATTCTTGTCTTTTTATATATACTCAACCTAGCGGAGTTGGTATTCGACCGGAAAATTATAAATTGGAAGCAGCATTTACATCTTATTATGATGATAAGTGGTCTTTTACAGATGCTGAAAAATTCGCAATCGGAAAGATTAAGGAGCGTACCGAACCGCTGCTACAGGCATACTTGAGCTCCCCTGAGGAGTTTAGACTGTCCAACGGAGGTCTTTTACTGACAAATATTTATATCAGAGAAAGTCCGAGGGTCTTTGCCGATAAACGTCTTTTTGGTGAGAAATCTGGGCAGGATTTATCTCGATACTTCCTATTTGATGGGGGTTCTGTTGGATTTAAATGCGTGGGCCTTGATTATGCTTTATCAGACGTTAGACAGCTGCAAAGCATGTCTTTTAACGATTATTTTTCAGAAGGGACCATTATGCCAATGATGTTCTATTTGCGCTCAACTACGATTCCAGAAGAGCTTTCTGAAGATGATGATGTTACACTTACTTTCATTTTCCCGGTAACTATTGAACACTATTGGCCCTGGCTGCTGGAGCTATACGAAAACCCAGATGCGAAAGAATCTTTCACTGAAACAAATATGGTCCTAAGTATTAATCTGAAGGACTTACCTATTCATTCTTTTAGCGCATCATCTTAACGCATCATTTCAACGAGGGTGGCGTCGAGATCGCTCCGCGCCTAAAATGCCGAAATCGGCACCGGTGTGGAACTTTTTCAATATCTTTGCAGAGATATGACTGAGTATCCTTCAAAGAACTGGCGTGATTACGAACTGATCGATTGCGGCGACGGCGAAAAGCTGGAGCGCTTCGGAAAGTTCACTATGATTCGTCCTGAGCCTAAGGCTATCTGGGCGAAAACCCTCTCAGACGCGGAGTGGCAGAAGCTCGCCCACACACACTTCACCCCCGGCGCCGGGTTCGGAAAGGCCGGCAAGGAAGACAGCGGGACGTGGAACCGTCTGAAGAAGATGGATGATCAGTGGCATATCATCTACCCCGGTCTTCAGAAGGGGCTGGAGTTCGACCTGAGGCTCGGGCTGACTTCTTTTAAACATGTCGGCGTTTTCCCCGAGCAGGCCCCGAACTGGGAGTTCATCTACTCCCACGCAAAACCCGGAACGAAGGTCCTCAACCTGTTCGCCTATACCGGCGCGGCGAGTCTCGCAGCCAAGGCGGCGGGCGCAGACGTGACACACCTGGACTCCGTCCGGCAGGTGGTCACCTGGGCCCGCGGCAATATGGAGGCGAGCGGCCTGGACGGAATCCGCTGGATAGTCGAAGACGCGATGAAGTTCGCAAAGCGCGAGGCCAAGCGCGGCAATCGCTATAGCGGCATCATCCTCGATCCGCCTGCCTATGGCCATGGCCCCGACGGGGAGCGATGGAAGCTGGACGACTGCCTGTTCGAGCTGCTCCAGAATGTAGCCCAGATCCTCGAGCCGAAAGACAGCTGGATGGTCCTGAATCTCTATTCGAACGGCTACAGCGCCCTCCTTGGAGAGACTGTCGTAAGGGAAGCTTTCAAACTCGGCGACTCCCAATATACGCTCGAGAGCGGGGAACTCGCCCTGCGTGACCGCTTCGGCAAAGATCTCCCGCTCTCGATAGTGGTGAGGCTGACCCGTTAGCTTTCTTCGGGTTGAGCCGTTCCTAGTATTTCTTTGATACTGGCGTCAAGATAGGCCGCCAGTTCGGCATTTCCTCCCTTCTTCACCTCGTCCTCAAGATAATAGAGGTACTGCAGCGTAGTCTCGAAATCGTCTTTCGACCACTCATAGAAGTCGTAGTAGAACAGAGCTGACTCCAACATCTCTGCAGAAAGTCTCTGGGCGAGTTCGTCCGCTTTCTCTTTCTGGCCGTACTTATAGTACTGCGAGATAATGTCGATCACCATATAGTCGTTGGCGACAAAGCCTATGGGGATAGTCTCGAGAGGGAGCTGGCGGGTCGCCTCCATTCCCTTGTCCAACAGTTCGATGGCTTCAGCGGTATATCCGCTCCTTGCCATCGACTTAGCCGCAGTAGCGAAAAGCTGGCGGACGGACATCACTCCGAGATGTGTGTAGTAGTTCTGGTAATCCACGAACCATCCGTCCGAAGCGAGCGCATCGAAACGGTATACGTTCTTAAGCTTGTAATACAGGCCGTCCAGGTCTACTTTCCCGGGATTGAGGCTGCTTACTTTGTTGCGAACGGGAACCATCTTGTAGGAGAATCCCTCGTAGAAGAGATAATCCTTGATTCCGATATTGATGTCACCGCCCTGATTGAGCATATTGATTGGTCTGGACCAGTCGTAGCCGGAGAGCAGGTCGAGCATAAAGAGCTCGGGCTTGGTAAGATAATCCTTGCCCTTAGGGATCGTAAGGGTGATGGTTTCGGGAATCTCGTCTTTGTATTCCGCAGGGAGAATACCATATTTGAGGACATTCTCCTTATTGACCGGAACCACTATCTTGCGGGAAGGGATATAGTCCACCTTGCGGCCGCTTGAAAGGGAAACCTTCAACTGAGGGTGGCGGAACACTGCCATCACGTCTTCAATCATCATCTCGCCTCCGCGGTTATCTACGATCGGAACATATTCGTTGGTTCCATAAAGATACTGCACCTGCGGGACGGACAGCGGCAGCGGAGCCGATTCGTTGCAGGCGTATTTCATCTGATCTATGTACCAGTCTGTTCCGAGCAGCGAAGTGTTCAGGATACGTACATCCGTACGGATGCTCTCAACTTCCTGGGCGTACCACAGCGGGAATGTATCGTTGTCTCCGTGGGTAATGAGGAAACCGTTCGGGCCTACCGAGTTGAGGTAGTTTGCCGCGAGCTCGACGGCAGTGCGCCTGTTCGAGCGGTCGTGGTCGTCCCAGTTCTGGGCGCCCATAATCGCCGGCACGAGCAGGCAGGCTGCCGTCACTCCGGCGGCAACCACCGTCTGTCCCTTACCCTTCAGGGCTTCGTCTGCCCACTTGTAGATCGCGGCCACGGCGAGGCCTATCCAGACACTGAAGAAATAGAACGAGCCAGCATAGGCATAGTCGCGCTCACGGACCTGGTAAGGCGGCTGGTTCAGATACAGAACGATCGCGATACCGGTCATAAAGAACATAAGGAAGGTCAGCCAGCATCCCCTCTTGTCGCGGCCGAACTGGAAACACAGTCCGAGAAGACCGAGAAGCAGAGGGAGGAAATAGTAGTGGTTCTTACCCTTGTTCCCGGCAAGGACTCCGGGAGCATTGCTCTGATCGCCGAGGCGGGCCCGGTCGATGAAGCCGACTCCGCTCTCCCAGTTTCCGTGGAAGATGTTTCCGGGAGCCGGGGAGTGGATATCGTTCTGGCGGCCTACGAAGTTCCACATAAAGTAGCGCCAGTACATCCAGTTCATCTGATAGTCGAAGAAGTAGGAGAGGTTCGCCCTCATAGACGGCTTACGGTGCTGCGCACCGGCTATCTTGCGGCCCTTCCCGCCGGTATATGCCTCATAGAAGTCTTCAAACTTTCCGTCAGGAGAGCTGCTCCACATTCGAGGGAAGAGCATCTTGCCGGAAGACTTGTACTCCGCGTCCACAGGGCCGTCTACCTTCTTATACTTTCCGTCAAGAGGCGCCCAGTACTTGGTAGTCTTGAGATCATACGGAGCATCGTAATACTGACCGTAGATCAGCGGGGTCTTTCCGTACTGCTCGCGGCTAAGGTAGCGGACGAGAGTAAAGGCGTTGTCAGGTTGATATTCGTTGGTAGGAGTCTTCGCGGCGCTGCGGATAATATCTACCGTAAAGATCGAAAAACCGATCACGATAACGGTGAAAGACAGAAGGACCGTATTCCAGAATACCTTCCCGGCCTGCTTAGTCTTGAATATCCCCCAGAAACAGAGGGCCAGAAGGACTATCATAAAGAACGCCGCTCCGGTATTGTATCCAAGTCCAAGGACATTGACGAAGAACAGGTCGAAGTAGGCCGCAAGCTTCGGGAGCCAGGGAATGATCAGGAACAGGATCAAAGCCAGGATAACTACTCCGACGAGGAAAATCTTCACATACTGCCAGAAGGTATAGTCTTCTTTCTGGCGGAAATAGTACATAAATACGATTGCCGGAATAGCAAGCAGGTTCAGAAGGTGTATTCCTATACTGAGTCCCATCAGGAAGGCGATCAGGACTATCCAGCGGTTGGCGTAAGGCTCGTCCGCGCAGTCGTACCACTTAGTCATCGCCCAGAAAACCAGGGCGGTGAAGAGGCTGGACATAGCGTACACCTCTCCCTCGACAGCCGAGAACCAGAAGGTATCGGAGAAGCAATATGCCAGGGCTCCGACAAGACCGCTTCCAAGGATCGCGATCACCTGACCAAGACTGTACGTACCATCCTCAGAGGGCTTCAGGATACGTTTGACCAGCCAGACTATCGTAAGATATAGGAAAAAGATAGTCAGGGCGGAGCATATGGCGCTCAAAGCATTGACGAGAACGGCGGCGTGGGACGCATCGCCGAAGAGGGTAGCGATACGGGCGAAAAGCTGGAAGACCGGGTTTCCCGGGGGATGTCCCACTTCCAGTTTGTATGAAGAAGCGATGAATTCGCCGCAGTCCCAGAAAGAGGCCGAAGGCTCTATCGTAAGAAGATAAGTCACGGCGGAGACTACGAATGCCAGAGCCGCGGCTATCCTATTGAAGAGATTAAACTGTTTGCTGTCCATAGGACCGCAAATATAACGATTTTGGTTGTATCTTTGCAAGGCAAAGCGCGGAAACCGACTGATGATACAAGACTTCCCCAACGGCAAACTTTGGATGTCGGACGAGCCTCTAGAGGCCATCGCCCGCGAGGCGTCGTGGGCCCAGGACCCCGTCCATTCCGTAATCGCGATTGCGGCCATCGTCCTTCTCATCGTGTTTATGCGCGACTATTTCATCCTCTGGACGCCGGTTATGCGCTGCCTTCTGAGGGCGAAGGCAAACGTGGAGATGGAACACAGTATTCAGCTTGCCCGAACCCGCAACCGCGCCGCGCTTCTGACTCTGCTGCCAATGTGGCTCATCGCCGAGCGGTTCGGGCTGATCAGCGAACGGATGTGGCTCTCGCTGGCGATAATGGTCGCCTACCTTATCCTTAAGCGGCTGATTGCGGAGATAATCCTGCCCCGGAGAATTCCGGGCGAAGTCAGGCTCGCTGTCCGCCGGGCGCTGTATACCTACGGGATAGTGCTAGCGTTCGTGATGATAGCAACCGTGGGGCTCTGGCTGCTTATAGACTGGGATCCCGCGGCGATGCCGTGGATATTTGGAGCCGAAGTGGGCGCCGCTCTTTTGCTGTCGATGCTCAGGGAGGGAGAAATTTTGTCTGCCAATTGTCGACCTTTTGCGACTTTTTTGTATCTTTGCGGGCTCGAAGCGGTTCCGGCAGCCGCGCTTGCCGCCGCCGCTATCGTAGTAGCATAGATATATGAAAAAGATACTCATCTCTCAGAATACTCCTTCGAATCTCACTCCATATACAACGCTTGAGGAAAAATACGGAGTGAAACTCAGCTTTTTCCCTTTCTTCAAGATTGAGCCCCTGAGTTCTATGGAATTCAGGACCCAGAGAGTGAACATCGCGGATTATACTGCCGTAGTATTCTCTTCGCGCTTTGCGATTGATGCCTATTTCAAGCTTTCTGAAGAGCTCAGGTTCAAAGTGCCTGAGACAATGAAATACTTCTGCTCTACAGAGCTTGTAGCAATGTATCTTCAGAAACACATCGTATACCGAAAAAGGAAAATATTCTACGGAGACGGTACTGTAGAGTCTATTCTCTCGCTCATAACCGGCAAACATGCAGGTGAGAAATTCCTGATGACCGCAGCTGAATCCGCCAACGCCCAGAACGCAATCGCGCTGTTCAAGGAAGCCGGCCTGGATGTAACTGCAGCGAATTTCGTTAAGTCAGTTCCTCAGGACCTTCGCAGCATCGACCTCCACTCCTACGACGTGGTGGTTCTCTACAATAAAGCAGATGTAGATTCTATCTTCGCCAGCTATCCAGACTTCAAGCAGGACGGTCTGAAGATAGTCTCGTATGGTAAGGGAGTGGTGAAAGCCATCCTCGACGCCGGTCTCTCTATCGAGCTTCAGGCCCCGACTCCTGAGGCTCCTTCCGTGGCGAAAGCCCTCGATCTGTATCTTTCAGAAGACAACAAATAAGCGATGGATGCCTCGCTGCCCAAGGCCGAAAGGCTGAGCGGAAAAACTACTCTCTCCCGCCTTCTGGATGGAGGGAGGTGGGGAGCGACGGCCCACCTCAAGTATTGCTGGCTCGCCGGCGAGGGAGACCTGAACCGCCTTCTGGTAAGCGTCCCCAAAAAGCTCTTCAAAAGGGCTGTGAAGCGCAATCTTTTGAAGCGCAGGCTCCGCGAGAGCTACCGGCTTCAGAAATCGTTGCTGAGCGCAACTGGGATCGACTTGATGATTACCTACAACTCTCCGGAAGTTCTCCCCTTCGAAGTCGTCTACTCCGAAGTCGGCGAAATCCTTGGAAAAATATCTTCTAAGTTATGAGCTTCTGGGAGGTTGTAAAGAAGGTGCTTGCCGCGCCTTTTATTCTTTTGATAAAGTTCTATCAGGTCTGCATCTCCCCTCTTAAGGGAGGTCCGACCTGCCGCTTTACTCCGACCTGCTCCCAGTATGCCCTCGAGGCCTTCCGTAAGTACGGTCCCTTCAAGGGCGGCTGGCTGGCGCTGAGGCGCATCCTCAGATGTCACCCCTGGGGCGGCAGCGGGTACGACCCCGTGCCGTAATTTTTACTATATTTGCGTCTAATGAGCAATATCCGAAACTTCTGTATCATCGCCCACATCGACCACGGCAAATCAACCCTGGCCGACCGCCTTCTCGAACTTACGCAGACCCTCTCGGCCCGCGATATGGAGAACCAGGTGCTCGACGATATGGACCTGGAGCGCGAAAAAGGCATCACAATCAAGAGCCACGCGATCCAGATGGAATACCTCTACAAGGGAGAGCGCTACAAGCTCAACCTTATCGACACTCCCGGACACGTAGACTTTTCCTACGAAGTCTCGCGCTCGATAGCCTCTTGCGAGGGCGCGCTGCTGGTAGTAGACGCTACCCAGGGCGTACAGGCCCAGACTATCTCGAACCTCTATATGGCAATTGACCACGGTCTCGAGATTATCCCGATCGTCAACAAAATCGATATGGACTCCGCCCAGGTAGACATCGTTACAGACGAGGTCTGCGACCTGCTCGGATGCTCGCCGGAAGATGTATATAAAATCTCGGCGCGCACGGGAGAGGGCGTGGCCCCGATACTCGACGCTATCGTCGAGAAGATTCCGGGGCCGGCCGGAGACCCTTCAGCGCCGCTCCAGGCCCTTATTTTCGACTCTGTCTTCAACCCGTTCCGCGGCGTTATCGCCTACTTCAAGATTGAAAACGGCTCGCTCGCCAAGGGCGACAAGGTGAAATTCTTCGCCACCGGGATGGAATACGACGTAGAGGAGGTGGGCTGCCTGAAGATGAAACTCGTCCCGACCGCGCGGGTAGAAGCCGGCGACGTTGGCTATGTCATCACCGGAATCAAGAGCGCAGTGGAGGTGAAGGTGGGCGATACGATTACCCACGTCGTGGAGCCGTGCAGCGAAGCGATTGCCGGATTCGAGGAAGTCAAGCCCATGGTCTGCGCGGGCATGTACCCGGTCCAGGCCGATAAGTTCGAGGAGCTGCGCGCCGTGCTCGAG
>JAEESD010000159.1 GCA_016286145.1 Bacteroidales bacterium | reverse complement strand
GAAGCGAGCCTTATACGTTATAAGACCCCCTGCCTGACGGTCCTACGGACCTTTAAGTTATTTGATGCGGACGGGAGCATCATCGTAGAGGATGAAACGCTTGGCTTTACGAATCCACTTCTGCTCTTCCGCCTTTACGTGTTCCTGGACTATGTCGAAGGTAATACCTCCCCTGAGGTATTCGCTGATTACGGGATCTGCGACCTTGACGTGGAGCTGAGGAAGCATCTCGAACTGGGAATAGTGTTCGGCGAAGTAGCGCATCAGCTCAAGGGTATGGAGCAGAGAATGATATCTGGCTTCAGGCTTTAGGATAATCTGGTAACCCTGGCAGCGCTCGCCCAGATAACGGCCGGCCGAGGGGGTAAACGAACAAGGCCTCATTATCACGCCCTCCGGACAAGGGGGCACGGCGACCGAGTCCGGCTTTAGCCACGGGGCTCCGAGGTATTCGTAGGGGCGGGCAGTTCCGATCGCGGGGGTGATGGTAGTGTTGTTCCAGAGGCCGCCGCCGCTGTACATGTAGGCCGAGAAAAGGCCGGGCAGATCAGACGAGGGAGCGATAGTCCATGGCATTATCTCCATCGACGAACGGCTGGCCGCTGCCGAAATGACGTGGAGCGGGAACTTCGCGTCTATCTCGCTTACATACAGGTTACACAGCTCGCCGAGAGTGAGGCCGTGTCTGTGGGCTACTTTCGGAGTCCAGATGTCTGCCTCTATAGCCGGGATAGTCCCCTCGACGCTGCGGCCGGCGGGGTTGAAATGGTCCACTATATATATGGAAGGACCTTCTTCCATCCTGGCGCGGGTACTCAGCAGGCGCATCACATCGCGCGTAAAGTTGAAGTACCGCGTACCTACATCCTGAATCTCTACTACCAGCGCATCGAGGCCTTCCAGTTCTTCCTGCGAGAACTCGATGTGATTGGTTCCGGGAGTAAGCTCGGTTCCTTCAGGCTGAAATACCTTTACGAGATTGCCTCTCTGACGGAAAATATCATACAGATACTTTCCGGTAGAAGTATCGAAGCAGTTCTGGGTACAGAAACAACCCACGCGGCCCTGTAACAGGCCGCGATCGAGTTGTTCTTCTATGGGGGTTGTTCTAAAACTGAACACGGTTACTTAGCGAGGAGGTCAAGGGCGAACTTCACGATCTCTGCTCCGAGCGCCTCGGCTTCAGCCTCGGTAGGAGCTTCGCTGTAGACGCGGATGATGGGCTCCGTATTTGACTTGCGGAGGTGGACCCACTTCCTTTCGGCCTCGAAGTCTATCTTCACGCCGTCTATAGTGTTGATCTTTTCGTTCTTGAACTTCTCTTTCAGGGCCTCGAGTACAGGGACTACCGCTGATGCATCCGGCAGGTCGATCCTGTTCTTAGCGATGAAGTAAGGAGGGAGGGTAGCCTTGAGCTGGCTGACGGTAATTCCTTTATGGGCGAGGTGGCTAAGGAAAAGGGCCACGCCGACCATCGCATCACGGCCGCAGTGGGAGGCGGGATAGATGACGCCTCCGTTGCCTTCGCCGCCGATAAGAGCGCCGATTTCGTGCATCTTGGTCGTCACGTTCACCTCGCCTACCGCCGAAGCGAAGTAGGTTCCGCCGTGGGCCTCAGTTACGTCGCGAAGCGCGCGGCTGGAGCTGAGGTTGGAGACGGTATAGCGCGGGGTTACGCCGGCCTTCTCCGCCCTTTCGAGCAGGTAGTCGGCTACGCTTACGAGGGTATATTCCTCCACGAACGGGTCGCCGGTCTCGCAGATGAAGGCCAGACGGTCCACGTCCGGGTCCACGCTGATTCCGAGGTCTGCCTTCTCGCGGACGACGGTCTCGCGAAGCTCGATGAGGTTCTTCGGGAGCGGCTCGGGGTTATGGGCGAAATCGCCGGTAGGCTCGCCGTTGATGGTGATGCATTTGACTCCAAGGCGCTCCAGGAGGCGCGGCATAATGATACCGCCGACACTGTTTACCGCGTCGAGAACGACCTTAAAGCCGGCCTTCTTGATTGCGGGGACATCCACTGCCTCGAGGGCGAGGACAGACTCGATATGTTCGTCTGTAAAGTCGTGTTCTGTGATAGTTCCAATCTCGTCTACCGGAGCGAAATCGAAGTCTTCGCTGGCGGCAAGATCCAGGATAGCCTGGCCTTCGACCGCTGTAAGGAATTCGCCCTTGTCGTTAAGGAGTTTGAGGGCGTTCCACTGGCGGGGGTTGTGAGACGCGGTAAGGATAATACCGCCGTCTGCTTTCGCGAATGTCACTGCCAGCTCAGTTGTAGGAGTACTTGCGAAACCGCATTTCACTACGTCTACTCCGCAGGAGATGAGGGTTCCGCAGACTAGCTGCTCAACCATCTGTCCGCTGATTCGGGCGTCCCTTCCGACAACCACCTTGTAGCGCTTGCCGCTATTGGGCGCGGGCTTGCGGCTCGGGAGAGTAGCGCAGTACGCGTATGTAAACTTCACGATGTCGATTGGGGTGAGGCCTTCGCCTGCCGGGCCGCCGATTGTTCCGCGGATGCCGGAGATGGATTTAATCAGTGTCATAATACGCAAATTTAACAAATAATCTTTGGTTTGATGAAATATATTTCTATATTTGCACCCGCTTTTAAACACTAGTGTAACAATGAAAAAAGGAATTCATCCCGAAACCTACCGTCTTGTAGCTTTCAAGGATATGTCAAACGAAGATGTATTCATCACTCGTTCTTGCGTCAACACAAAGGAGACGATCGAGATCGAAGGCGTTGAGTACCCCCTCGTGAAGGTTGAGATCTCTAATACTTCTCACCCCTTCTACACCGGCAAAACTAAGATTATCGACACCGCCGGCCGCGTTGACCAGTTCTATCAGAGGTACAAGGCTCGCAAGAAATAATTCTCTTCTTGCGCATAGGATACAAAAGAGTCGTCACAAGGTGGCGACTCTTTTTTTGTACTGCTTTGTCAAAAAAATTTGGAGGGTCAGAATTTTTATCTATCTTTGCAGTCCCAATGAGGGACTAACTGCTGGGTTCGTATAACGGTTAGTACTCGAGATTCTCAATCTCGCAATAGGAGTTCGATTCTCCTACCCAGTACAAAGAAGATGGCTGCAAGCCATCTTTTTTCGTTTTACAGCGGATCTACATCAAAAGTATAGAGAGCGCCGTACTGGAGCTTAAGCTCTATTTTGCGTTTGGCGAGGCTGGAATCGCGCTGAAGGACCTCACGGCGCACTATCGAGAC
>JAEESD010000158.1 GCA_016286145.1 Bacteroidales bacterium | reverse complement strand
CTCGCCGCCGCCCTTGTCGCCGGTGCAGGAAGCAAGCTCTTCCCCGTCACGCTGCAGTTGCAGCAGGGGGCCTCGGGAAGCGCTCCCGGCGCCCTGGGCGATATCTTCACCAACCTGCTGACGAATATGGTCGCCAACCCGGTAGCTTCGCTGGTCAACGCCAATTACATCGGAATTCTGTTCTGGTCTATACTCTTCGGCGTAGGGCTCAAGCTGGTAGGCTCAACCGGAACTATCAGGTTAGTCGGAGATTTTGCAGACGTAATTACTGTTATGGTCAAATGGATCATCCAGTTCGCCCCGTTCGGTATTCTGGGTCTGGTCTACACGGCAGTTGCTCAGAGCGGACTGGAGATATTCACCACCTACGGAAAGCTGGTACTGCTCCTGGTCGGCTGTATGCTTGTCAATGCGCTGATACTGAACCCTTTGTGGTCTTTCATCGCGACCGGAAAGAACCCCTATCCCCTGCTCTGGAAATGTCTTTCAGTGAGCGGTCTGAATGCATTTTTTACCCGCTCTTCCGCAGCCAATATTCCTATCAATATGGAGCTTTGCAGAAAGCTCGGTCTGGATGAGGATTTCTACTCGGTAAGTATTCCTCTTGGAGCTACAATCAATATGAACGGCGCCGCAGTAACCATCACTGTGATGGCGATGGCCGTTGCCGGGACTGTAGGAGTGGAGGTCAGTTTCGGAGCAGCCCTGCTGCTATGCGTAGTTGCTACCCTTGGCGCTTGCGGGACCTCGGGAGTGGCTGGCGGTTCGCTGCTGCTGATACCCCTCGCCTGCTCTTTCCTCGGAATCGGAAACGATATCGCGATGCAGGCCGTCGCAGTAGGCTTCATAATCGGAGTTATTCAGGATTCGGTGGAGACAGCGCTCAATTCCAGCGCGGACGCGTTCTTTACCGCTACAGCCGAGTACCGCGAACGCAAACGGAGACGCTAACTATTTGACAATCAGGAGATCTTCCCAGTCGGTAGTGAACTGCGGCGAGCAGTGTTCACGGCGAATGCCGTCTGCATAATGGCCGGGGCGCTGGGTCGCCAGGCGCAGCAGATTGCTGCCCGGCTTATTGACTTTATCCATTATGGCGCTTATTTCGTCCTGGCGGCGCTGGCGCTCCCTTTCGTCTTCTGTCTCAAAGAGTTGGCCCTGAATTTCCCCTGCTGAAACTATATCGTCAATGATGACCCCGGCGCGCTTGTAAGCATATCCCTCGCGGTAGATTTTGTCGAGGGCTTTGAGCGCCGCTTTCACTATCTCTTGAGTCGAATTACGGGGAGTGTCGAGGCGAACCATCTCCCAGGGATAATACTGCGGGAGGTCTTTTCGGAAGGGGTTGGTGTGGGCAAAAACGCCTACGGCGGAGGCGGCCGAACCTTCGCTGCGCAGCTTCTGGGCGCAGATTCCCGCGAAATCGGACACGCGCAGCCTTAGTTCGGCCTTGTCCGTTATCATATCGGCGAACGAACGCGAAGTACAGATGCTCTTGCGGGGCGCAGGGAGCTCATCGGCGATGGCTGGAGTGCCCTGCAGCTCCTTCCACGTCCGGACGCCGGTCACCCCCATCCGGCCGCGGACCCACGCCTCCGGCCTCCGGACGAAATCGAGCGCGGTCTGCACTCCCGCCGCCATGAGCTTAGGCGCGCCCCGCCAGCCTATCCCCCACACATCGTCGATGGGCGTAAGAGCCAGCGCCTTCTCGCGCTTCTCGTCCGAGTCGATAATGCAGACCCCACGGTAGCCGGGGTACTTTTTCGCGAAGTGATTGGCTACTTTCCCGAGCGTTTTCGTCGGGGCTATTCCTATGCTGACAGGGATGCCGGTACATCTGCGAACCCGGCGAACGAGCTCCCCGCAGACCGCTCTGTAGTCTGAGGGCTTAATCCCATCGAGGGTAAAGAACGCTTCGTCTATCGAGTATTTCTGATAGCCTGGCAAAACGCCGGACAGAATACTCATCACTCTGTTAGAGAGATCTCCGTAGAGGGTATAATTAGAGGAGCACGCCACCAGCTTTCCGCTCTCCACAAGGGATTTGAGCTGAAAGAAGGGCGTGCCCATCTTGATGCCCATCGCCTTCGATTCATTCGAACGGGCGACTACACATCCGTCGTTATTGCTGAGTACTACGACCGGCCGACCTTCCAGCTGGGGCTGGAAAGCTCTTTCGCACGAGACGAAAAAGTTGTTGCAGTCGGCAAGGGCGTACACACTTTAGATTCGTTTGAGGATTTCCTCGGTCTGGGCCTCGTAACCGGGCTTGCGAAGAAGGGCGAACATGTTCTTCTTGTAGGCCTCAACTCCGGGCTGGTTGAAAGGATTGACTCCGAGCAGGTATGCGCTTACGCCGCAGGCAAACTCGAAGAAATAGAACAGAGCGCCGAGGTTATACTCGTCTATCTTCTCGATTCCGACCTCGAGCTGAGGAACACCGCCATCGATATGGGCAACCTTTACGCCGAGCTGAGCCATCGCGTTGCAATGCTCTACGTGTTGCCCGGCGAGGAAGTTGAGCTGGTCGAGGTTCTGAGGATCGGTTCCGATCACTACGCTTCTATTAGCCTTGGCTACGCTAATCACGGTCTCGAACATGATACGACTGCCTTCCTGGATAAACTGGCCCATGGAGTGAAGATCTGCCGTATTCGTAACGCTGGCCGGGTAGATTCCCTTGCCGTCCTTACCCTCGGACTCGCCGTAGAGCTGTTTCCACCACTCTGCGATATAGGTAAGTTTCGGGTTGTAGGTAACGAGGATTTCGACTGCCTTACCGAGCTCGGTATGGAGAAGGTTACGCATCGCAGCATACTCTACTGCCGCATTCTGAGGGCCTTTCTTGAGGAGCTCTTCGCGCTCGTCGGCCGCTCCCTTGAGCAGGGCGCGGATATCGAATCCGGCCAGGACGATGGGCAGAAGGCCCACGGGGGTCAGGACGCTGAAACGTCCGCCTACGTTGTCCGGGACTACGAAAGTCTTATATCCTTCCTGGGTGCTGAGGGTCTTCAGGGCGCCGCGGGCTGCGTCGGTAATAGCGACTATCCTCTCGGCGGCCTCTTTCTTTCCGTAGGTCTGCTCCACGAACTCCTTGAAGATACGGAAGGCAACTGCGGGCTCGGTTGTAGTACCTGATTTCGAGATTACTACCACTGCGGTATTGCGAGTCTTAGCGAGATCCAGAAGCTCTGCCAGGTACTCCTCGCTGAGGTTGTTTCCTGCGAAAACCACCTTAGTCGCAGGCTCCACGAAGCAATGAGAGA
>JAEESD010000029.1 GCA_016286145.1 Bacteroidales bacterium | reverse complement strand
CCAGACGGTCGACATTGACAGCTCCGCAGATGGGAACCGCAGCGGCGAACTTTTCCGGATGGCGGGCAAGGATATCGAAGGTGGCCATTCCGCCCATCGAGAGGCCCATCACATACAGTCTGCGGGTATCGACAGGATAAGTCTCAGCGAAAGAATCTACGAGGTCTATCACTGCCTTCATGAGGTCGGTTTCAGGGAAATCTACCGGAAGGTTTTTAAGAGCGAAAGCCGAACGGTCGGGATATGCCCAATACCCATCTTCGGGACATTGAGGGAAGATGGCATAGCAAGGATAGTCCAGGCGGTTGACCGGGCTAGTGAACACCCTTGAGCAATGAATCAACTGTGCTTCATTGTCGCTTCCCCGCTCTCCAGCGCCGTGGAGAAACAGAACAAGCGGGTATTTCTTTCCCTTTTCCAGGGTCAAAGGCTCGATATAACGGTAACGGAGAGTGTCTGCGCCGTCATTGTAGACGGAACAGCCCGAAAGATATTCGGCCGAAGCCGGACCGAAGGCAGATGCGGGCAGAGTGTCGGGGGCTTTGCGAACGCCGCAGTTGCAGGAAACCGCCATCAGCAGGCCTGCCAGGATAATTACGTGGTATTTCATATTATTAAAGGATTATTCTACGTACAGCAACAGACCCTTCAGATACTCTCCTTCAGGGTGATAGATATTGACGGCGTGATCCGCGGGCTGGCAGAGACGGTCTACTATACGTACCCTGCGGCCTACCTGAGCCGCTGCGCTGAATACAGCCAGCGCGAAAGCCTCTTTGTCTACTACCTGCGAACAGGAGAATGTAAAGATGAGCCCGCCGGGCGCTACCTTCGCAATCGCGGCGGCATTCAGCCGCTGATATGCGCGCAGCGCATTGCGCAACACGCCGCGATGCTTGGCAAAGGCCGGCGGGTCTACTATCATAAGGTCGTACTTCCCTTCCTCACACTGTCCGAGGAACTCGATGGCATCTGCCGTGTAGGAGGTATGGTTCTTAAGGCCGTTAAGGTCAACATTTCGGTCTACCATCGCCATCGCGCGGGCGGAAGAGTCGACCGAGTCGACATGGGCCGCTCCGGCCGCAAGGGCATAGATTGAGAAGCCGCCCGTATAGCAGAACAGGTTCAGGACTTTTCTTCCGGCGGCATAGCGCGCAACCAGCGCGCGGTTCTCCCTCTGATCGAGGAAGAAGCCCGTTTTCTGGCCCTCGTCCCAGTTGACATAGAATTTGTGGCCGTTCTCGAGAACTACAGACTCGGAGCCGGTAAAACCGGGCGCAGTATAGATATAGCCGTCGATGAGGTCCAGTCCGGCCTTGAATGGCGCGGTGCCCGAACTCTTGTCGTAGACGGCCTTCAAGCGCTCGCCATAGACCGCCTGCAGCGCCTCGGTAATCTGGCGTTTGGCCCTGAACATGCCGGCGCTGTGGGCCTGCATGACGCAGACGCCGTCGTACCAGTCGATGATAAGGCCGGGAAGGCTGTCGCCTTCGCCGTGGACCAGGCGGTAGCAGTTCGGAAGCGGGGAGTCGACCAGACCGAAGGCCTTACGGGCCTCGTAGGCCGCCCGGATAGAGTCGGTCCAGAAAGACTGGTCGAGATTGTCCATCTCGAAGGAGAGCATACGGACGGCGATCGAACCTATCTGATAGTGTCCGCAACCGAGAACCGAGCCGTCTGAGGCCTGTACAGTGACGACATCACCCTCGGCGGGCTTGCCGACTACCTGAGCGATAGCCCCGGAAAACACCCAGGGGTGGAACCTTAGAAGACTTCCTTCCCTATCTTTCTTTAATATTACCTTGCTCATCCAATTTAAGCGGATTCTTAGCCGTTTCTTTCAGTTTTAGATACATTTCCCTACACACCCAAGCATCTGTTGCAGCGTAGAGCTGCTGAGCAGGAGACAGTTTATCGGCCTCCCAGTTAGAGAGCTGCTGGGTCTTCGATATCCTTATTCCAAGAATAAGGCCGGCCATTTTCTTGACGCTTTTGTCTCTGATACCCCACTCCCAACCTATTTTCTGAAGGTCTACGAAGCTTTTTCCCTCGAACGGGGCGAGTCTCTGAAGACAACGGACGTCGTCTCCGGACGCTGCTCCTACCTTAATAATGTCTGGATCCGACAGGATATAACGCAGGCGGCGCCTTAGGCCCATCTTACATACCCTGAAAAGATAAGCTTTTTCAGGCCCCGAGAGCTGAAGCAGCGCAACACCGCGATGGGGGTGATGGGGCTCGAAAACAGGGCGTGTTTCAGTATCGAAACCCAGTATCTTTTGCTTTCTCAGGTACTGGATAGCTTTATAATATTCGATTCCGGGGGCATCGATGACTATAATATCTCCCTTGAATGCTTCCAGCGGGAGTTTCTCCAATTCCTCCGGAGTAATAGACGGTTTAAATGAGTTATCTGTCATCTGAATCGGTCAGAATAAACTCTGAATCTTCGTTAAGGATTGCGCTGAAGCCCTCCCACTTAGGATAGGCCACTCGATGTGTAAAAATATTTCTGCGGCGCATCGCTTTGAAGCAGGCCTCGTTAACCACCTCGCCAGGATCGACAATCTGAATCTTAGGGAAACGCGTTCTCAGAGTATCTGCTTTGATAGAATAATCATCCAGAAGAAGTACGTCGAGAGCCATCGTATCGACTACACTTACGCTGTCAAGCACTATTTCTTTCGGATATACTCCGATCAGGCTCCCTTCAAAATCGGGCTGGTACTTGAAAAACTCCTCATACAGTTTCGCCGGTTTGGAGGAGACTATACCTACCCTGGTATCTTCATCTCCTGCCACTTTTTCCGCCATAAGCTCGAGCGGGAAGAAGACTACATCCTGGATATTGAATACGCGAAGCAGCGAATCCAAATCGTACTTTCCATACGCGGCCATAGCTGACGAGCTGAGTACCAATACCTTACCCTTTGCTTTATGAGAGTATGAGCTCATATCCGACAGGGTACGGTAACTAAGGGTATCCAGAGAAGCAAGCGCCGCCTTTACAGTAAGCTCGCGCAGCCGCTCCGCTCCTTCCTCCGTATTAAAAGTCTTCAACCGACTCTCGTCTTTGATGACGACACGGCTTATTACTTCCCCGCTGAAATCGAGCAGGGAGTCGCGCACCGGCCTTGCATCTACATTGTCGAAATTATCGGACAGGAAAAGAGAAAAAGCGAGGGAGCTTACCTCTTCCTGAGGGCCGCAGACTACTATATTGCCGCCAGGGTCCTTCTGCTTGAAAGAGTCCAGCAGCTGATGTCCGGCACTTGACCTGTCCTGGATAAGATCCGAAACATACTGGATTACGGGCCTTTCCGACTCTACCTTAGGCTGACAGGAGCCCAGGCCGAGCAGGGCTGCAAGCAGGATTATGGAAGATCTTCTGATTTTCATCTATACTTTGAAAACTGCGTATACGAGATTCTTAAGGATATAAAGCACACACGAGAGGGTTACGGCGAGGGCCCAGTTGTGTCCGAGAAGGACTACGACCGCTACTATAACTGCAATCTCCACTATGAAGGATATCCTCTTCAGCAAAATTGTTTTAGTGTCGTCTGCCGCTATTTTCATCGAGAACATAGGCACCTCGCAGACCAGAAGCGCGCAGAGAACCACGGTCAATACCGGCACGAACACCAGCCCCCCGCAGAGGGTCGCGAGCAGCGATGCGGGCTCATAGGCCACGAACCAGCAGAGCGAGCCGCAAAGCAGCGCAGCGACCGGGGTCGGCAGGCCCACGAAACTGAGATGTTGACGGGGATCGACGTTGAACTTCGCAAGCCTGAGGCCTGAGAACACAGCCAGAAGGAGCGGAACCAGACACCATAGGCTCGAGGAGAAGGTACAGGTCTTCATCAGGTTATAGAGCATAACCGAAGGAAGAACGCCGAAACTCACCATATCGCTGAGCGAATCGAGCTCCTTTCCAAGCTCGGAATAGGCGTCCAGCGCACGCGCCGCCAGGCCGTCGCAGAAGTCGAAGACAGATGCGGCGATCATCAGCGGGAACGCCAGACGTATATTGCCCTCCAGGGCGAAGACGACTCCTAGCAGGCCCGAGGCGAGCCCGAGGGATGTAATAAAATTAGGAATAGACTTCTTCAGGGACATCTTTATCTCTTGGCATTCGGATGCTTCTCAAAGAAGCCTTCCGGAAGAGCGCTCTTATGGATCATTATATCGAGGGTCTGGGCCTTGACGAATTTCTCGCTGGCATACCAGATTCCATCATACTTGCCGGTCTCGCCCCAGGAATTCTTGACGAGGTAGTACTTCGAGCCCCACTGATCCTCGGCTGTACCGAAGATATGCATACCGTGGTCGTCTGTCATAGTTTTGTTCTCGAACTCGATCTGGCGCTGTTCCTGGGAAACTTCCTTCTCGACTACGTTGTTGGTTTTCGAACCGTTCTTGGGCTTTTTTGTGCTGTCTTTAGCCTCGCCGTAGCCTACCCAGTGGGCCTGGTCTGAACCGGCATTGGTAAGATCTACGTCTGCAAGGATAGCAAGACCGTCGCGGGTGAAACCGGGCTCGCTGACATCAGCTCCCCAACATACGGTATAGCCGTTTTCGAGGGCATTGTCAAGTATCTGCATCAGCTCGTCTATAGGTACGTTGTAGTATTCGTCCCAGCGCCAGTTGTCGCAGACCTCCAGCGGGAACCAGGTATAGAACGGGTGATGTGTAAAGGAAGTAATGGTAATATAGTCGTCCGGGTTGAAGCCGAGGGCATCACGGTAGCTCTCGGGGGTGTACTCAACACCGTCTACTGTAAACTTCTCGGGATATGCGCCGAAATACTCGCGGAGAATCGCATCCAGTCCGCGCTTCCAGGCTGTAGTAAGGGTCCTGTTGGGGTTCTTGACGACTGCGTCCATATAGGCCTTCAGTACGGCGTCCAGCTCTGCCTGCTTCGGCAGATCAGTTCCGTAGTTCATTCCGGTCATCTCTACATTAGGGACGATACCCCAGTCCCTGATGACGTGGAGTACATCTTCTGCCTGGCTTCCTACGCGGAAAGCGAGGGCTCCGTCCAGCATCACATACTTGTCTGCGCGCTCCGAGTAGGAGTGGCTTACTACGAAGAACTCGGAAAGATCCGGATACTTCTCAGGATCCTTGATATCCTTGAGGCGGATGATCTCGGACTCGATGAAGCTGATCGTAGAGAAAGACCAGCAGGTTCCGCTGCTCTTCTGATTCTTCACTGAAGTAACGGGCAACTCCTTAATTGTAGTGAATTTGTACTCGGGGAAATTAACCTTCGGTTTCTGGGCCTGCGCGGCGGCGCTCAGGGAAAGGGCGAGGAGGCCGGCGGCGATTGCGAGATAATGTTTCATACTGTTTACTAATCTATACAACCTTCAAATTTAATAAGAATATCCAAAAAATCACTAACTTTGGGCTATGAAAAACATCATACCTTTTATCGCGCTTGCTCTTCTCGTTCTGAGCTGCAAACACGAAACCGAGATAAAGGTCAAACACGGCGAGCTTCTTTCTTTTACTACGGAAAGCTCAATACTCCGTGACGGAGATCTTGTAGGAGTGTCGATGGACTCTCCCCTCTCATACATAAATGTCAAAATGACTTATGGCGGCGGGAATCTGACTCCGGCCAACAAACTCTACTGGCCGGTCGATATGCCGGACAGCGCAGTAACATTCCTTGCTTATCATCCCTATTCAGCCAGCTACAACGAGGGCGGCGTAGTAGTCTTCTCCGCCGAGCCGGATCAGAGGTCGGATGAAGCGTTCAGAGCCTCGAGGCTGCTCGTAGCCCAGACCAAGGCCTCAGTGAACGAGCCATCCGTCAAATTCGATTTTGAGCATAAGATGGCTAAGATCGTGTTCTATGTCCGAAACGATTCAGGTAGCAAACTGGAAGACGTCTACCTTACGGCTTACCCGTCCATGCAGTTCAATATGGACAAGGTAGATTTCAGAGTCTGCGGAGAGAAGGTAGATATCCACGCACACAATACGGCCACCTCGAGCGAGGGCGTAGACGCATATGAGGCTATCATTGCTCCTCAGAAAACGGCCCTTACGCTTACACTTAAGACAACATCCGCAGAGTATACCGCCCTTGTAGAAGCTAAAACCGAGTTCAAGAGCGGCAAGCAGTACTCCAACTACCGGCTCGCCACCCTGGATCCCAATAAGGCAAACAGACCGATCAGCTTTACTCTGGTCGAAGCAGACTGGAAGGAACTGCCTGATTACGCCTATCAGGAGCCCATCTCGGGCGGAGCGCTGGAGGATTTTACAGAGCTCGGAGTCTACAGGATGCAGAATGGGTCTGCCGTTCCTATCCGAACCTATACCGCGGGTAGCGACCAGTACAGCCTTGTTTCAGGAACAACCGCTGCCGGTTGGAGGCTTATGAACCCCGCCCTGGGAGAAATGTTTGAGCTCACTACTCCGATGGTTTATTCTCAGGAGGGAAACACCTACGATATCAATATCCGTAGTTTCGGCCTTACAGACTTTGAAGCCGACTACTCGTCAAAAGCCAGCACCGTAAAGACTGAAAACGGAATGGCGTGGGTTGTGGACGAGAACAAGGATTATGGTTACATTATCGCAACTGAGTAAGATGAAAAAGATACTTATTACACTTGCCGGGCTGTTTGCAGCCGCGATCATTTCTTTCGCAGAAACTGTTGACAGAGATCAGGCCCGCACTATCGCTTTCAGATGGCTCGGCGCTGAAGTTACAGAATCCGAATACGTTTCAGACGCATTCTATATATTCAATGGAAAGGACGGAGGTTGGATTATGATCTCCGCCGAAAACGCTGCCGTCCCGGTACTCGCCTACAGCGACAAAGGCAGTTTCAAGACCGAAAGTATTCCCCTCAACTTGAAAAACTGGCTGGGCGGTTACGAAAACGAAATCCTTACTGCCCGCCGCGAAAAGCAGAGGCCGTCTACCGAAGTCACAGCCCTCTGGAAGACTGCCGGCTACAGGACAAAGTCCGCCAGCCAGAAGGTCCTCGAAACTCCGAACTGGGGTCAGGACTCTCCTTTCAACGATCAGTGTCCAAAAGTCACCGAAAACGGCAGGACAAACAGAGCCGTCACCGGATGCGTTGCTACCGCGATGGCTGAAGTGATGAGGTATCACCAATGGCCGGCCCACGGAACCGGAACTATCGGAGGTTACACATACAAAAGCGATTACAACGTCAATGTCACTATAGACAGCTACAGCATCGACTCACACAATTACGACTACAGTCTGATGCCGATGGAGTACAAAGGTTCGGAGAACAGCGCTCAAAAAACCGCTGTTGCCCAGCTTATGCACGACTGCGGTGTGATGGTAGAAGCCATGTACAACTACAACACCGGAACAGGAGCTTACTCGGAGGACATAGCCAATGCCCTCTTCAACCATATGTCTTATGCGCCTACCGCTCAGCTTCTTTATAGAAGTGCCTATACAGATGCCGAATGGATCAGAGTAGTCGAAAAGGAAATTGACGCAAACAGGCCCATCATCTACTCGGGAAACGACCCGAAGGAAGGCGGACACCAGTTCGTATGCGACGGTTACGATACGAGAGACTATATCCGCATCAATTGGGGCTGGGACGGAGACAACAACGGATTTTTCACCCTCTCCCTCAAGATTCCAGGAAAATACACATTCTCCGACGGACAGAGTATGGTTATCGGCGTCGAACCCAACAAAAGTGGCAGCACTACCCGTACGGGCGGTCCTCTCATATACGACCTTGGGAGTGCGACCAGTCAGGGTCTTTCGCTCAAATCAGGCTCGATAATGAGCAAGAACTTTACCCTTAAGGCAGACGCCATCTTCAATACAGACTACTATGTAGACTACTCCGGCGCCGTCAGGGCCGGCCTGATCGATTGGAAAGGCAATCTTAAGGAATTTGTCTGTCCTGAATCCAGTCTTGAATTAAGCGGATACAATCTCGTAAAACTCGACGACATTCAGTGTACCATAACCGGAGACGTTACCTTCGGAGACCGCGTCGTACTCTTCTATAAGACTGTATCCGGACAGTGGGATATGATTCGTGGAAAAGAAGCCTACGACAACAATGACAAGACTTACTACCTCAGTTCTTCGATTCCCGCGGTCGATGCAGCCTTTATTCTCATACCCGAGAATCTTAAGGCCGGAGACACCTTGTTCTTCGAACTGATCCCCGGCTCCTCCCCCATCAAAACCGTCAGCTGGTATTATGATGGCGACAAACAGGGTGGCATTACAGCCAATCTTACGGCCGGAACACACACCCTCAGAGCCGAAGTTACTTTCAAGGACGGCTCTCAGGAAACACTGACTGCAAAATTGCTGGTTAAATAAGGGAGATCATCTCCCGAGCGACAGCCCTCGAAGCGCCACCGCCTCCGAGGGCTTTCTTTATCTCGGAGTATTCGGAAAGCATCTTCTCTCTGTAGGCGGAGTCTTCGATCAGTCTTCTGATTTCTGCAAGGACGGCATCTGCCGTAAAATCTTCCTGGACAAGCTCGCGGAAAGCGAGACGGTCGACTATGAGATTACCCAGACTGATGTATTTGATATGGTCCATCACCCTCAATACCTTACGCGCTAGAAAAGCGGTAAGAGGGGATGTAGACCAACAGACTACCTGCGGAGTACCGATCAGGGCCGCCTCAAGAGAAGCGGTGCCGGAATTGATGATTGCCGCTTTGGCGCCCTTCAGGACACTGTACGTCTGGCCGAAGACAAGTTTGATATAAGGTCTGCCCTCAAGCCATTTGGAATAGTCTTCCTCGCTGCGGGCGGGAGCCCCTGCAAGAACTATCTGGTAATCTTTGTACTCGGGAAGAGAGTGGAGCCTGTCCGCAACCTCAGAGCAGATAGGCATCATACGGCTTATCTCCCCTTTTCTCGAGCCAGCGAGAAGGGCGATATAGGGCTTGTCGCAGACTTCAGAAAATTCTGCCGTCTCTATAGCGTCTACCAGAGGATTGCCCTTATAGACGAAGGGTATACCCTTTTCGGTAAAATAAGGAATCTCGAAGGGGAAAACGATAAAGAGTTTGTCTACGTATTTCTTGAGTTTTCTGTTTCGGCTCTCGCGCGATGCCCAGGTCTTGGGAGCAATGTAATAGAATACCTTTATCCCCTTTTCATGGGCGAAACGGGCTATTCTCATATTGAAGCCCGGATAGTCTATCAGAATCACCACATCCGGCTTCCACTCCAGAATATCCGCCTTGGTTGATTTAAGCGCTCCGAGTATAACTCCGGCTTTCTTGGCCACATCCGTAAGCCCCATCGCCGCACCTTCTTTATAATGACGGACCAACTCGCCCCCTACGGACTTCATAAGGTCTCCACCCACAAAACGGAACTCCGCTTTCGGGTCTTCGGCCTTGAGGCCCTTCATCAGGTTGGAGGCGTGGAGATCTCCCGACGCTTCTCCGGCAATCAGGTAGTATTTCATCTAAAAAAGTTCTGAGAGCCTGCGGTATTCGTCCATATCGGTATTATCCAGGCTCTGGGGAGTAATGGAGATATAGCCGTTGTCCTCTGCCCAGTTATCCGAATTCTCGGGGTTGTCGTCCAGCGGGACTACTTCTCCCGCCATTATGTAATAGGCTTCGCCTTCCTGGCGTTCCGAGGGGGCTACGGGGACAAATTCGTTGACCCACTTCTCCCTTCCCTGGGTCGTAGAACGCACTCCGCGTATCTGATCCGCCGGAAGGTCGGGGAAATTGACATTGTAAACCAATACCTGATCCTTGGGAAGATTGGCCATCAGTTTCTCGAAAATAGCCGGGAACAACTGTTCCACTACCGAGAAATCAGCATCTTCGTGGAGATTGTTCAGCGACACGGCGATAGAGGGTACGCCCCCGAGGGCTCCTTCCCTGGCCGCGCCTATAGTACCGCTGTACCACATAGCGGTAGAGGCATTTGAGCCGTGATTAATCCCGCTTAGGATTACATCCGGCAGACCGTCTTTGAAGACTTCATCGATTGCGAATTTTGCGCAGCTTGCAGGAGTCCCGTCAAGATAATACCACTGAGCTCCGTCGACTATTCCCAGATCCCTGAACCCAAGAGGCCTCAGTCCCAGGGAAATAGCCATCGACATACCGGAGTGATGAGTTTTAGGGGCTACTACAGTTACGTCACCAAATCTCTTCATGATATGGGCCAGTGCGTGGATGCCTTTGGCCTGATATCCGTCGTCGTTTGTAATCAAAATCTTCATCCGCAATCGTAATTTGCACAAAGTTATGGATTTTCGCTATTTTTTCTTATCTTTGGGTCGCATTTTTAGCAGATATAATTACAAACACTTAATATTTTATTTTTAAAACAATGATTAGACTTGGTATTAACGGATTTGGCCGTATTGGTCGTATGGTCTTCCGTGCAGCAGTTGAGAATTTCGGTAAGGACATCGTAGTAGTCGGTATCAACGATCTTCTCGATCCTGATTATCTCGCTTACATGCTTAAGTATGATTCTGTCCACGGACAGTTCCTTCACGACATCAAGGTCGAGGGTAACTATCTTATCGTTGACGGAAACAAGATTCAGGTCTTCTGCGAGAAGGATCCTGCAAACATCACCTGGGGCGCTCTCAATGTCGACGTAGTAGTCGAGTCAACAGGTTTCTTCCTCACCGCCGAGCTCGCAGAGGCTCACCTCAAGGCTGGCGCAAAGAAAGTTATCATGTCCGCTCCTTCAAAGGATGCTACCCCTATGTTCGTCTACGGAGTTAATGACAAGACCTATGCTGGTCAGACCATCATCTCCAACGCCTCCTGCACCACCAACTGCCTCGCACCTCTTACCAAGGTCCTCAACGACAACTTCGGTGTAAAGCGCGGCCTTATGACAACCGTCCACGCTGCAACAGCAACTCAGAAGACCGTTGACGGTCCTTCCAAGAAGGATTGGAGAGGCGGTCGCGGTATCCTCGAGAACATCATCCCTTCCAGCACTGGCGCTGCCAAGGCTGTAGGTAAGGTTCTCCCTGAGCTCAACGGCAAACTTACCGGTATGAGCCTCCGCGTTCCTACCAGCGACGTTTCCTTCGTCGACCTTACCGTCGAACTCAACAAGGAAGTTACCTATGATGAGATCTGCGCTGCTATGAAGAAGGCTTCCGAGGGCGAACTCAAGGGAGTTCTCGGATATACAGACGAAGCAGTCGTCAGCACCGACTTCAGGGGCGATGCCCGTACCTCCATCTTCGATGTGAAGGCAGGTATCCAGCTCGATCCTACTTTCGTAAAGGTTTGCGCCTGGTACGACAACGAGTGGGGTTACAGCAACAAGGTTCTCGAGATGGCAAAGGTCATCATGAAGTAACCAAACTTCCATTTAAGCCGGACGGTTTCGTCCGGCTTTTTTTGTATATTTGCGTCATGAAGATTCTCTTGTGCAACGACGACGGCTACAAGGCCGAAGGAATCCATGTCCTGGCAAGGATCATGGCTCAGTTCGGGGATATTACAGTTGTCTCCCCAAAATCTCCCCAGAGTGCCATGTCAATGGCCGTCTCCCTTGGGCGAAGAAAGATATCCTACAAGCCCATTCTCAAGCTTACACCTGGCTCCTGGCACTATCTGGACGCAACTCCGGCATCGTGTGTAAAATTCGGTCTGGAGTACTTTTACGAGAAACGTAATCCGGATCTTGTGGTAACCGGGATCAATCATGGTTCCAATGCGTCCACTGCGGCAAACTATTCCGGAACCATGGGTGCTGCGGAAGAGGCCGCAATCAACGGCGTCAAGGCCATCGGCGTTTCCATCTGCAATTTCTCTCCGGACGCAGACTTCACAATTGTGGAGAAGTTCCTTCCCGGTATAATCAAAAAGCTCCTGGACAACTGGCCGGAGGACAGTTACGGCCTTTACTACAACGTCAATTTCCCCGACGTTACGGAGCCCAAGGGCATCCGCATAACCCGCCAGGGCCGCGGTCACTGGGAAAAGGAGTTTGTGGAATGGGACGAGGACGGGTACGACCCCAATTCCTCCACCTTCGGCCTTGGCTCCCATTACGTGAACCTGGAACCGGACGAAAAGGCTTTCATGATGGTAGGAGAATTCATTGACGATGAACCCGGCTGCCTTGACGCAGACCACGTGGCCAACGAATCCGGCTGGATAACCATTACTCCCTGCAATCTGGACCAGACGGATTATAAGGAGTACAAGCGTCTATGCGGTATTATATAATTGCAGGAGAGGCTTCCGGGGATTTGCATGGGAGCAATCTGATAAAGGGTCTTGTGGCGGAGGATCCGGGGGCGGAGTTCCGTTTTTGGGGCGGGCGGCTTATGGCTGCTGCAGCGGGGTGTGAGCCGGTGGTGGACTACCGGCAGAATGCCGTCATGGGGTATCTGGAGGTGCTTCTGAAGAGCTTTACCATCGCGAAGAACCTGTCTCTCTGCAAGAGGGATATCGCTGCCTGGAAGCCGGATGTTGTTATTCTGATAGACTATCCGGGATTCAATTTCAAGGTGGCAAAGTTTGCCCATGAGGCTGGGTTCAAAGTGTTCTGGTACATTGCCCCCAAGGTGTGGGCTTCTAGGGAGGGGAGGATTAAGAAGCTTAAGGCTTATGTAGATAAGCTGTTCATAGTTTTCCCGTTCGAGAAGCCGTATTTCGATGCCCGTGGGGTTTCTTACGTGTACGCCGGGAATCCGCTTGTTGATGCCGTGGACGGCTCTCCTTCGCTGTCAGAGCCCCGGTCTTCATTCCTTGAGCGATGCTCACTTCCGGATGTTCCGTACATAGCTCTTCTGGCCGGTTCCAGAAACATGGAGATCGGCAATATGATGCCCACTTTCATGGAGTTTGCCGACTCTTGGCATGCCAGCCATCCGGAGTATCATTTTGTAGTTGCTGCTGCTCCGTCCCGTACAATGGAGGACTATTCAAAGTTCCTTGGCGGCCGGGACTTTGTGCATGTTGTTTTTGGGGAAACTTACGCTGCCATGAAGCATGCTTCTGCAGCTGTAATCAACTCTGGTACAGCATCTTTGGAGGCAGCTCTTATCGGTACTCCCCAGATTGTGGGGTACAAGGTTGCCGCCGCCAGCGCCTTTATCATGAGGCGCATAATCAAGGTCCGCTACGTGTCTTTGGCAAACCTTATAGTGGACCGTCTCTGCTTCAAGGAGTTCCTTCAGGAGAACTTCACCGTGCAGAATCTCATGGGAGAAATGGAGACTATCCAGGCGGACTCTTCCTACAGGGCAAAAATGCTTTCAGATTACTCTGAGGTTCGTGAGCTCCTTGGCGGCACCGGCGCCTCCCGCAGCGTTGCCCGTGCTATGATAAGCAGCCTGCCTTCCGTGTCGCTCTGAACTCCAAAAATGTGAATTGTGCCGTCGCCGGGCTTTACGCCAAGGCGTTTTGCAAGTTCCTCTGATGTCATTGGGATGTTGCGGGCTGTGACATCGGCCTTTGGGTAGCGTTTACCGGCTTCTTTCATGGTTTTGCCGGAAAGAGGGAGTATCTCCAATATCTCAAAGCACTTACCAAAAGGTGCAAGTTCTTCAGGAACTGCCTGTTGGCTTACATATAGGTGAGTATGCCTGCTTAGTTTGCACAGTCCGTACTCACACGGCAACTCAAAGGCCCCCGCCTTCAGAAGAGCCTTGCCTGGCTCAAATAAAAAAGTTTCTGAGGAGATGGTAGTGATGTCCACAAACCTGTGGCCACCCTCGGCCGCATAAGAGGGAGGGGCCCATCGCAGATGGGAGGGGTCGCGAAGCGACGGTTTGTGGACATCACTACCATCTCCGTATATCAATATGCTTCCTGATTCGTAAATAATCGTGCAGTAGCTGCCAATATAGCCCTTTTCCAGCAGAAGCAGCAGTTCCTTGCACTCGCCGCCGGTGGCAACCACGTGCACTTCGCGAACGCCGGGAAGCTGTTTGCACACCAGTGTGATATCCGCCATGGGGGAGAGTTTGAGCATGATGCTGGGGCAGGCATCGTACAGCTCCGGAAGCAGTATAAGCACGTTTGGAGAGCAGTCTTCCAGGCGGAAAACCTTGCGTCCGCCGTCACCGCGCCTTGCCGGATCCAGAAACAATACATCCGGTTCAAAGCCACCAAGTATATCCTTGACTGTACCAGGTTCAACCATCCTGTTCCTGAGCACGATGTTCTTTACTCCAAGTTCCCTGAAGTTGTGTTCTGCCGCCCTGCAAAGTTCAGTATCCATCTCATTGTAAAGTACCTCCTCCGCAACCTGGCAGAACGTCCACGCATCCACACCCAACCCGCCGGTTAGGTCCGCCACCCTCAATCCTTCCACCACCCCGTCCGGTTTGTCCACGGAAACGGGGTGTTTTGGTGGACAAGTTGGCGATTCCGAGGGTTTGTCCACGGAAACGGGGTGTTTTGGTGGACAAGTGGGCGATTCCCGGGGTTTGTCCACGGAAACGGGGTGTTTTGGTGGACAAGTGGGCGATTCCGAGGGTTTGTCCACGGAAATGGCGGTTTTGGTGGATAAGCTGGGGAAGTGAGACAGGAGGGAGGCTTTGTACCGGGCGGTTTCCGTGGAGGAGCACTGCTCTGCGGACAGGACTTTAGGATATTGCAAAGAGGGAACGGCGTGCCACTGAGGGACTTTGTGACGCAGCTTTGAGCGGGCCTCCAGTGTACTCAGGGCAAGGTTCCAGTCTTCAACTTCAACTGAGAGGCGTCCGCGCTGCATGGCAAGCGAGGCAGTGTCACAGCCGTCGTGGGCAAGTATGAATTCTTTGAAATCCATATTGCAAAAGTACTGAATATTTTTTATTTTTGTGGATACGATTAAACACTAAAACACAAAGATATGGCAGATTACAAAACCGTAGCTCAAAGCTGGATTGACGGCAACTTTGACGCAGAGACCAAAGCGGAAGTAAAGCACCTTATGGAAACGGACCCCGTAGGGCTTGAAGACGCCTTCTACCGCAACCTGGAGTTCGGTACCGGCGGCCTTCGCGGCATCATGGGCGCTGGCACCAACCGCATGAACAAGTACACCGTTGGCATGGCCACACAGGGTCTTGCAAACTACATCAAGGCCAACGTGAAGGGCGCCGCCAGCGTGTGCATAAGCCACGACAGCCGCAACAATTCACGCCTTTTCGCAGAGATATCGGCAGAAGTCCTTTCCAACAACGGCATCAAGGTCTATCTGTTCGAAGACCTCCGTCCCACTCCGGAGCTCAGCTACTCCATCCGCCTCAAGAAGGCCACTGCCGGCATCATGGTAACCGCCAGCCACAACCCCAAGGAGTACAACGGCTACAAGGTATTCTGGGAGGACGGCGGCCAGATTACCGCTCCCGTAGACAAGGATATCGTCAATGAGGTCGGCAAGATTGCAGACCCTGCCGATGTCCGCTTCGCTCCGGTACCCGGAGAGCCCAAGGCCCCCATCGAGATCATGGGCTCAGAGGTTGACGAGTGCTACCTCAGGGACCAGCTTTCCCTCATGCTCTCCCCGGAAGCTGTCAAGAAGCACGCAGACCTCAAGATAGTCTATACGCCCCTCCACGGCTGCGGCGTACGCCTTATGCCCGAAGCCCTGAAGCGCATCGGCTTCACCAATATTATCCATGTCCCGGAGCAGGAAGTTCCGGACGGCAATTTCCCCACCGTGGCATCGCCCAATCCGGAGGAGCCTGCCGCCATGGCCATGGCCCTTGCCAAGGCCGATGAAACAGGCGCAGACCTGGTTCTGGCTACGGATCCTGACGCAGACCGCCTTGGAATTGCGGTTCGTAATGACCAGGGCAAGATGGTTCAGCTTACCGGAAACCAGACCTGGAGCTTCCTTACCTACTATATCCTCACCCGCTGGAAAGAGCTGGGCAAACTGAACGGCAAGCAGTACTGCGTAAAGACCATCGTCACATCTGAACTCATCGCTGCAATCTGCAAGGACTTCGGCGTAAAGTGCTACAATGTGCTCACCGGCTTCAAATACATTGCAGAGATTCAGAAGCAGCAGGAAGGAAAGGCGTCGTTCATCTGCGGCGGTGAGGAAAGCTACGGTTTCAACCTGGGAGATTTCGTACGTGACAAGTGTGCCCAGGTGGCAGGCTGCGCTGTTGCAGAATGCGCCGCGTGGGCTGCAGAGCAGGGTCTCACGCTGTGGCAGCTCCTCCAGAAGGTCTACCAGAAGTACGGCCTGTACGTGGAGAAGATGGTCTACATAGTCCGTAAGGGCAAATCCGGTGCTGAGGAGATTCAGAAGATCATGGCGGATTACCGTGCATGCCCTCCCAAGGTTATCGCCGGCAGCCCTCTTGCCAAAGTCATCGACTACAACAAGCCTGAAGAGACCGGCCTTCCCAAGAGCAACGTCCTCCAGTTCTTCAACGAGGCAGGGGACGTAGTTTCCGTTCGTCCTTCCGGCACGGAGCCCAAGACCAAGTTCTACTTTGCTGCCACCGGC
>JAEESD010000028.1 GCA_016286145.1 Bacteroidales bacterium | reverse complement strand
GATGACGTCAGCGGAATGGCCGGTCTGGCAGCGCCTTTCGAGGCTGGCGGAGTGGGCTTCGACTACCGAATGGCGATGGGCGTGGCCGACCACTGGATCAAATGGATCAAGGAAAAGTCCGACGACGAGTGGCCGATGGGCGAGATGTGGTGGGAACTGACCAACAAACGGGCGGACGAAAAGACGGTCAGCTATGCCGAATGCCACGACCAGGCCCTCGTGGGCGACAAGACCATCATCTTCCGCCTGATAGACAAGGAAATGTACTTCGCGATGGGGAAGGGGACTCAGAACCTGATCGTAGACCGCGGAATAGCGCTCCACAAACTCATCAGGCTCGTCACCGCCGCTACCGCCGGAAACGGGTACCTCAACTTCATGGGCAACGAATTCGGCCACCCGGAGTGGATCGACTTCCCGCGCGAGGGAAACGGCTGGTCGTACAAGTATGCCCGCAGGCAGTGGTCGCTGCCAGACAATCCCGATCTTCGCTACGGAGCGCTCGAGGCTTTCGACGCCCAGATGATCCATTTCCTGAAGGCCCAGGATACCCTCGCGGGCGCGCCTGAGCTCATATGCGCGAACGAAGGAGACAAGGTCTTGATATTCAAGCGTAAAAATGCTATCTTTGCGCTCAACTTCAACCCTACCCAATCTTTCGAGAATTACGGGTTCAAAGTTGAAGACGGAGAGTACGACCTGGCCTTTACTTCAGACGAAGCCCGCTTCGACGGATTTGGCCGGCTCTCTCCCGGCGAGAAACATTTTACCGTGGACCATCAGCTGCTACTGTATCTTCCCAGCAGATGCGCTCTGGTCCTGACAAAAAAATAAGGTATATATGGCATTACTCAAATTCAACAAGGCCGAGCTGGTAAACCTTTCCTATTCGCTGAAGAGGGAAATCATCTGTGCGAATAAGACTGGAGCTTACTGCAACACCTCGATCGTTACCTGCAATACCAGGCGTTACCACGGCCTTCTTGCAGTCACGCTCGACCGCTTCGGCGGAGACAGGTTCCTGCTGCTTTCCTCGCTAGACGAGTCGCTTATCGTAAACGGAAAGCAGTTCAACCTGGGAATCCACTGCTACGGAGACATCTACGAACCCAGGGGACACAAATACGTAGTCGACTTCGCAGCCGACCCGGTTCCCCAGATTACCTTCAAGATCGGTTCGATCGTATTCAGAAAGAGCCTTCTTCTCTGTCCCGACCGCGACCAGCTTTATATCAAATATGAGCTTCTTGAGGCCCCCGATGCTGCAACAGTCCAGATAAGGCCCATGCTCGCTTTCCGCAACATCCACGCCCTTACTCAGGCCAACGACGTAGCGGACGGAACTGCGAAACCCGCTTCCAACGGAGCAGCCTTCCGCCTTTACGAAGCCTTCCCGGATCTGTTTATTCAGTTCTCAAAGGCCGTAAAGTTCAATTCAGACCCTGTTTGGTATTACGGAATTACTTATTCAGACGAATACCGCCGCGGTTTCGACTGCAAGGAAGACCTTCTGTCGCCCGGTGTCTTCAGCGTCAATATGAAGGCAGGCGAGTCCGTTTATCTGTCTGCAGACAAATATGAGCGCGAACCCAAGTCATTCAAAAAAGACTACGAAGCGCTCTACAAGCAGGAAAATATCGAGACAAACGGCCACGAAGCCCTTCTGAACTGCGCCAACACCCTGATTACATATCACAACGGCCGTAAGAGGATCGAGGCCGGCTATTCCTGGCTCCACACCGGCCTGCTCCGCGAGACACTCGTGGCGCTGCCCGGTTTGACCCTTTACGCCGGCCGTCCCGAGGACTTCGAAGAGATTCTCGACAATCTCCTGGAAGACAATCAGGAGCGTCTTTTCCAGAGAACCACTCAGGTTGAGGCTCCTCTCTACCTTGCCGAGACTCTTCAGCAGTACATAGCTTTCGGAGCAGATGAAAAGCTTGTCTGGAAGAAGTACGGAAAGACTATGAAGGCTATCCTTGAGAGCTATAAGCCCGGCGTCCGTAAGGAAGTCGCGATGCATCCCAACGGCCTTATATGGGCCCAGATGGACGGTGTCGCCCTCAGCTGGATGAACGCCTATATCAATGGCCGCGCAGTTACTGAGCGCGCCGGCTACCAGGTAGAGACTAATGCCTTCTGGTACAGCGCTATCAGGTTCGCCTGCAAGATGGACAAGAAATACGGCAACGGCCGCTTCGCCAAGGATTGGACTCCTATAGCCGATCTCGTGAAAGCCAACTTTACTCAGACCTTCTGGAACGAGCGTCTCGGCTTCCTGGCAGACTATGTAGACAACGAAGGCCAGCATACCGAAGTCCGCCCGAACCAGCTCTCAGCGCTGGCTGTCGCAGACTCCCCGGTAGACGAAGACCGTATCCAGTCTGTCCTGAGGGTAGTGGACAACGAACTCGTTACGGCCAGGGGCATCCGCTCACTTTCCCCGCGCGATGTCCGCTACAAGGGCGTCTACGAAGGCTCGCAGGTCGAGCGTGACCTCGCCTATCACAACGGTTGCGCATGGCCTACCCTCCTTGCCCCGTACGTGATGCTTTGCTTCAAGGTCAAGGGCCCGGCTTTCTGGAAGAAGGCCGAGTGGCTGCTGGAAGGTTTCTACCAGGACCTGAACAAACATGGCGTCGGCGCCTTCTCCGAGCTCTACGACGGCGATCCGCCCTTCGAGCCCCACGGAGCGATTTCTTCGGCCCTTACAGCCGCCGCCCTGCTTGTGTGCGACAATCTTATGAAAGTTAATAAGGAGGAACAGAAATGAGAGTACTGATGTTCGGTTGGGAGTTTCCTCCCCACATCGCCGGCGGACTTGGAACCGCCTGCAAAGGAATAGTCGAAGGCCTGGCCCACAACGGCGTCGAGACTCTGTTCGTGATGCCATCGGCCAGCGGAGATGAAGATCAATCCTGCACCAAAATCATCAACGCGAGCGATGTCGCCGTCCAGAACGTAAGCGAGACGGTAGACGAATTCCTCGATAAGGTGAAGTTCATAAACGTAGACTCCAACATCGTCCCCTACGTAGACCCCGATGAATATTTCGAGGCTATCGAGGAGATGAAGCGCAAGAAAACTACAGAGACCACCATCGGTTTCGGTCAGAAATTCAAGTTCTCCGGCAAGTACGGCGCGAACCTCCTCGAGGAGGTGAGCCGCTACGCCCAGGTCGGCGGAACTATCGCTATGCAGAATAAGGACGCGTTCGATGTGATCCATGCCCATGACTGGCTTACCTACCTTGCCGGAATCGCGGCCAAGGAACTTACCGGCAAACCGCTCGTGGTCCATGTCCACGCTACCTCCTTCGACCGTGGAACAGATGATATGGTCGACTCGCGCGTCTACGCTATCGAGCGCCGTGGAATGGAAGCCGCAGACAAGGTAGTCGCCGTTTCCGAGCTTACCCGCAATATCGTAATCAACAAATACGGCATCGATCCCTCCAAGGTCATCGCGGTCCACAACGCGGTTGATTTCAGCGGACGCGAGAATCTCGAGATCCAGAGGGGAGTGAAAGACAAGATCGTCACCTTCCTCGGACGTATTACCTTCCAGAAAGGTCCCGAGTATTTCATCGACGCCGCCGCCAAGGTCCTCAAGAGGACCGAGAACGTCCGTTTCGTGATGGCCGGAAGCGGAGATATGATGAACAGGGCTATCAGGCAGGTGGCCAGGCTCGGCATCTCCGACCGCTTCCACTTCACCGGCTTCCTTCGCGGAGCCGACGTCCAGAAAATGTTCGCCCTCAGCGACGTCTACATAATGCCGTCTGTCAGCGAACCCTTCGGTATCTCCCCGCTCGAGGCAATGAGAAGCAACGTCCCGAGTATTATCTCTTTCCAGTCCGGTGCGGCAGAAATCCTTAAGTATGCCTTCAAGGTAAACTTCTGGGATGTAGACGCAATGGCTGACGACATTTACGCCCTTATCAAGTATCCCGCTCTGGCCGACTTCGCCGCGAAGCAGGGCTTCGATGAGGTCAACGCCCTCAAGTGGGACCACGCAGCTGCAAAGCTCAAGGACATTTATTATTCACTCGTAAAGTAAACACACACGGTTATGGCAAAATCTATATGTCTGTATTTCCAGGTCCACCAGCCTACCAGGCTGCGTCAGTACCGTTTCTTCGATATCGGTAAGGACTCACACTACTACGACGACTTCGCCAACAGGACTATCCTTAAGAGGGTGGCTCGCAAGTGCTACCTCCCGATGAACGAGCTTCTCCTTGGCGCCATCAAGGCTTCGAAGGGTAAACTGAAAGTTGCCTTCTCGCTGTCCGGCTCCGTTCTCGAGCAGTTCGACAGGTATGCCCCCGAGGTGATCGAGAGCTTCCAGGCTCTTGCCAAGACCGGCAGTGTGGAGTTCCTTTCCGAGACGTATTATCACTCCCTCGCCAGTATCGGCAACGAGGCTGAATTCCGTCATCAGGTCCTGAAACACCAGGCCGCGATAAAGGATTACTTCGGCCAGACCCCGACAACCTTCCGCAACACCGAGCTCGTCTATTCAGACGCTATCGGAAAGCTCGTCTATGACATGGGCTTCAAGACCGTCCTTACCGAGGGCGCGCGCCACATCATGGGCTGGAGAAGCCCCAACTACATCTACTCGAACGATATAGTTGAGGATCAGAAACTGCTTCTTCGCAACTATATGCTCAGCGACGATATCGCCTTCCGTTTCGGAACCCAGGGCGCGGTAACGGCCGACACCTTCAAGGAGGCTCTCGACGCAGCCCCCGGCGAGGTGATAAACCTCTTCATGGACTACGAAACCTTCGGCGAACACAACAAGGAAGAGTCCGGAATCTTCGAGTTTATGAAGGCCCTCCCGAAGAAGGTCCTTGCCGACAAGCAGTACGAGTTCGTGACCCCTTCCGAGGCCGCAGCGAAGTACAAGCCGGTAGCTCCGCTTTCCGTTCCCAACGCAATTTCGTGGGCAGACGAAGAGCGTGACCTTACCGCCTGGCTCGGAAACGAACTCCAGGCAGACGCTTTCAATAAAGTGTATGCCCTTGGCGAGAAACTAGCGATCCTGAACGACCCTATCCTCTGGGCCGACTATGGCCACCTCCAGGAGAGTGATCACTTCTACTATATGTGTACGAAGTTCTTCTCCGACGGCGATGTCCACAAATATTTCAATCCTTACGATACGCCCTATGAGGCGTTTATCAACTACATGAATGTGCTCAGCGATTTTGAGATCCGTGTAGACGAGGCAATAGCAACAAAACAGTAGTATTATCTTAAGAATTTATGTACAATCCCAACGCAACCCCATCGTGGCAGAGCGTGATGGTAACCCGTCACCTTCCCGAGGAACTCAGGGGGCTTGAAACCCTGTGTAAAAACCTCTGGTGGTGTTGGAACGACAGCGCAAAGTCGCTGTTCAAGAGCATCGACGCCGACCTGTGGCACAAATCCGGCCACAACCCGATGGTGATTCTAGACAAAGTAACCCTCAAACGATATAAACAGCTCGCTCAGGACGCCGAATTCCTCGGCCGTCTCGCCAGCGTTATGAAGGAGTTCGACTCCTACATGGAGCTGAAGAACCAGAGGACGGAGCCTTCCGTCGGCTACTTCTGTATGGAGTATGGCCTGGATACCTCGCTGAAGATCTATTCCGGAGGTCTTGGCATCCTTGCCGGCGACTACCTGAAAGAGACCAGCGATATGAATGTCAACCTGGTCGCAGTAGGTCTTCTCTACCGTTACGGTTACTTCACCCAGCGCCTGACTCCCCAGGGCAATCAGGTCGCCGGTTACGATGCCCAGGACTTTATGAAGATCCCCGCCGAGCCCGTTCTCGACGAATCCGGAAACTGGAAGACAGTTTCGATGTCTTTCCCCGGACGTCAGCTCAGCGCCCGTATCTGGAAGGTGGCGGTCGGAAGGACTGACCTTTACCTGCTAGATACCGACTTCGAAGCCAATTCCCCCGAAGACCGTTCCGTAACGCATCAGCTCTACGGCGGCGACTGGGAGAACCGCCTCAAGCAGGAGATCCTGCTCGGAATCGGAGGCGTACGCGCCCTTCGCGCCCTCGGCCTCAACCCCACCGTGTACCATTACAATGAGGGCCATGCCGCCTTCGCCGGCCTCGAAAGGCTGCGCGAGTTCATGCAGGACGGCCACCATGCCTACGGCGAAGCCATGGAGCTCTGCCGCGCCTCGTCCCTCTATACGACCCATACCCCCGTTCCCGCCGGCCACGACGCCTTTACCGAGGATCTGCTCGGCAAGTATCTTGGCCACTATCCGCGCCGCTTCGGCCTCGACTGGAGGCAGTTCATGGCGCTCGGTAAGATTAACCCCGACAACCACGACGAGAAGTTCTCGATGAGTACCCTCGCCGCCTCGATGAGCCAGAACGTCAACGGCGTGTCGATGCTCCACGGCAAGGTAAGCCAGGATATCTTCGCTTCGATGTATCCCGGATATCTTCCTGAGGAACTTTACATCAGCTATGTAACGAACGGTGTCCATTATCCGACCTGGGCCTCGAAAGAGTGGAAGGCTGTCCATTCCAAGGTCTTTGGCGACGAGTTCAAGACCTCCCACTACGACAAGAGCTGCTTCGACGGAATCTACAATATCTCCGACGAGGAAATCTGGAATGTCCGCAAGATCCTCAAGACCGAACTCATCAAGTCGGTCAAGGACCGCCTGTCTGATCCTCTCATCAGCGCACACTACACTCCTGGCCAGATCGTTACGATCAAGGAGACTCTTCGCGACGATGTACTGACTATCGGCTTCGCCCGCCGTTTCGCTACCTACAAGAGGGCAACCCTCCTTTTCCGCGACCTCGACAGGCTCGATGCCATCGTCAACGACCCTAAGTGTCCGGTTCAGTTCATCTTTGCCGGCAAGGCCCATCCCGCCGACGGTGCAGGTCAGGACCTTATCAAACAGATCGTAGAGATCAGCAAGGATCCCCGTTTTATCGGAAAGATCGTCTTCGTCCCCGGGTACGATATCACCCTCGCCAAGAGGCTTGTCCAGGGCGTAGACGTCTGGATGAACAACCCTACCCGCCCGCTCGAGGCTTCCGGTACCTCCGGAGAAAAGGCTTCGATGAACGGCGTAATGCACTTCTCCGTGCTGGACGGCTGGTGGGTTGAGGGATACCAGAAAGACGCCGGATGGGCTCTCCCTCAGGAGCGCACCTACGACGACCAGAACTATCAGAACGAGCTGGATGCCGCGACTATCTACGCCACTATCGAGAACGAAATCGCTCCCGATTACTACGACGTAGACAAGCAGTCCGGACTGCCCGTCAAGTGGATAGGCTATATCAAGAATACCATCGCCAAGGTAGCGTCCAACTTTACTACCAACCGTATGCTTACAGACTACTGCAACCAGTACTACGTTCCTCAGGCCGAGCGCTATTCGAAGCTTGCCGCGGACGGAGCCGCAGTAGCCCGTGAGATTGCAGATTGGAAACAGTTCATGTCCGAGGAATGGAATAATATGCGTATCGTCTCCTATACCCAGCCGAGCGCATCATACGTTCTTTCCCAGGAAAATCTCCTCCTCAGCGAGGTTCAGATCGACCTCGGACGTATCAAGCCGGAAGACATCGGAGTGGAGATGATCTTCACCTCGATGGACGCCAAGGGCAATCACCACATCCAGGAAGTCGCACCTTTCGAGCTCGTAAGCTTCGAAAACGGTATCGCGACCTTCCGTGTGACAGTCCTTCCCGAGAGGACAGGTATGTATCAGGTAGGTACCCGTATCTATCCTAAGAACGACCTCCTTCCTCACCGTCAGGATTTCCCCGTCGTCAGATGGCTGTAGCTGCAACAGGCTTTTTTGACGGAGTCCATCTCGGACACCGCGAAGTGATAAAGACTCTGCTTGAGACCGCACATAAGCGGGGCGAGCAGAGTCTCGTCATCACATTCTGGCCCCATCCGAGGGTCGTCCTCGGAAAGGATCCTCGCGGTCTCAGGCTGCTGAATTCGCTGGACGAGAAGCGCTCGGCGCTTCTCTCGCTCGGGGTCGACCGCGTAGAGGTCGTCCCCTTCACCCGCGACTTCGCCGCCCTTACCGCCCGCGAGTATCTCGACATGCTCCGCCGCGACTACGGCGTCAGCTCCATCGTCCTGGGGTACGACAATCGGTTTGGATCAGATCAGCTATCAACCAAAGAAATTGCTGAATTGGCAGAAGCATCCGGTCTCGATGCGCTGGTCGTATCCCCCCACGTCATGCCCGACCCCGATCGGGCATCCAGGACCACCGATCAGGTCGGTGGTGACGACTATGATTACACCATTTCGTCGACGAAAATTCGCAAGGCCCTGGGGGCAGGAGAAATAGAAGCTGCGAACGCGATGCTGGGATATGAGTACAGCATCAGCGGGGTGGTCGTGAGCGGCAATATGATGGGAAGGACGATAGGCTTTCCGACTGCGAATATGAAACTTCGCGAGCCGCTGAAGTGTCTGCCGGGAGTTGGGGCGTATCTGAGCAGGGTCGAACTTGAAGGGCGGCAGCTGTGGGGTATGACCAACATTGACCACAACGAGAAGATCGAGACCAATATCTTCGATTTCGACGAGCAGATATATGGTCTCGACCTTAAGGTGAGTTTTGTGCGCAAACTTCGCGACGAAATTCATTTCAAGTCCTTCGACGAGCTGAAAAATCAGCTCGAGAAGGACCGCGTCGCCGCCCGCGCTTTGATTCTTTAAAGCGCTCTGTATTTCTTTCCGTACTCCAACTGCTGGGCGAGGAAGTCGTCGGGGTACTCTACCTTATAGTCAACGACTTTTCCGAAGCGCTTTACCGGAACAATTTCAGGATTGATAAATCCTCCGTAAGGCTTGAGCTGGAGGGCCTCATAGCGAGCCTTCACCTCCTTATGGAGCTCAGGGTCGATATTGACGGCATAGGTCTCGATCAGATACTTGCCGGCCTTATAATCGCCTTCGCTCTTGATGCGCTGGATCTCGGCGAGAAGCTGAGCGAACAGACCGCGGAGTTTCTCGTAATCATTTACCACGAAATAGGTCTTGCCGTCGCGGACCTTCTTCTCAATCACATTGTCGGAAGCGCCCTTTTCGTAGCACCACTCGGCGATAAGCTTGCGGTTCTGCATATGGGCCTCGGTGTTCGGGCGGCCAAGCTCGACTCGGGTAAACTGCGTAAACAGGCCGTTGCGGATATAGCTCGCATACTCGGCCTTATAGGCGTCTTTGTCGGGCATGATACCCAACTCGACCATCCTCGGGTCAGCCGTGTAATAAAGGCCGAACAGGTCTGCGCGAGCCTCCTCGAGCGCCGAAGCATACTCGCCCATCGCGGTAGTGCTTACTCCGGGCAGCAGCTGGCCGGAACCATGCCCAAGGCATTCGTGGAGGTCGGTATGGACCTCATCAGCCCACGGGCCATACTTACGGACCATGGCCTTTTCCTCGTCGTCCCAGGCGAACTCGTCGAGCATGTTCTTCGGCGATTCCTGGGCCGCATAGTCGTAGGCATGGGTGATGTTGGCGATAGTCACGCTCTTGCTGCCGTACTCCTTGCGGATCCAGTCCGCGTTAGGAAGGTTAATTCCGATCGGGGTCGAAGGATAGCTGTCGCCGGCAAGGCAGACGGCATTGATGACTTTCGCACTGACGCCCTTTACCTCCTTCTTGCGGAAGCGCGGGTCTACAGGCGAGTTGTCCTCGAACCACTGCGCGTTCTTCGAGATAGTCTCCGTACGGCGCGAGGCTTCGAAGTCCTTGATATTGACATAGCCTTCCCAGGAACCCTTACGGCCGAGAGGGTCGTTATAATCTTCGATAAAGCCGTTGATGAAATCGACCGTACCGATCGTGTCCTTCACCCACTCGATATTAAACTCGTCCCAGACATGCAGGTCGCCTGTCTCATAGTACTTTATAAGAAGCGCGAGAGCGTTCTTCTGAATGTCGTTCTCGGCAACCTCGGCCGCCTTCGCCAGTTCGTCGCAGATATGGCTGATAGCGCCATCGTACAGGCCGCCCTTCTTCCAGGGAAGTTCCACTATCTTGCCGTCCTGCTTGACGACCTTGGTGTTAAGGCCATAGGCTATCGGGCGAGGATCGCCCTTTACTTCAATGCTTTCGTAGTATTTCTCCACTTCTTCGCGGGTAACTCCGTCGTAGAAGTTGACAGCCGAAAGCTTTACGATATCACCGCTTGTCTCGGTTGAGCGGCGCTGAAGGCCCTTCGACTTATCATAGACATAGCCCGCGAGAGCAGCATTCTCTCCAACTGAGGAGAGCAGACTCTCGAAATACTCCCTGCTGCAATCAGGGAAGATCTTATCCTCGGCGTAGTGATGATGTACTCCGTTGGAGAAGAACACGCGCTTCGCATAAACTACGAAAGCGTCCCACTGCTCGCCCTCACGCGCGCCCGTGTAATTATTAAGTATGTTCTCGAGAGCGTGTCGGAGTGTAATATTACCTGCGGAGTTCTGATCCCAGAGGATGTCGCGGCCCCACTTAGCCGCTTCTGCGAGGTGATAGCAATACTCCTTCTGCTGAAGAGTAAGGTTCTCCCAACCTGGGATGGTGTACCTCATCACTTTGAGGTCGGCGAATTCGTCCACCAGATAGCGGAATCCCTCCACCTTGTCGTTCTTAACAGTGCAAGAAATCATGGTCAGTGCTGCCGTCAGGCAGATAGCTATTGTTCGTTTCATATTACAAATATGACAATTTTCGTTAAATTTGCCTGACAGCATTAAACGATCATTATGAAAAAGATAATTCTTTCTTTCTGCCTGTGGCTGTCGGTAATCCCGGCCGTCATGGCGCAAGACATCATCACGTTCAAGGATGGAAGCGATATCGAGGCAAAGGTGTTTGAAGTCGGCACCACCGAAATCGCATACAAGAAGTATAATAATCCCGACGGTCCTCTGTACCATACTCCCATTTCAGAAGTGTTCCGCATTGTCTACGAAAATGGGGAAACTGAAGTTTTCGGGAACTCTTATTCTTCCTCTCAGATCAAGCTCAATGCGGCTGGCGAGATAACCGAGGGAATGAAGTATTCCGACTACAAACACCTTTATAACGCGCGCATGTATGTTCATCAGCCCGGTGACCCCTACAGCCGCTTCTGGGCTGGACTGGCGTCATTCTTTATCCCCGGACTCGGTGAATGCATCGATGAGCAATGGGGCCGCGGACTTCTTGTTATGGGCATAAACGCCGGATTGTATGTCCTCGCAAGGACGGATGCCACAGTGACTCAATCCGACGGTGTCACCAGCATCCAGTACGGCAACTTTGGTTCTATCGTCACGCTCGTCCGATTCGGATTCGGAATTTGGAGTATCTACGATGCTGTTCACATCGCCAAGATCAAGAACATGTACTATCAGGACCTGCGTTCCTTGCAGGCCGGCCTTGACGTGAAGATTGAACCTTACTTCGCCTACACACCCGCCGCTTCGGGGCAATTCTGCACATCCAACACTCTTCAGCCCGTCGCCGGACTCACGATGAGGGTGGTGTTCTAACTAATGTCGCGCTATGACAAAGAATAACAAAACTCCGGAGGTCCTCGAGGACCTGAAGAACAAAGAGGACAAGAAAGCCCGTAAGAAGGAGCTTAAGAAACTTGTCGTCTACGAGGCCATTATGAAGCCCAAGTATGAGGAAGGATTGAAATAATCCGAAAATTCCGTATATTTGCAAAAGAAACAAGGGGTTCTGCCGAAAGGCAGGACTCTCTTTTAGTTGACAAAACCACAAACACAATATGGCAGAAGTACATTACATGAGTCAGGAAGGACTCGAGAAACTGAAGAAGGAACTTGAAGAAGCGCTTGCCCAGCGCCCTGTTATCGCAGCCCAGATCGCTGAGGCCCGCGAGAAGGGAGACCTCTCGGAGAATGCCGAATACGAGTCGGCCCGCGAGGCTCAGGGCCTTCTTGAACTGAAAATCGCGAACCTTAAGAATATGATTTCCAATGCGAAGGTCCTCGATGCTTCTCAGCTCTCGACAGACAAGGTTCAGATGCTGACAACCGTCGTAGTCGAGAACCTTACAGCAAAGGCTAAGATGAAGTTCTCGATCGTAGGCGAGTCGGAAGCCGATTTCTCTAAGGGCAAGCTCGCCGCAACTACCCCTATCGCCAAGGCCCTCATCGGCCACGGCGTAGGCGAAATCGTAGAGGCTCAGGTCCCCGCCGGTGTCCTTAAGTTCAAGATCCTCGAAATCAGCATCTAAATGACCATCTTCACTCGCATCGCAAAGGGTGAGATTCCCTCGTACAAGGTGGCGGAGAGCGAAGACTTCTACGCTTTTCTGGACATAAGTCCCCTTGCAGAAGGACACACCCTCGTCATCCCCAAGAACGTTGAGGACGACTATATCTTCAATCTCGACGAAAAGACCTACGAAGGCCTTTGGGCTTTCGCCCGCAAGGTCGCCGTGGCCCTGAAGGCAGCCGTGCCCTGCAAGAGGGTTGGCGTAGCCGTGCTCGGAATGGAGGTGCCCCATACGCATATACATCTCGTGCCCCTTCAGACCGAGGGAGACCTCGATTTCAGAAAGAAGCGCCCGGAAGTCTCGGACGCGCGTAAGGCCGAACTGGCCGCAGCAATCCTCGCCGAATATGAGAAGTTATAGAATTATCGCGCTGGGCGCCGTCCTGGCGCTTTTTGCTTCGTGTGCCCCTAAGGCGCGCATCGAGATGAGCGTAGCAGGAGCCCCTGCAACTAAGCTGGCTGTCCATAAACTGAACGTAAGCTCATCCGATTTGCTCGACTCGGTAAAGACTGATGCCGGCGGCAGTTTCAAGTACAGTCTTCCTGTAAAAAAAGGTCAGCCGGAGTTCGTGTATATTTACAAAGGCGATACCCGTCTTGCAGCGCTGCTTCTCCAGGCAGGGGAGACGGCTAAAGTTACTGCCGATACTCTCGGAAACTTCAGCGTAGAAGGTTCTGCGGGATCTGCCGAGCTCGCCGGAATCGAGCGGGCCTATTCGGATTTCGTAAGGAAGATGGCTGCAGCTACCGAGCCCGGAGAAGCTACCAAACTCTATGTAGGCTATTACCGTGACAGGTTGGCGTATGTAATGAATAATTCTCATTCCCTCGCCGTGGTTCCCGTCCTCTTCCAGAATCTTGCCGCCGAGCTGCCCGTCTTCAGCCAGTCTACGGATGCGCTCATCTTCAAGGCTGCGGCCGATTCCCTGAAGAGCGTCTATCCTGAGAGCAAGTATGTGAAGGCTCTCGAGAACGAGGCTCAGAGGCGCCTGAACAATATGGCTATCGAACACGCAGTTCTCAACGCCGAGCAGGCAGGCTTCCCGGATATTTCTCTCCCGAATGTCAATGCGGAGAGGGTCTCTCTGGCAGGAGTAGAAGCTAAGGTAATACTTCTCCACTTCTGGGATGTGGCGGACGCGGAGCAGAAACTCTTCAATGTTGAAGTGCTTCTTCCTGTCTATGAGAAGTATCATTCAAAGGGCCTTGAGATTTATTCTGTAGGAGTTACCGCCGACAAAGCTCTCTGGGCTTCAGTCATCAAGAACCAGAACCTTCCCTGGATCAACGTCTGCGACGGACTTGGGACCTCATCCCGCGCCGTAGCTCTCTACAACCTCCAGACTCTTCCTGCCACTATCCTCATCGCGGGAGACGAAATCTCCTCCGCCAGGATCGATGGCGAAGCGGGTCTGAAACGCGAACTGGCGAAACTGCTGAAGTAACTTAAAAGAGTTTTTTCCTCGACACCGTCGCGACGAAATCCTTCAGATAGAAGGGCTCGAAGTAGGCGGTGTTTTCGTATTCGCGCGCCTCGAGTTTTTTGAAGGCCAAGGGGGCCATCGAAGCGGCGTCTGCAAAGACTTCTTCAAATACGAATCCGGGACGATCAAGAACCTCGCGGCATTTCAGTGCGCCGTCGCCGACGAAAAGGACAGTTCCCTCGAGATCTGCGAACGACTCTGAATCCACCACCACCGGGGCGATCTCAGTGAGCCGCTCGCCGGCGGGGGAGTAGACGGCCGAGTAGACCTCCATCCTGCGGGCGTCGATCATCGGGACGATAGCGCTGCACCCGGCCGGAACCAGCCCGCCGGCGAGCGCCTTCGAGACAATAATGTCTGGCGTACTCAAACTAATCAGCGGAATACCCGCGCCGAAGCACAAACCTTTTGCAGTAGACGATCCGACGCGAAGGCCGGTGTAAGAGCCGGGCCCGGCACTTACGGCAACCGCCGAGCAGTCCGCGACCTTCAGGCCCGCCTCGTCGAGGACCTCCTTTACGAAGGGCGCGGTCAGGGCGGCGTGTTGCCTGCCATCAGAGCTTTCGCGATATGCGATTTCGCGGCCCTCTTCGGCGAGGGCGACCGAGCAGAGCGAGGCCGAGGTCTCGATAAGGATTATCCTAGATTTCCTGGATGCCATTGCTTATCTTGGTAAAGATGCCTTCAAGGTAGGGAAACACTGCATCGGTAAGTTTCTTTATCCATCCGTAGATAAGGGAGTTGTCCATAAACTGGGTGGAGAGATGCAGATATTTTTCGTTCAGATCGCCAAAGATTACAAAGAGAATACCTACCACGAGGGCGGTGTTGAAGATGGCGATTACAAATCCGAGGATTCTGTTCAGCCAGCCCAGGGAAACGACACTGATTACTTTCGTAAGGAGTTTCGCGGCGAGGTTGAACAGCAGGACGCAGAGGATGATAACTACCACGAAGGATATGATGTAGAGCACGGTCGGAGAGCTGAAGGTAATCCACTGGGAGAGCCACGCACCGACCTTGTCTGCGAAGATGTAGGCCAGGTATGCGCTCACGAAAATCGACACCAGCGCGACCAGCTGCTCAATGAAACCCTTGCTTATACCCCTGATTATTGAGGGAATAAAGATGACGAGAAGAATGATGTCCAGAACGCCCATATCCTTATTTGCTTTTGGCCTTGATTTTTGTTAAATTTGTAGGCTCAAAATTAGCGAAAAAAAATGACTTTTAAAGAGTATAAGGGTTTGGACCTGGTGGCCGCATCGGCTGAGGTGCTTGAGAGGTGGAAGAAGAACCGCGCCTTCGAGCGTTCGCTCGAGGTAAGGGAGGGCGCTCCCGAGTTCATCTTCTTCGAAGGTCCGCCCAGTGCGAACGGAATGCCGGGTATTCACCACGTAATGGCCCGCAGTATCAAAGACGCCGTCTGTCGTTATAAGACTCAGAGCGGCTTTAAGGTACGCCGCAGGGCCGGCTGGGACACCCACGGCCTGCCGGTGGAGCTCGGAGTGGAGAAGAAACTCGGCATTACAAAAGAAGACATCGGTACCAAAATATCCGTCGAAGAGTATAACAAGACCTGCCGCGAGGAGGTAATGAAATATACTAAAGAGTGGCGTACCCTTACCGAGAGAATCGGCTACTGGGTAGATATGGACGATCCGTACATTACCTACGACAACCGTTATATCGAGACTCTCTGGTACCTCCTGAAGGACATCTACGGAAAGGGCTATCTCTACAAAGGAAAATCTATTCAGCCCTACAGCCCCGCCGCCGGAACAGGCTTGAGTTCCCACGAACTCAATCAGCCCGGCTGCTACCGCGATGTAAAGGATACTACCTGCTGCGTCCAGTTTAAGGTAGTAGGTGAGGACGATCTGTATTTCCTCGCCTGGACTACTACCCCCTGGACTCTCCCCAGCAACTGCGCCCTCTGCGTCGGTCCCAAGATCGACTATGTGAAGGTCCGCAGCGCCAATCCTTATACCGGGATTCCCGCAACATACATAATCGCAAAAGACCTTGTCGGAGCCTGGTTCGACGGCAAGACCCCGTTCGAGGTCCTTCCCGGCGAATTCAAAGGCGCTGATCTCGAGGGTATGCGTTACGAACAGCTCCTGCCGTGGTTCAACCCCGGCGAGGGCGCCTTCAGGGTAATTACCGGCGATTATGTAACTACTACTGAAGGTACTGGTATAGTCCATATCGCTGGAACTTTCGGTGCAGACGACGCCCGCGTCTCCAAAGAAAACGGAGTCCCCGCGCTCTATGTCATAGATCGCGACGGCAACCCTCAGGCCCAGGTGGATACCAAGGGCCGTTTCTACAGGCTCGAAGACCTCGATCCGCAGTACGTAAAGGAATCAGTCAATGTAGAGTTCTATAAGCAGTGGTCCGGCCGTTACGTCAAGAACGCCTATGATCCTGATGCGACTCCCGAAACGCCTACTCTTGACGTAGATCTCTGCGTCTGGATGAAGCAGGAAAACAAAGCCTTCAAGATCGAAAAACACGTCCACTCCTATCCCCATTGCTGGCGTACGGATAAGCCCGTGCTTTATTACCCGCTGAATAGCTGGTTTATCAAAGCCTCGGCCGTGCGCGAGAAGATGATGGAGCTCAACGAAGGTATCGAGTGGAAGCCCGAAGCTACCGGAACCGGCCGTTTCGGAAAGTGGCTGGAGAATATCCAGGACTGGAACCTCAGCCGCAGCCGCTATTGGGGTACTCCTCTGCCTATCTGGCGCAGCGAAGACGGCAGGGAAGAGATCTGCATCGGCTCCGTAAAAGAGCTCTATAACGAGATAGAAAAGTCGGTTAAAGCCGG
>JAEESD010000027.1 GCA_016286145.1 Bacteroidales bacterium | reverse complement strand
TTATATCCTGACAGTGATAATCATTTGGCCGATGGAGATGAGATTCTTTTCCACCTCGATAACGAAGTGGTCTGGAGTCCTAATGCTACAAACATGCCCATGTTGGGTAAGATTTCTGGAAGTGGAGTGGGATTTAAGGCAGTTGGTGGGGCACTCAAGCTTGTGCTTTACAATATTCCTTCTACAGCTAAGTATCTGCAGTTTGTAGCGACCAAACAGATCACCGGAGACTTCGAGATAGCTGATGCTACACTTTCCGGAATCACTATTGCTACCGGTGACACAGACAAAGGCGCTGATAAAGAATTGCTTATTAATTTCTCGTCCAGCTACGAGGAGAATATGGTATTCTATATTCCTCTACCTATTGGGACAATCGGTGGTTTTACTCTGAATATCCTTGATGAATCCTATGGTGAGCTCTTCACCAAATCTACTAAGCCTGGAGTTGAACTCTCTATAGTAGCTAACCACCTCGCCCTGGGCCCTTCACTTAATTGTGCGACTGCAGCTGCTGATGACGTACTTACTAGTACAGATATTACTTCTTCTAGCTTAACAGGCTCATATGGTGATGTTGCAATCGTCAGCGCGACAGGGAAAACATGGAGCGTTAATGCTTGTAAGCAAAGCGATTTCCTTCAACTCAGGAGTGGTAGCGGTTCTCACATTGAACTACCTACTTATCCGGACAACATTAAGAGCATCACACTGAAGAATACCCGTAATGCTGCAGGTACTCCGGCCGCATATTCTGGCATCATTTATCTCAGAAAAGATTCTGCGACAGGTGATGTTGTCACATCTAAAAATTTTTCATCACTCTCAGTCGGAGATGATATAGTTTTAACTATCCCAAGTGGCTATAAGACTGGTTTTATTACAACGAATGCTGGCCTTAGAGTAGACGGAGTTACTGTCGCTTTTGATCTTCCTGAGGCTACTAAGCCAATCATCACTACAGGATTCTCAACTCTTACTGTTGCTATTGGATCTACCACCGCTTCTACTAGCGCTTCAATAACAAACCCGGTTGATGATCTTGGAATAGGATTTGAGATTAAAGATGTAAGTTCCGATTGGATTTCTGAGGTGACTATAGAAGAAGGCGTTCTCAAGTTAACAGCAAAGGTCTCTTCAAATCCGAATCCGGATGACAATACTGCAACCCTGGTCCTTAGAGCCTCCGGCGCAGCGAACAAAGAAATCGCTCTTAAGCAGACAAGTGCTCTGGTTAGGAAGCCAGCGTCAATCAGTGCTGTGGAGGGGAACGCATCTTTCTCGGCATCATGGGCTAAGGCTGACCACGCGACAGGATACAAGGCTTACCTTCACACGTCAGAAACGCCGACTCCCGAAACAGGAGGAGAAGAATTGACCCCTAGTTTGGTGGGAAGCACTTACTCAGTTTCAAGAGCTGGCTTGACTAACGGAGCCACTTATTACCTATATGTTAAAGTTGACGCAGTAGATGCTAACTATTATGCGGAAGATGCCTACACGATGGTCTCATTTGTCCCTGTAGCGACCGTGTATTATGAGAAAGTGACATCTAACCTTGACGATTGGAGTGGTGATTATCTTATTGTTTGGGGAAGTAATGTCCATTATGGAATAGGAAGCAATGGTTTAACCACTAACGCTTCTGTATCAATATCAGATGATAGGATTGCGGCTACTGGTCACGATTCACATAAGGTCACAATTGAGAAGGTGTCCACATCTTATTACATTAAGTTGCCTTCAGGAAAGTATGTGACAAATGCATCGGGTAGTAATACTTGCGAAGAGACTGAAAGCCGCACCCAAGCCTACACCTTTGCTATTGATGCTTCCGGTAATGCCTTGATAACTGGTGCTGGGAATAAGATACTTCAGAAAAACAGCTCTTACTACCGTTTCTATAATAGCAATAACTCATACCCTAAACCTATGTTATTTAAATATGCCGAGCCTCGTACTCCGGCTGGCATAGAATGGCAAAAGGGAGGATTATTAGCGACTACAGATACCGGAGAATTGTGCACGGGAGACGACACTATGCCGACCGCGACTCTGACTAATCCTCATTCGCTGCCAGTTGAATACACTTCTTCTAACACTGATGTCGCTACAATCAACGCTTCAACTGGAGTCATAACTCTTGTCGGCGGAGGAGAGACAGTTATTTCTGCGAGGTTCGCCGGAGATGCTACTTATGCTCCAGCTAATGTATCCTATACGCTTACAGTTACTGATAGTCGTACGACCTGTGCTGCACCGACTTTCTCGCCTGCAGAAGGAGAGGTGGCAGCAAATACTAGTGTAACAATATCATCTACGACTACAGGCTCAACCATCTACTATACTACTGATGGTACTGAACCCACAACTGCCTCTTCCCACGGAACTGCCGGAGCAGCATCTGCTTCTGTAACGATAAATGTGGCCAAAACAGTGAAGGCCATAGCTGTGAAGGAAGATTGGAAGACAAGCGCAGTAGAATCAGCAACTTATACGATTGCCGGAGCCAGCCTTTCGCCTGGGACCGTTCTTTATAGTTGCGATTTCGGAACTTCAGCGTTAGCCACCTTCAGCTCCTACACAGGAGGAAACTCGTACAACAGTGCCAGTACGATAACGTACTCCTGCAAATCCAATAACACAAAGATTATGTGTGAAACTGGAGGCAGTGTTGTAACTAATATGACTCAGGCAAATTTGATGGTTGGAGGAAAGAACGGAGGTTCTGGAGAGTGGGCTAAGATTGCAGGAATAAAAGCTTATGGAGCTACTCAAGTTACAGTTAGATGGTCATCCAATAATAATGTTGTCAAAGTATCCGTAGAAGAAAGCAGCACTGCCGCTTTCACTTCCGCTAACAGCACGAGCAATTCGGGCATCTTCAGCCTTGATGGTGACGAAGGGACTATTACCTTGGTCTTTACCGCGGGCTCTGCAAACAATGGACGCATTGACGACGTCGTGGTCGAATTCACTGCCGGATCCGGTTCTGGTGGTGGCGGCGGTGGAGGAGTCCCTCCTACTCCTTCTGGATTGCCTAAGTATTTAGGTTGTTTTGAGATGCCTGCAATTGAAAGCATGCTGAATGGAGAGTCGACCTCAGGCACTAACGCATCACGTGGAGATACTTGGTACAGGTACAATACGAATAACGCCAAACGCCAGATAGCTACCCATACATTTGCCCATCCGGTTTCATCTGATGAGGTCCGCACTTACACCGTCCTCTATGATGAATCCAACTATGCCCCTCTTTGGTGCGCTCATGCTATGCATACCTCAATGTGGCCCAAGAACAACATAGATAGGGGGAGTTGGACATCTGATCCAGCGATTAATCTTGATCAACAAGACGGTTTGGCTAGTCCTTATTCAAGCACAATTAGCCGTGGGCATTTTGTCGCCGCTCAGTACCGCAAGTGTAGTGAAGATTCAATGGATCAAACGTTCTACTACACGAATCAGGCTCCTCAGAACCAGAGCTTTAACGGCGGACTATGGGCTCAATTGGAGACCCAGATAGTAAATGCAGCTCCTTCTGGAACTGATACTTTGTATGTGGTTACAGGAGTACTTTATGATGATGATTGGTATGCAGAGGATCCAGGAAACCGTCCTAAGACATACCCTTCAGGAAATGGCAAAACCGTTCCTTATCCCAGCCATTTCTATGTGTGCTTGATGAAGTGCTCTTTCAGCTCACCTGGAGTAGTAAGTGGAGCAATTGGATGTGCGTATCTGTGCACTAATGAGGCAAAGCCTAGTAACAAAGTGTCCGACTTACCTGGATACCAGTATACAATTGACTACATAGAGTCTCTCGCAGGCTTTGACTTCTTTGCTAATGTACCCACTGCGATACAAACAACAGCAGAAAGCACAAAGACTTCGCTATGGTAGCGTGTTTTGCAACTCGCTGAGTTTCAGGATTATGCTTAAATCGACCTCTGCGATTTCGCGGGGGTCGTTTTGTGTAATTGCCTGAATGTTAATACTTTAGAAAACACGCTAAGTAAAAATACAACACCCCAGCGGGAGCTGAGGTGAGGCCTGGTCCGAGCCGCCCGAAGCGTAACACAGACGATATTCTAATGCAAAAGTAATGACTTTTTGCTGAAATCCAAATAATTTGAAGAATGATGCCCGATCAGGTCGGGCATGACGAGCCACTGGAGTTCCCGAAGGGGCAACTGCTGTCCGCTAATAGCGATAAAAAGATATGGAAAATAAGATAAATTCTAAAGCATTGGAATCGATAGCAAATGGCGATATGTTGCCAATAAATGATGTAGAAGCACGAATTATCACAATCCGAGGGGTTCAGGTCATTCTGGATAAAGATTTAGCTGGTTTCTATGGCGTAGAGACAAAAGCACTTAATCAGGCAGTAAAGAGAAATCTAGAAAGATTTCCAGAGTACTATAGGTGGTAACAAAATGTTACCACCTCGCAGCCTTGAAATATTCTCCGAATCCTGCCTATGCATTCACGGAACGCGGAGTCGCTATGCTATCAGCCGTTTTACACTCACCAAAAGCGGTTAAAGTCAGTATAAAATAATTATCTTTGTGAAAAAGGCATTGGTATGAAACGTCATTTCCTTATTATCCTCTTTGTGACGATATCTGCTATCGCTTCTGCGCAGACGAGCGAAGGTTCGTTGTTCCCCGGTCATACTATGAAAATGTCCCTGAAATACTGGGACACCGATACCCTTGCACTTACTGATTTCTTTAGGAGAAGTGACGAATGGCCAAAGATAAGTGACCTCTATTACGGCTATGAATCGAAAGATACTACCTTCAGAAATGGTAACACCCGTTTCAGAGCGAGAGGTACCAGAACATATATGAACCCATATGGTTCTTGGATTCACCCAGATTATGCAAACACATATACGCTTAAGTATCTTCAGACGGCATACGATTACGCAGAAGTCTGTAGACGGAGGGCTGAAGCGGAAGCATCATCTGGATCAAATTCACTGTCAAACCTTCTCAAATTTTACATCTCTGTATCAGAGAGTTTTAATGTGACCCTTCAGGAAGAGACTCAGTCCGGACGCGATACATCACTTATCAATTACTACGCAAATAGAGTCAAATTTGAACTCGATAATACTCCTAATACCATTAATGAAGATCTGATAATCAATCCTAAAGGATTTGGCATAGGAATGCATTATGGAGCTGGAAGTGAATTGTATATGGGACCCTTGGCTATGTATGCTACTCCAACCGCTGGATTTGCATTCGGTTTTGATTTCATGATTAACCGATTCACTATCTTTTGGCCATTATACTTGGGATATGGTGGCAAATACAAAAAGGATATCCAACTAGACGGATATAAATGGAATGCAGGAGAGAGGATGACAGGCGGTAATATGGAATTATCTCTCGGATATTCCGCATATGATTCCCAGTATTGGAGGATTATGCCTTTTGCAGGAATCGGTGTAAGTTTTATAGATTATCCATCAAACGAAATAGATCCTGAAAAGGATCATGAAATTAAAGGATTTCGCATTCAGGCTGGAGTAGTGGCAGACTATAAGTTTTTTAGATTGATTGAAAACCAGTCATATATGGGGACCGGGCTAACCGAGTTCGCCCTGCGAACGAAGCTTTATGTAGCCCGTTCGAATTTCAAGTATCCTTGTCCGGCTTGGAGTATCAACCTGGGGGTCTCAGTCAATATGCTGGCTTTTTTATGCATGTAAGGGTTATACCTCATTATAAAAATACAACACCCCAGCGGGGACGTTACTACTTGTATTCATTAAGTGACCGTATATAACGAAAAAAACCGCTTCCGTTTCCCGCAAATGGCGGGGCGTATCTCGCGGTTCGGTTGGATCTAGTCCTTTCCTGTTGCAAATATAACAAGAATAATGATTTGAGCAAGTATTTTCCTCTCTTCATTTATCAATACCTGTTGTATACACCCACTTGGACTGTTTTTAGATCCTTCTAGGCGTGAAATAGAACTCGCTGAGTTTCATGCCCTTATGAAAAACGACCTCCGTCAAAAAATAAATCGGAGGTCGTTTTGCGTAATTGCCTGAATGTTAATACTTTAGAAAACACGCTATGCCAGCGGAGCAGCAGTTGCACCTGGCGGACCTGTCCACCCCCGGACAGGGGCAGGGGGTAGGCGTCCGTTGATAGCGAGTTCGAGCGAAGCGAGGACGAAGATAGCAATGGAAGGGTCCGAGCGAGCAAGTCATTGACTTGCGAGACGAGTCCCGCTCGAGGGAGTCTCCGTCCGCAGGCGGGGTTGGTGTGTGATTCGAGGCGATTTACACACCAAGGAGTGATTTTGATGGGGTCGGTGTGTGATTTGGGCGTTTTCACACACCAAAGCGTTCAAGGTGTGATAAAACGGCAAAAAAGAACTACTCTGCGGAAAATTCCGCAGAGTAGTATGAAGTTTATTCCTCAATTGCAAAGAAATGAGGAGAAGAGCCGCGCCGGAAGGGCTATTCGGCGGTGGCGGCCTCGAGCTTCTTCATCATGGCGAACATGAAGATCGCAGAGATGACGCAGACGCCGAGGAAGACACTCCAGACAATCCAGAGAGGAATCGATCCCCAGAGGTGTCCGCCGACCTGGACGAGGAAGTTTCCGAGGGCAGTGGCGACAAACCACATACCCATCATCATACCCTTGTACTTAGGAGGAGCGACCTTCGAGACGAAGGAGATACCCATCGGGCTGAGAAGGAGCTCGCCGAAAGTAAGGATAAGGTATACGGAGATAAGCCAGTAAGGAGAAACGAGAGTTTCGGGCATACCGGCTTCGCGGGCCGCGGCCTGGACGTCGGGAGTATTGAGGCCGATCGAGGCGAAGACCATCAGGCCGAATGCAACGGCAGCTACGAGCATACCGTAAGCGATCTTGCGGGGAGCTGAAGGCTCCTTGCCTTTCTTTGCGAGGGCGCCGAAGATGGCCATCGACACAGGGGTCAGGGCAACTACATAGAACGGATTGAAGTGCTGGAAGATAGGAGCGCTGATAGCGATTGAGCCGCTAAGACGGCTGTACTGCCAGCAGAGGTATGCGCAGGAAAGGAGCACTACTGCGACACCGATCCACTTACCCCTCTTCGAGGTCTCCTTATCGAAGATAGTGAAGAGCATATAGACGATGATGATCACCGCTACGAGGTTCCATACGTTGAAGGGCATCGAAGCAAGGCCTTCGGAACTGCGCTGAGTGAACTCATCCGCAAAGTAAGTAAGGGTAAGACCGTTCTGGTGGAAACTCATCCAGAAGAAGATAACGACAGCGAAGACCAGGAACAGAGCGACCATACGTTTCTTGGTCTGCTCAGGGGTAAGGGTGTCGACTACCTGAGCCTTCTCTCCCTTCTTAGTTCCGCCCTCAACGTGTTTGAACCAGCTGCGGAAGGCGTAGTAGATAGCGATTGAGACGATAAGGGAGACGCAGGCTACCGCAAAGGAGAAGTGATATGCGGCGTTTCCGTCGAACCCGAGGGTGATAGCCCACTCGCGGATCTTAATAGCTGCGGTCGGAGCAAACAGAGCACCGATGTTGATAGCCATATAGAAGAGCGAGAAACCGGAATCGCGCTTTGCGGCGTAGAGGGGATCGTTGTAAAGATCTCCAACCATCACCTGCAGGTTTCCTTTAAACAGACCTGTTCCGAAGCCGATCAGCAGAAGAGCCGCCAACATAGCTACGAGAGCGACGGTTCCGCCTCCGAGAGGAACGGAAAGTAGGAGGTAACCGGCGAACATCACGAAGATACCTGCTGTTACCATCTTTCCGAAACCGAACTTGTCGGCCAGGATACCTCCGATCAGGGGGAAGAAATAAACCAGCATCAGGAATGAGCTGTAGATAAGGCCGGCAGTTCCAGCCTCGAGGCCGAAGTTTGCGCGAAGGAACAGCGCAAAGACGGCGATCATAGTGTAGTAGCCGAAGCGTTCGCCAGTGTTGGCGAGGGCGAGGGCAAACAGACCTTTAGGTTGTCCTTTAAACATATTATAACGTATTACTGATTTTTCAGAGTTCACAAATTTACTAATAAATTGTTAAATTTGGGAGATGAAGCGATTTCTGGTCAAAGCGTTCCTGCGGCTGTTCTCGTTGCTGCCCCTGAGTGTGCATCATTTCAATGCACGCATCCTCGGCTGGCTGGCCCGCTGCGTAGTGCGCTACAGAGTAAAGGTCGTAAAGGAAAACATAGACAAGGCCTTCCCTGAGAAATCCGAAAAAGAGCGCAAGCAGATCTTCAAAGACTTCTATCTTCATTTTGCTCAGATCATAACTGAAACTATCTGGTTTGGCGGCAGCGGCCCTAAGCGCATCAGCCGCTCAAAGATCATTACCGTAAAGAATCCGGAAGAACTCGAGCGGATCCAGAATCCCAATGGAACTATCGTTCTGTTTGCGCACTGCGGAAACTGGGAAATACTCCCAGGCTTCCCCTACTTCGATTATGGCGGAAAGAGTATTCCGCTTAAGCCGGACAATACCGCCAATGTATATAAAAGGCTGACGGACAAGGTCTGGGACGATGTGATGCGCGAGAACCGCCTACATTCAAAAGGAATAAAAGACGAGAACTACGTCGAGACAAACAACATCATCCGCCACGTCTTCGAGCATCAGAAAGAAGGTATGTTCTGGTTCTTCTGTACGGACCAGTGGCCCTACGGCAGCGCCAAAGGATACACTATCATAGAGTTTATGAACCGCAAGACCCGATCGATGACCGCAGCGGCTGCGCTTGCCAGAAAGCTCCATATGGCGGTAACCTACCTCTCCATCACCCGCAGGGAGAACCACAAAAAGTACATCTGCGAGTTCAGACCCATAGCGGAGGACGCCAGTACCCTTACCGATCAGCAAATAGTCGAACAATATTACAAATACATAGAAGAAGACATCTACGCAGACCCCGGAAACTACCTCTGGTCCCACCGCAGATGGAAAAAAGCACCCGACACGCAATGAAAAAAACACTCATCGCCGCCGCTCTGATCCTTGCCTCAATCTCGGCAAGCGCCCAGGAAATCTCGTATGCCCTGCCTAAAACTACCCTCACGGTAGAGGTAGGCTACGCCCAGGACATAGTCCACGCCGGCAAGTATGCCAAATACGCCAAGGACCTTCTCAACCTCGAGGTGGCCCAGGGCGATACTATTATCACCACCATCAACCAGTTCAAGATTCGCCCCAGGGTAGAGGCCGACCAGACTAAGCGCTACAGCGTCAACCTCAGCGGCAACGCCCGCCCTACCCTGCTCTCACTTACCGAACAGGGCCTCATCGCCGCAAGTGAAGGCGAGATAAAGGATAATGGCGGCAGCCGTCACTCCAGCAGCATGCTTGGCAGGCAGGTTAACTACCGAAAGCCTGAAAAGCTCCAGTCTGCCCCCGCAGTGAAAAAGACTTACTATGAGGAGCGTTATATCCCCATCGTAGATACCCTTGGAAACACCATCATCGATACCGTCCTGGTCGAAGTCGAGCCCATCGATTCCCTGCTTCTCGAAGCCCAGGAAGCGGCCGGGAAAATCAAGCAGTATCGCGATCAGCGCTATAAGATCCTTACCGGAGATACGGACGCCTCATACGCCGGCGAAGCCCTCGGAACCGCCCTTGCAGAACTGACCAAGCTCGAAAACGAGCTACTTCCCCTCTTCGAGGGAACGACCGAAACCGTCAAGGCCAGGGCCTACTTCGACATCACCCCCGACCGTGAGGGGACCCTCGCCGCGTTCGCCCTCGATCCTGCCCGCGGACCCGTCAAGGCCACAAAACCAGGCCCCAACGTATTCGAGCTCACGATCAAGGCCGAGCCGATGACAAAAGCGCTCCCCGCCCAGCAGTCGAAAAAGCAGCCGGCCCAAAAGATAGTCTACCTCATCCCCGCCATCTGCGAAATCACTCTTACAGACGGCACCGAGGAGATAATGAGCCTCCGCGCCCCCATCTACCAGCTCGGTCTCGAATCATCCTATCCCCTGAACGATTAAACACATAACGATATGACCATCAAAGACTTAACCCCAGCTATTGTCTGGAACAACTTCTACAAAATCACCCGTAATCCCCGTCCCTCGAAACACGAGGAGATAATCCGCGCGTTTCTCTTGAAGTGGGCGGAGGAGCACAATATCAAAGCCTTCACAGACGACACCGGAAACGTCATTATGACCGTCCCCGCTACCCCCGGTTACGAGAACCGTAAGGGTGTTATTCTCCAGGGCCATATGGATATGGTTCCCCAGAAAAACTCGGATGTCAAACACGACTTCCTCACCGACCCTATCGAGACTAAGGTAGAAGGCGACTGGCTCAAGGCCTGCGGAACTACCCTCGGAGCAGACAACGGCCTCGGCCTTGCCCTCGCGATGTCGGTAGCCGAATCGACCGACGTGCCACACGGCCCCATCGAAATCCTCGCCACCTACGACGAAGAGACGGGAATGACCGGCGCTGCCAACCTTAAGCCCGGCATCCTCAAGGGCGATATCCTCATCAACCTCGATTCCGAGACCGAAGGCGAGCTCTATGTAGGCTGCGCCGGCGGACTCGACGCCTCGGCCGAAGGCAAATACGAGCTCGAGTCCGCCCCAGCAGGCTACCAGACCTTCAACTTCGCGGTCAAGGGCTGCCAGGGCGGACACTCCGGAATGGACATAGTCCTGTATCGCGCCAACGCCAACCGCGTCGCGGCCAGGGTCCTTCTCGGCCTGCTCGAGACCGGTCTGGTCAAGCTCGTGGACCTCGAAGGCGGTACCCTCCGAAACGCTATCCCGCGCGAGTGCTTCGCGACCCTGCTCGTCAAGGACGCGGCGGCGGTTGCGGGCAAGCTGGAGACGCTCGCCTCCGAGCTGAAGAGCGAATACGCGGAGACCGACCCCGATATGCAGTTCGTTCTCGAGCCCGCCAAGGCCGCCGCGCCCAAGTGTGCTACTGATACCGACGCCCTGCGTATAGTCAACGCTATTCTCGCCTGCCCGGACGGCGTAGAGAGGATGAGCGCATCGGTCGAGAACCTCTGCGAGACCTCGACAAACCTGGCGATGGTCGGGATGAAAGACGGAAAATGGTTCGTCAAGAGCCTCCTTCGCAGCTCGGTAGACACAGCCAAGATGGCCCTCGCGGCCCGTATGAAGGCAGTCTTCGATCTTGCCGGCGCAGAAATCGCCTTCACTGGCGCATACTCCGGATGGAAACCGAATCCCAATTCCACCATCCTCAAGGTTATGAAGGAGGTCTACCTCCGCAAGTTCGGCAAGGAGCCTAAGGTGATGGCTATCCACGCCGGCCTCGAGTGTGGAATCCTCTCCGGAGCTTATCCCCACTGGGATATGGTTTCCTGCGGACCTACCATCCTCAGCCCCCACTCCCCCGACGAACGCACCTACATCCCTTCGATAGGCATCGTCTGGGAGTATCTTAAGGAAGTTCTTGCAAACATACCCGAATGAAAGAAGACCTGAAGCAGCAACTCATAGACTGGGCCGAGACCTACAACGACCCAGTCTACTTTCTCGAAGATCCTATAGCCTTCCCGCGTAAGTTCCTCGAGAACGGGGCTTCGCTTCAGGATATCGAGATAGCCGCTATCTTTTCTGCCCACCTCGCCTGGGGTCGCAGGGCCATGATCGTGCGCGACTGCAACCGCCTTTTCGACGAAATGCAGTGGCGCCCCTACGACTACATAATGGCCCACGACTACCGCGACGACAACACCTCCCTCCACCGCACCATCAAATGGTCCGAAATCGCTCAGATCTGCAACCATCTATATCACTTTTATAAGGCCGCCAGACCTCTACCCCTGGAGACCGTCTCGCGTTCGCTCGACCCCACCGCTATCGCGGTCCCCCCTCTTATGGTGCCGAGGGTGGCACAGGTCCCAGGGGCAGAGGTCTGCTCGGCTAATTCAAGGAGTTTGGAGAGTTTGTCAGTTGACGAAATAAGAACGACGATATTCAGGCAGAAGGAAGATAAGAGGGCGGCGAACAAGAAGATCAATATGATGAGAAGGTGGATGGTCAGGGACGACGGTAAGGTGGACCTGGGACTGTGGAAGAAAACGAGTCCGGCAGACCTTATTATTCCCCTGGATGTCCACGTCTACACCCAGGCCGCAGCGCTTGGGCTGACAAACAGAAAACAGAAAGATATAGTTACTGCGCAGCAGATAACTGACGCATTCAAAGAAATATGGCCCGATGATCCGGTGAAGGGCGATTTTGCACTGTTCGGATACGGGGTGACAAGAAAGGATGCCTAGACTGTATATACTTTCAGGATGTAACGGCTCCGGGAAGACGACTGCCTCGTACACCCTTCTTCCGGAGATGCTCGAATGCCGCGAATTTGTCAACTCAGACGAGTTTGCAAAGAGCCTGTCGCCCTTCGACCCGTCCAGCGCCTCGGTTTCGGCGAGCCGCTATATGCTCCTGAAAATCAGGTATTTGCTCTCGAAGAAAGCAGACTTCAGCATTGAGACTACTCTCGCAACGCGTTCGCTGCTGAACATAATCCGCGAAGCAAAGAGCCTGGGCTACACAGTCACCCTACTGTATTTCTGGCTGAAAACCCCCGAGCTCGCAATCAAGAGAGTTCAGGCGAGAGTTCAGGCCGGAGGCCACAACATCCCGGAAGATACTATTCGCAGGCGCTATGTGATGGGCCTGAAGTACTTCTTTGAAACTTATGCCCCTGAAAGCGACCGCTGGGTTCTGGCAGACAACAGCAAGACCCCCTTTACGGTAATCGCCGAAGGGAACAAAACAGACACATTCATCCGTGATGAAGAGCGATACAAGAGCATTAGAAACGTTTGCTATCCGGAAGACGGACCTGGAGACCCTGATCAGTGAGGCTCTCCGCTCCGGCGGCTCTTACTGTGATCTTTTCTTTGAGAATACTACCGTCAGCAACCTTATGTTGCGAGACGGAGAAGTCTCTTCCGGCGGCTACACCAACGACTACGGCTGCGGAATCCGCGTCCTCGAAGGCGAAAAGACAGGTTACGCATACTCAGAATCTACCGATATGCGCTCGCTGCTCGAAGCGGCCAGGGCGGCTGGGGCGATAAGCGGTCACACACGGCGTGGCGTCACAAGTCACCCCCGACCTGATCGGGGGTCTAGATGCCCGATCGGGGTCGGGCATGACTATTACCCCATGTCCCGCGACTGGCGCCTCGCGAACACGGCGGACTTCCTCCCGGGCCTGCATAAACTCGAGAGTCTGATCCGCGCAAAAGACAGCCGAGTCGCGAAAGTAATCGCCCTCCTGGGCTATTCAGTCAGCGAAATCCTGATGTACAACTCCCTGGGCGAGCTCACTTCAGACCTGCGTCCTATCGCAAGCCTGAGCGTGCAGGTAGTCTACCAGAGCAAGGGCTCGGTCCAGACAAAGAGCGCCTCCCGCAGTTTCCGAATGGGAGTGGAATTCTTCACTGATGAGCTCATATCCGAGGTCGCAGCCGAAGCGACTGCCGGGATCGACGCTATGTTCGAAGCGCGCCGCCCCGCCGGAGGCAGGATGAGTGTAGTGATGGGCGCGGGAGCGTCCGGAATCCTGCTCCACGAAGCGATGGGCCACGCGTTCGAAGCCGATTTCAACCGCAAGGGCCAGTCTGTCTTCGCGGGCAAGATCGGGCAGCAGGTATGCCGCAAGGGAATCAACATAGTCGACGACGCTACCCTCCCCTTCTTCCGCGGCAGCTGCAACTACGACGATGAAGGGGTGCCCGGCCAGAAGACTTATATGGTCACGGACGGCGTGCTGACCTCCTATCTCCACGACCGCATCAGCGCCGCCTACTACGGAGTGGCCCCGACCGGCAACGGCCGCCGCGAGTCGTTCCGCTACCATCCCATCCCCCGTATGCGCTCGACCTATATGGAAAACGGCGCGGACGGAACGGTCGAAGACCTTATCAAGATGGCGGGCAGCGGAATCTATGTCGACGAATTTGCCAACGGCGAAGTAAAGATCGGAGAGGGCGATTTCACCTTCTATGTAAAGAGCGGCTATCTGATTGAAAACGGGCGGCTTACGATGCCCGTAAAGGATATAAACATAATAGGCAATGGTCCCCAGGCTCTCGCGGACATAGTCGCAGTAGCCGGGGATCTGAAGGTAGACCCGGGAAGATGGACCTGCGGCAAGGGGCAGAGCGCTCCGGTAAGCTGCGGAATCCCTTCGGTCCTTATTGAGAATCTAACGGTAGGAGGCGCACAATGATAGAGAATTACGAACTTGAACTCGCCCGCCTGGCGATGAAGCTAGCCTCCGAAGAAGGCGCCCTCAAGAGCAGGGTCTGCCTTTCGAAGAGCGTCTCCGATATTATCTCTACCCTCGACGGCGAGATCGACAAAGTGTCCCACTGCCTGGACCGCGGGCTTTCGCTGACTCTGTTCGTAGACGGGCGCTTCGGCACCTTCTCTACCAACCAGTTGGACGAGGCGAGCCTGCGGGCGTTTGTCCGCAGCGCGGTCGCGATGACGCGTATCCTCGCCGAGGATACACTGCGCGACCTGCCGGACCCTGCCCGCTGCTGCAAGAGCGCCGTGAACGGAGACGAACTGGGCCTCTATGACGTTGAATATTCGAAGGTTACGGCCAAAGAGCGCAGAGATCTGGCGCTCAAGGCAGCCGTCACGGGCCGGATGCCCGATACTCCCGAATACCGGCTGATTTCCGAAGAGGGCGAATACAGCGACTCGGAGTTCGATGCAGTCACCCTCGATTCGAATGGCCTATTCTGCCGCCACAAAGAGACCTCGTTCGAATACGGGGTCGAGGTGACGGTCGAGGCAACGGATGGGGCTAAGTACAGCGGCTTCTGGTGGGAATCGTCACCTTCGAGAAGCGGGTTGAAGCTCGATAAGGTAGGGACGACGGCCGTTTGCCGCGCAGCGGCGCAGATTGGGACCCGGCCTTTCGCGGGCGGGAAATACAAGATGGTGGTCGAATCGAATGTAGCTTCGAAGCTCGTTACGCCCGTCCTGAACGCGCTCGGAGGCTATTCCCTCCAGCAGGGGAATTCGTTTATGAACGGTTCGCTCGGAAAGAAAATGTTCAGCGGGGGGCTTACGATACTTGACGACGCCCACATCAAGGGCCAGTCCGGCTCGCGTCTCTTCGATTCGGAGGGGGTTGCGACCTCGCCGGGGCCCGTCATCGAGGGCGGAGTCGTTAAGGAATTCTTTATCAACACTTACATCTCCAAGAAGATGGGGCTCCAGCCTACTGTAGAAGACTGCTCGAGGGCCCACCTGATGCCTTTCGGCGAGGTAAAAGACCTGGACTCGATCCTCAGGAAGTGCGGCGAGGGAATCCTCGTTACCGGTTTCAACGGCGGAAACTGCAACTCCGCTACCGGCGATTTCTCATATGGAATCGAAGGATTCCGCTTCGAAAAGGGAGTCATAACCGGTCCGGTAAGCGGAATGCTCATTACGGGCAACTTCCTGGAACTGTGGAAGAATCTTATCGCGGCCGGAGAGGACGCCAGACTTTGCGCCGCGAAACTGATTCCAACCATCGCTTTTGACAACGTTAATTTTAATGGATAATGAAAGTAGAAAAGAACAAAAAGGTAGCTCTCAGCTACACCCTGATCGTAGACGGTGAAGTAGCCGATCAGGCCGGCTCCGACAAGCCCCTTGAGTATGTCCACGGCACCGGAATGCTCCTTCCCCGCTTTGAAGAAGAGGTAGAGGGTAAGGAAGTCGGTGAGTCATTCGAGTTCGTTCTCTCGCCCGAAGAGGGCTATGGCGTCTCGGACCCGAACTACATCATCGACCTCCCTATCAGCGCATTTACTGTCGACGGGCAGGTCCGTCGTGACCTCCTCGTAGTAGGACGCACCATCCCTATGCTGGACCAGCAGGGCCAGGTAGTACAAGGAAAGGTCGCAGCGGTGAAAGAAGACACCGTCGCGATGGACTTCAACCACCCTATGGCGGGCAAAACCCTCCATTTCAGTGGTAAAGTAGAGTCTGTAAAAGACTAGGCTGTCTCTTCGGGCAGTTTCTTTGCCCTAAAGATACTCGCGAGAGTAAGTCCGGAGATAATATGCCAGATTCCCCACCAGGCGGTGACGAAGAGCATACCTCCGTACATAATTCCGGTTTCGGGATTATTCCAGATCTCAGGCTTGAAAATAGCCGGATTGAGAAGAAGGGTAAGTCCGAGGCCGGAATTCTGTATACCTACCTCGATAGTGACAGATCTTCTGTCTTTCTTCGGGAGCCTCATAAGGGTAGCGCCGCCGAAGCCGGTTCCGAACGCGCAGGCGTTGTGGAGCAGGACGAGGACGAAGATGAAGATGATGTACTTGACAAAGAGCTGCCAGTTCGGGATGAACATGCCGAGGACCATCACACCGAAGACGGCGAGCGAGAAAATTGATGCAGGTTTCTTCATCTTTTCGGCCGCTTTCGGCAGGTAATGGGCAAAGAGCATACCCAGGATGATAGGCACTCCAAGGATGAGGAATACCGTAACGAAGATATCCTTGAAAGGAATGACGAGCTGAGGGATAGTCAGTTCTCCTACCTTTCCGGCATACTTGAGGTAGAGATTACCCCAGAACCAGAAGTTGAAGGGAGTGATGACAGGGGCCGCTATA
>JAEESD010000157.1 GCA_016286145.1 Bacteroidales bacterium | reverse complement strand
ATGCTGTTTCCAGCCGGAGACGATATCCCAGACTTCCTCCTTAATCATACGGTACATCTCGGGAACTTCCTCGGGGAAGTCCTGAAGATCCGCGTCCATCGTCACGACCACCTCGCCGGCGGCACGGGCGAAGCCGCAGTATAGCGCGGCCGACTTACCGTAGTTGCGGCGGAAGCGGATGCCGTGGACCGAAGGGTTCGAACCGGCAAGGCGCAGGATCTCATCCCAGCTGCCGTCGTCAGACCCGTCGTCGACCATTATTACTTCGTAGGAAAGGCCGCCGTCTTTCATCACGGAATCTATCCTGGAGACAAGCTCCGGGAGGCTTTCTCGCTCGTTGAGAAGCGGTACTATAATGCTGATATCCATAGACTAAATATCGTCGTCGTCGAAAATGTTCTTCTTGCCGGCAAGGCTGTTGGACATGATTACTGAGAGTATCCATCCGTAGACGAAGCACCAGATAAGGTTGCTTACCAGCGAGATGATGCCCATCTTGCTCTCAAGACCCTCTAGGGCTGCCATCGAGTTGGAGTCAAGCATACCGGCTGTCTGTTCGAAAGCGGTATTGAAAGCCTCTGTAATCTGGCCGGGGAAGACGTACTGTACTGAAATGTAGCTGCAGGCGGCGGTTATGATAGCTGAGAAAAGGGCGATCAGGGTACCGTAGCCGAGCAGATTCTGACGGGTGACTCCTTCGTAAGAGGCGAGAAGCTTCTTCATAAAGAATCTCATAAGGAGTATACATCCGACAAATTTTCCGGCCCAAAGGACGGTAGAGAGGATACTTACCAATATCGGACTTTCTACTGTACCGAGAAATCCGTTGATGAAGATGTATCCGCCTGAAATCAGACCGAAAAAGAGGGCCGCTTTTGCAGCCTCGCTGCTAAGAATCTTGCTATCTATTTTTTCCATATTCACAAAGATAGAAAAATTTCCTATCTTTGTAGGCTTTATTAAAGTGACTTATGACAATAGCATTTACTGATGGTACCATCCGCCCCTGGGAGGATGACGAGGCGAAGAGAATATTCTGGCACTCTTCGGCACACCTTATGGCAGAAGCGCTGGAGGCTTTGTATCCCGGAGTTAAATTCGGAGTAGGCCCTGCGGTCGAAACCGGTTTCTACTACGATGTAGATCTTGGAGGCCGCCAGATCAGCGAATCTGACCTCAAGGCGATAGAGGACAAAATGTTGGAACTCGCGAAAACCAAGGAAACTTTCGAGCGTAAGGAAGTCTCCAAGGCAGACGCTATGAAATACTTCAAGGAGAAAGGAGACCAGTACAAGTGTGAGCTTATCGAGGCTCTCGAAGACGGAACTATCACTTTCTACACCAACGGAGCTTTCACAGATCTTTGCCGCGGTCCACACGTAAAACACGTCGACGACATCAAGGCAATCAAACTTACAGCTATCGCTGGAGCCTATTGGAAGGGCGATCAGAACCGCGAGCAGCTTACCCGTATCTACGGCGTAACCTTCCCTAAGAAGAGTATGCTCGACGAATATCTCCAGATGCTCGAAGAAGCCAAGAAACGCGACCACCGCAAACTCGGAAAGGAAATGGGCCTCTTTACCTTCTCTTCGAAGGTGGGTCTCGGTCTTCCTCTCTGGCTGCCCCGCGGAGCTCAGATGCGCTACACCCTCGAGCAGTTCCTTCGCCGCAAGCAGCAGGAACTGGGTTATCTTCCGGTTGTCACCCCTCATATCGGAGGAAAGGAACTCTATGTAACATCAGGTCACTACGCAAAGTACGGCAAGGATTCGTTCCAGCCGATCCATACCCCGCAGGAGGGCGAGGAATATATGCTTAAGCCTATGAACTGCCCTCATCACTGCGAGATTTACCGCAGCGAGCCGCGTTCGTACCGTGACCTGCCTCTCCGCTTTGCGGAGTTCGGTACGGTCTACCGTTACGAACAGAGCGGCGAGCTCCACGGTCTTACCCGTGTACGCGGTTTTACCCAGGACGACGCACACCTCTTCTGCCGTGCAGACCAGCTCCAGGAAGAGTTTGAGAAGGTTATCGACCTTATCCTCTACGTCTTCAAGACCCTCCATATGACCGAGTATATGGCTCAGATTTCGCTCCGCGATCCTAACAATAAGACCAAGTACATCGGCTCAGATGAGAACTGGGAGAAGGCTGAGAACGCTATTATCGAGTCAGCTAAGAAGAAAGGCCTCAAGACCGTCGTGGAACTGGGCGAGGCCGCCTTCTATGGCCCTAAGCTCGACTTTATGGTCAAGGACGCCATCGGCCGCAGCTGGCAGCTCGGTACTATCCAGGTAGACTACAACCTCCCCGAGAGGTTCGGCCTGGAGTATACGGATGCCGACGGAAGCAAGCAGCGCCCGGTTATGATCCACCGCGCGCCGTTCGGCTCGATCGAGCGTTTCACCGCCGTCGTGCTCGAACACACCGCCGGCCATCTGCCTCTCTGGCTCGCGCCCGATCAGGTAAAAGTTCTGCCTATCAGCGAGAAATTCGCAGACTATGCAGAAAAAGTTTGTAATTCGCTAAAAAATTGCGATATTCGCGCTTCCATTGACGCCCGTAACGAGACGCTTGGTAAGAGGATCAGGGAAATAGCCCTTCTCCGCGTACCTGTGCTCGCGATTGTGGGTGAAAAAGAGGCCTCGGAAGGCACAGTCTCGGTACGCCGGGAAGGTGTCGACCAGGGCTCTATGCCAGTGGAGCAATTTATTAACTATATAAATACAGCAATAGCTGAAGAATTATCCTAATGCCGGGTCCTTACAAGCCAAAGCCCTCAGGAATGCGCCCCAATGGCCGCAAACCCGATCCTCGTCAGATGATGAAGTCTGATGAGAACGAGCTTCGCATCAACGAGCAGATAACTGCCCCAGAGGTACGTCTCGTAGGAGACAATATCCCTGAGCAGGGCATCTGGCCCCTTCAGAAGGCCCTCCGTCTGGCGGATGAGCTTGAACTCGATCTCGTAGAGATCAGCGCTAAAGCAGACCCGCCCGTCTGTAAGATACTTGACTACGAAAAGTACGTCTATCAGCAGAAGAAGAAGGCAAAGGAGATGAAGAGCAACGCGCAGAAGGTTGTGATCAAGGAGATCCGCTTCGGTCCTAATACGGACGAACACGATTTCCAGTTCAAGCTCAAACACGCGAAGGAATTCCTCCAGGAAGGCTCGAAGGTAAAAGCTACGATATTCTTCAGAGGCCGTTCGATCATGTTCGCAGAGCAGGGCGAGAAGCAGCTTCTCCGCTTTGCTGTAGAGCTTGAGGAGTTCGGCAGGGCCGAGAACATGCCTGTCCTCGAAGGAAAGAGGATGACTATGATGCTCGCGCCCAATAAAAAGAAATAAGCCGTAGAGAGTACGGTATAGTATATTTATTAACA
>JAEESD010000026.1 GCA_016286145.1 Bacteroidales bacterium | reverse complement strand
CAGCCGCAGAGATTTCCGGCGCTCCTAAAGAGGAAGCAGTTGCTCCGAAGCCGAAATACTGGACTAACTCTCTGTCCGTAAGCCTCGGTGTCAACAACACTCAGCTCAAGAACTGGGCGGCCGGTGGATACAACACTATCACCCTCGCTTCCGCTCTTGATGCAAAGGCAGACTATAAGAAGGACCTTATGAGCTGGAACAACCGTCTTCAGCTCGACTACGGTTTCCTCAACTCTTCTGATAAGGAAGGCGTTTTCCAGAAGAACAACGACCGTATCTATCTCGAGAGTAAGTGGGCTTATCAGACTAAGGCAGACTCCAAATTGAGCTACACCGCTTCGTATGATTTCCGCAGCCAGTTCACCGATACTCCTAAGGAGTACACCCAGAACACTGAGGGAAAGTGGGTCGCGAGTGATCCCGTTTCCGGTTTCATCTCCCCCGCTTACACCAACCTCGCACTTGGTATCCAGTGGGTTCCGAACGAGTGGTTCAACATCAACGTCGCTCCCCTCACCGGAGGCTTCACCATCGTCAACAACCCTGTTCTACGCTCGAGCTACGGTATGAAACTCGGCGTCGCAGAGGATGACGCAGCATACACCGCTGCAGTCGCAGGCGGAGATGCCGCTCAGATCGGAGGCTTCTACAAGAGCGCTCTGTTCCAGTTCGGTGCCCAGGTCAAGGCCAACCTCAAGTTCAAGATCAACGACAACTTTACGGTAGAGTCTCAGGCAACCGTCTTCACCGACTATCTCGCCGAGCCTTACTTCCGTATCAACTGGGACAACGCCATCGACTGGCAGCTCTCCAAACTTATCAAGCTCTCCTTCAAGACCTGGATGATCAACGATCCCAACGTCCTCGTCACCGATGAGACTACCGGCCAGACCAGCCCTCGCGGATGGCAGTTCAAGGAGTTCATGAGCTTCGCATTCACCTACACGATCGCTTCCAAGAAATAGTGAAAATTCTTCTCGCAGTCAGCGGAGGCATCGATTCGATGTATATGGCAGAAAGGTCGCTTCGCGGCGACCTTTCTTCTTCGTATGCTGCTGCCGGGGCCGGCGGTGAGATCGAGTTCGCCGTGGCCCATTGTAATTTCGGGCTTCGCGGGGAGGAGAGCGACGGAGACGAGAAGTTCGTCCGGGAGTGGTGTGAGAAGCGCGGCGTGGGGCTGTATGTCAGGCGCTTCGAGACCGCTGATCACGCCGCGCGGGAAGGAATCTCGATCGAGATGGCGGCCAGGGACCTCCGATACGGGTGGTTCGGGCAGCTGTGTTCGGACGAGGGATTTGAGGCGGTAGCCGTGGCCCATAACGCCGACGACAATGCCGAGACGCTGATGCTCAATCTGCTGCGCGGGTGCGGCTCACGCGGGCTTCGCGGGATGTCGGCCGATTCCGGCGAATTCCCGCGCAGGGTATTGCGTCCGCTGCTTGCTGTCTCGCGCGCCGAGATTCGCGCGTGGATGGAGGGCGAGGGGCTCTCCTGGCGCGAAGACAGCACAAACGCGGACACAGTCTTCAAGCGCAACAAACTCCGCGGGAAGGTGATGCCGGTCTTTGCGGAGATCAATCCTTCGTATCTGAGGACGCTCGCTGCCGATATGGAGCGTTTCGCCCAGGTAGACGATATCGCGGAGGATTATTACAGGCAGGCCGCCGGGGAGTGTGTTCTTCCAGACGGCGCTATAGACCTGAAAAAGGTCGTGACCTACAAACATTGGGAATACTTGCTGTTCCGCTTTACAGAGGGGCGGCTAAACGCAGACGGACTTCTCCGTCTGAAGAAGTCCGTCGAAAGCGGCCGCCCTCTCGGGGGCAAGATATTCGGACCTTACAAAGTCCGAAAGGGAAAACTTCGTCTTATTTGACAGTAATTCTGTAGGGCATAGCGGCGAAAGTGAACTCACACTTGCCCTTCTTCCAGTTGTCAAACCACTTAAGATAGATACTGTAGTCTTCGTCCTGGGGAGCCATCATACTCGAGAACAGGTCGGCTACGGTGTTGACCTTAGGATATTCGACTATGTTCCAGGCTGCGAGGTTGGAATCTCCCGCTGCGGTAGCGGCGAAGGCGATAGCGTCTTCGAGGGTTCCGATCTCGTCTACAAGGCCGATCTCAAGAGCATCGGCGCCGGCCCACACACGACCCTGAGCGATCTCATCGATCTGCTCGGGAGTTTTGTCGCGGGCTTCGGCGACGATTCTTACGAAGCGCTCGTAGATAGCTTCGATGCTGCGCTGCATATAAGCGTACTCCTCGTCCGTGAAGGGCCTGGTAAGGGACATCATATCGCCGTGTTTGTTGGATGAGACGTTGTCTATTCCTACGTGGGCTACGTCCTTGAGGACTTTACTGAAATCGGGAACCATTCCAAAGACTCCGATCGAGCCGGTGATAGTTACGGAGTTGGAGTAAATCTTGTCTGCGTTGTTGGAGATCCAGTATCCGCCGGATGCGGCGTAGTTTCCGTAAGAGGCGATAAGGGGTTTCTGGCCGGAGATAAGATCGAGTTCGTTCTTGATCTTCTCAGAGGCTGTCACGCTTCCGCCGGGGGAATTGACGCGAAGAACAACGGCTTTGATAGTGCTGTCTTTCCTGATTCCTTCGAGGATGCTGGCGAAGCGGTCACCGTCTACGTTCTGCTTGTCAAGACCCTCGACTATCTCGCCGTCGGCATAGACGATAGCTATCTTCTGGCGGGCGCGGACATTGTTCCTTACCTTTTTCTTGGCATAATCCGCAAACGGGATCATCTTAACATCCTTGAAAGACTCGACCTGAGCGAGTACTGCGAGTTTCTCCTCGAGGCCCGAACGGTCTACAGTCTCGTCTGCAAGGCCATAGTCTACGAAGTCCTGAGGAAGGCAGAGCTTCAGATCGTCGATTGCATTATTGATCTTATCGGAGCTAATTCCACGGCTCTCGGCCATCTCGCCCACCATCGAACCCCAGATCGTATTGATGAAGACCTGAGTCTGATGCAGGTTTTCCTTGCTGGCATTGCCCCTGATAAACATCTCGCCTGCTGATTTATATTTTCCGTGGCGGATGAGCTGAACCTTAACTCCTATTCTATCCAGCAGATCTCCGTAGAACATAAGCTGGGAGCTCAGGCCGTTGAAGGTAGGAGTACCGCCGATCGATGAGGTAATGTATACCTTGTCTGCTACGGAAGCGAGATAGTAAGAACCGGTACTGATATTTTCAGTGTAAGCTACTATAGGCTTTCCGCTCTGACGGAATTTAGAAAGGGCGATACGGAATTCCTGGAGCTGGCCCATTCCGAGTACGGGCATATCGGGCTTAAGGTAAATAGCCTTTACGCCAGGATCTTCTGCTGCAGCCTCCACCGCCTTAACGGCCTGATGCAGACCGAGCGGAACACGCTGCTCAGCGCCAAAAGCAAGAACTTCATTTGCCTGCTCTGCGATCTGAACCTTCGAGAGGTCAACCTTCAGAATGCCCTCCGTAGGGACTGCTGCAGTTTGATTGCCGGCAGAGGCAATTATACTGATGATAGTAAAGCCCAGAATCCAGAGGACGAGGATGCCGCAAATCACTGCGAGCATCATTTTCAGAAATTTTTTCATCTTGTCATTTTTGATTCGTAGACAAATGTAGTAAATTTGCTTGATTTAGTTCAGTAATATGACACAAAAACCTTCTATCCCTAAAGGCACCCGCGATTTCGGCCGTCTGGAAATGGCCGAAAGGAATTACATATTCGATACTATCAGAAGCGTCTTCCGCTCCTTCGGATACTCTCAGATAGAGACTCCCGCGATGGAGAACCTCTCTACCCTGCTGGGAAAATACGGAGAGGAAGGAGACAAATTGCTCTTCAGGATCCTGAATTCAGGAGACGCGTTTGCTTCAGTCGATCCTTCGAAGCCCTTGGTAAGCCAGGTATGCGAGAAGGGTCTCAGATATGATCTTACCGTTCCTTTCGCCCGCTATGTAGTCCAACACAGAGACGAAATCTCCTTCCCTTTCAAGAGATTCCAGATGCAGCCCGTCTGGAGGGCAGACCGTCCTCAGAAAGGCCGCTACCGCGAGTTCTACCAGTGTGATGTAGACGTAATCGGCTCTACCAGCCAGCTCTGCGAGCTCGAACTCGTACAGATAGTGGACGAAGTCTACCGTCGGCTCGGAATCAACGTACTGGTGAAGATCAACAACAGGAAGGTCCTCAGCGGCCTGGCAGAAATCTGCGGCGCCCCTGATAAGGTAGTAGATATTACAGTAGCTATCGATAAACTGGACAAGATAGGTCTTGATGCCGTCAAGGAAGAACTTCTCTCGAAGGGATTATCCTCTGAGGCTATCGCTCTGCTTGAGCCTATCCTAAATCTTAAGGGATCGTTTGAGGAGAAGATCGCAGTTATGCGTCAGCTGATGGCCTCTTCTGCAGTAGGTCTTAAGGGCCTCGACGAACTTGAGGAACTGTTCGGCTTTATCTCCGAAGCAGGAATTACTACCCCCTGCGAAATCGATCTTTCCCTCGCGCGCGGACTTAATTACTATACCGGAGCCATCTTCGAAGTCAAGGCTCTCGACTGGGAGATAGGATCCATCAGCGGAGGCGGCCGCTACGATAACCTAACCGGAATCTTCGGCCTCGCCGATATGTCCGGTGTAGGTATCAGCTTCGGCGCCGACCGTATCTACGATGTCCTGAAGGGTCTCGGGAAGTTCCCCGCCGGGCTCGGTTCCGCCTCTCAGTTGCTGTTCGCCAATATGGGCGAAACCGCTTATATCCTGCCTGTAGCCGCAGCCTTGAGATCCGCCGGAGTCTCAGTTGAGATTTACCCCGACGCTTCAAAACTCAAGAAGCAGTTCGACTACGCAGACCGCAAGGGTATCCCCTTCCTGTCTATCTGCGGCGAGACCGAAGCCGCTTCCGGCCTGATCCAGATCAAGAACCTCGCTTCAGGAGAGCAGCGCTCCTTCCCTAAGGACGACCTCGCTGCAATCCTTGATTTCCTCTCATAAAACAATAAACAAAAGATATGATAACGATTATCGTAATAGTAGCGGTCGTGGCGCTGGTGGCGCTGTGGCTGATTGGTGCTCAAAGGAAACTCGTGTCGGCAGATGAACTCTGCAAGAATGCTCTCAGCCAGATAGGCGTACAGCAAAACAGCCGCTGGGATGCGCTTACAGCTCTCGCTGAACTTACTAAAGGTTACAGCGAACACGAATACAAGACCCTTATGGACGTAATCGGCCAGAGGACTGCTATCGGACGCAACTCTACTGTAGCCGATGCTGCCGCTCAGGAAGGAAAGATCGCCGAGGCTATGAGGCTTATCAACGTAGTAGCCGAGCAGTATCCTGCCCTTAAGGCTAACGAGACTTACCTGAAGACTATGGACGAAGTCAGCAAGTACGAGAATCAGGTCCGCCTGAGCCGTATGACCTTCAACGACACAGTTACGAGATTCAACAGGATGGTCCGTATGTTCCCTGACAGCATCGCAGCTGCTATTTTCGGTTTCCAGGCAAAGGATTACCTGGCCGAGCCTCAGGGTAAGACCGAAATGCCCTCGATGAAATAGCTTCCGCTCCCGATGAAGCGTATTCTGTCCATCGCGACCGCGCTGTTGGTATGGGCCTTCGCCGCTCAGGCGGGGACTATCCGCAGCATTAACATCAATCTCTCGCTCGACCGCGAGGGCTCGGCCTACATAACCGAAATTTGGGACATCAACGCCGACGAAGGTACTGAGTGGTACCTGGTGAAAAGCAACCTCCGCAATATGTCTATACGCGATTTCAGCGTCAGCGAAAACGGAGTGATGTTTACAAACGAGGGAGACTGGATCGTTCGGCGGAGCATCAAGCAGAAAGCCGGCAGATGCGGCATCGTCAGGGGTAAAGACGGAGTCGAACTCTGCTGGGGCCTCGGATCGATGGGCGACCACATCTTCACCGTCCGCTACACGATCACCGGCGCCGTCCAGACCCTCCACGACTACGATATGCTCCATATGCAGCTCGTCTCCCCCGGCTTGTCGTCCAAGCCGGAAAAGGTCAGCGTGAGGATAAGCGCGGAGGGCGTACCCCTCTCGACCGACAATTGCCGCATCTGGGGCTTTGGGTTCAACGGTACGTCATCCCTGGAAGACGGTTCGGCAGTATACCGCAGTACGGAGCGCTTCAAATACAAGTCTTCAGTTATTGCGCTGCTTCGTTTCGAAAAGGGTATTTTTTACTCTCCCAATGCTGTAGACAAAGACTTCGATGAGGTCCTAAGCTATGCGCTCGAAGGCTCTTCATACGACAAAAAGACCGCCCTCGGACAGGAAGATGATGAGGATGATATCAGCGGCTGGATGTTGCTTCTGGGTACTCTCTGCTGGTCTCTTCTGTCTGTTCTTCTTATTATCATAGCGGTCAAGGCCCACTACAAGTCTATCCTCGGAGTCCCTTCAATGAGACACATAGACTGGTGTAGAGACGTCCCCTTCAAAGGAGATATACTCGAAGGCGATTTCGTGTGGAAGAAAGTAAAGTCCGGAGCAACCCAGGACAGCCAGCTAGCCGGGGCAATGATACTGCGAATGGTTGAGCGTGGCATCCTTTCAGTTGAGCGCGACGCTAAAGAAAAGGTCGAGTTCCACTTCAACGACAGCGCTTCGTTTGAAGGGCTTCCGAGCTGTTACAAGGAGCTCTACGATATGATGAAAGAAGCTTCCGGGGCGGACCAGATTCTTCAGGATAGGGAGTTTTCGCGCTGGAGCAGGGCCCACTACAGACGGGTCAGCAAGTGGGCGCTCTCTACTTCTAAGGACGCGATGGAGTGTCTGAAGAACGACGACTATATGAGCCTGAGCGGCAAGTTCTCAGACGAAGGTAAGCAGGAAGCCCGCAAGCTGGTAGGGTTCAGTAAGTTCCTCAAGGACTTCACTCTGATAGGCGAGCGCGGCACCCGCGAGGTCGGTCTCTGGAACGATTATCTCGTTTTCGGAATGATCTTCGGCATCGCAGACAAGGTCGCTAAAGAACTTGCCGACATAGATCCTAAAGTATTCAGCGAAACCGTCTACGCAGATCCTATGACAGCCCGCCAGATAATCTGGATGACAAACAGGATGGGTTATGCAATCACTAACGCCTCAGCCTCGGCCCAGATGAAAGCCTCTTCCGGCGGCTTCGGAGGTATGACCTCCTTCGGCGGCGGAGGCGGCTTCTCGGGCGGCGGCTTCGGCGGCGGAGCAAGATAGATATGAACAAGCTGGAAGACATACGCGCAAAGATCGATGAGCTTGACGAGCAGATAGCGGAGCTGTTTGCCGAGCGTATCAATCTCGTAAAAGATGTTTCAAAATTGAAACACGAACAGGGCCTCCCTATAGAGGACCTGAAGCGCGAAGCAGAGATACTCAAAAAGCATTCTGAGCGCTTCAGCGACCCTAAAGACAAAGCCGCGTATGAGCGATTCCAGCGCGAACTGATCTCTATCTGCAAAGACCTTCAGAAGCTATGAAAAACATGATCTTCAAGCGCAGGCTTCCTATCCCAAAGGAACTTAAGGAGATGTATCCCGTCTCCCCCGAGGGGGTAAAAGCCAAGCAACAGAATGACGCCGAAATACGCGATATAATCACCGGCCGGAGCGACAAAATGCTCCTGGTGATAGGCCCTTGTTCTGCTGACCGCGAAGACGCAGTTATAGAGTACATCACCCGCCTGAGCGCTTTGAGCGAACGCGTCCGCGGGCAGATAATGATAGTTCCCAGGATATTCACCAACAAGCCCAGGACTACCGGCTCGGGCTATAAAGGAATGCTCCACCAGCCAGATCCCATCGGCGAAGACGACGTACTCCAGGGCCTGATAGCGCTCAGAAGGCTCCACATGCGCGTCCTCAATGAGACTGGTATGTCATGCGCAGACGAGCTTCTATATCCCGAAGAACACCGCTTCCTCTCCGATCTTCTGTCCTATGTTTCGGTAGGCGCGCGCTCAGTCGAGGATCAGCAACACCGCCTGACCGCGAGCGGCCTGAGCATCCCCGTAGGAATGAAGAATCCTCTGAGCGGCGATCTCAGTGCGATGCTCAATGCCATCAAGACCGCCCAGAGCCAACACACTTTTATATACCGCAACTGGGAAGTCCAGAGCAAGGGCAATCCCCTCGCCCACGCCATCCTCAGGGGATATAAAGACCGCGAGGGAGTAAATCACTCCAACTACGAGGGCGACAGCCTGCTGAAACTTGCCGAACTATACTCTGAAAGCGGCCTGCAGAACCCTGCTCTTATCGTGGATACGAACCACTCAAACTCCGGGAAAGACTATTCGAAGCAGCCGGAAATTGCGAAAGACGTTCTCAAAAGCGCCAAGAGCAACAGCGCTATCAAAAGTCTCCTCAAAGGTTTCATGATAGAATCCTACCTGGAAGACGGTTGCCAGAAGCCGGGAGAGACTGCCTACGGCAAATCCATCACCGATCCCTGTCTGGGATGGGAGAAAACTGAAAAACTGGTTCTGGAGCTCGCGGAGCTCTGGTAAGAATCACCTTACGTTCTTAATCGAGCCCCCGGGTATGAGAGTCGGGGTAAGCATTACGTGGGACGAAGGCAGTCCGGGGTTCGAAATACGTTCGAACAGGACCTTAGTAGCCAGGCGGGCCATATCTTCGAGCATCTGGCTCACTCTGGCGATAGGCGGGATCATATAATCCAGATAGATATTGTTGTCGAACGAAATCATCGAGATATCTTCCGGAATCCGGAGATTCATTTCGCGGATAGCCTTCATGGCGCCCAGGCCGATGGTGTTGCTGAGAGCGAAGATGGCTCCGGGGCGGTCCTGGCCTTTGAGGAGCATTCGCGTCTCAAGATAACCGTTCTGGATAGAGAACTCCCGGCCGACTACCTTGATACGGTCTTCCAGACCGGCCTCTTTCATGGCATCGGTATAGCCCCTCACCCTCATCTTGTTTGGCATAGAGGATGTCACTCCCTGAAGGCATACGATATCTTTGTGGCCGGCGTCGATAAGGGCACGCGTAGCCAATACTCCTCCTTTGTAATTGTTGGTAGTTACATACGGGAGAGTAGTATCTTCGAAATATCTGTCTACCAACACTACCGGAATACCGGAGGCGTCCAGCGCAAGCAGGTCTTCTTCTCCCCCGCAGGGAGCCGCGATAATTCCTTCTACCTGACGGGCGCTCATAGACTCGAGGGCGAGTTTCTGGTTCGATTCGGCCTCCATCGTGTCTATAATAATAGTAGTGTAGCCGTGGAGACTGGCTTCGGAGATGATGACACTCGCCATATCTGCGAAGAAGGGGTTGCTCAGCGAAGGAATAACCACTCCTATAGCGTAGCTTTTACTGGTTCTGAGAGTCTTTGCGCTGTGGCTTGGCGTGTAGTGACAGCGACGCGCCTCCTCCATAATCCGCTCGGCTGTCGCCTGCGGAATACGGTGTCTGCGCGCGTCGCCGCTGAGCACTCGCGATACGGTCGATACGGAGACCCCCAGCCTGGAGGCTATCGTAGATAGAGTTTCTTTCATCTGCGAAACTTTGCGCACTTTTTCTTGAGGTGCGCGACAACAAAAATACGCAAAATATTGCAGTGTATGCGGAAAAGATAATTAAATTTGAACTGCGAGTTGCGCAATCGTTTGCGCGCATACTCCCTGAAACGCATATAGATTATAACACTACAATAACTTATGTCAAAGAAAATACTCGTCATAGGCAGCAGCAATACTGATATGACAATCAAGTCTCCAAGACTCCCCGCCCCCGGAGAGACTATACTTGGCGGTACTTTCGTAATGGGTCCCGGAGGAAAAGGGGCCAATCAGGCTGTAGCAGCCAGCAGGCTTGGAGGAGATGTAACCTTCATCTGCAAGGTAGGCCGTGACATGTTCGGTGAAAACGCAGTCAAGGGCTATCAGAAAGAAGGTATCGACACTTCTCATACTCTTTATTCCGACCAGGCCTCCGGTACTGCGCTGATTCTGGTAGACGACAGCGGCGAAAACTGCATCGCAGTCGCCCCTGGCGCAAATGGAGACCTCTCCCCCGCTGACATCGACTCCGTAGCCGATGTCATCAAGAAAGCAGACTACCTTATTCTTCAGCTCGAGATTCCGGTAGAAAGCGTCCTCAGGGCAGCAAAAATCGCCCACGAAGCAGGTGTATATGTAATCCTGAACCCCGCTCCTGCGTGTAAACTCCCCGAAGAAATCTTCAAGTACATCTCCCTTATCACTCCGAATCAGACCGAAAGCGCCCTGATGACAGGAATCGAGGTCAAGGACGAGGCCAGCAGGACTAAAGCTATCGAATCCTTCCACAAAATGGGCGTGAAAGACGTTATAGTAACTCTCGGATCAAAGGGTTCGCTCGTCTGCCAGGGCAACGAACAGATAATGGTCGAGGCCCTTAAAGTAAAGGCGGTAGACGCTACCGCGGCGGGAGACACCTTCTGCGGCGCGGTCTGCGTAGCCCTTTCCGAGGGAAAGACCCTCGAAGAGGCAGCCCGCTTCGCAACTAAGGCCTCTGCCCTCACCGTACAGAAGATGGGCGCTCAGTCCTCAATCCCCTATATCACCGATATTAAGTAATAACAATAAATAACAACGGCTATGTTCATCGTTAACAGCTACCTTCTTGCAGTTATTTTCTGCTTTATCACTATGCTCTGCTGGGGCTCCTGGGGAAACACTCAGAAGCTCGCTGCCAAGACTTGGCGTTATGAACTCTTCTACTGGGACTATGTGATCGGAATGGTCCTCTTCTCCCTTCTGCTTGCCTTTACCGCCGGTTCGATCGGTGCAGAAGGCCGTCCGTTCATTCAGGATCTCGGTCAGGCCAGCTGGACCAGCATAGGCTGGGTTCTGCTTGGCGCAGTCGTTTTCAATGTTTCCAACATTCTTCTCTCCGCCAGTACCTCGATCGCAGGTCTCGCAGTAGCCTTCCCTCTGGGAGTCGGCATCGCTCTCGTAATGGGCGTTCTGAACAACCTGCTTCTCCACCCGGTAGCCGGCCAGAACACTACCCTCCTCTGGATTGGTGTAGCCCTGGTAGTCGTAGCAGTTATCTGCAACGGCGTTGCATCCGGAAAGGTCTCCAACGAGCAGAGAGATCCCAAACAGAACAGAAAGGGTATCATCCTCGCCGTTCTCGCAGGTCTGATTATGTCGTTCTTCTCCGCCCTCGTATACAACGGAGTCGATCTCGACAACTTCGCAGCCCCTGCAGCCGGTAAGCTTACCCCCTACACCGCAATGGTAATCTTCGCTCTCGGAGTATTCCTCAGCAACTTCATCGTCAATACTATAGTGATGAAGAAGCCCTTCGTGGGCGAGCCCGTCTCTTACGCCCAGTACTTCAAGGGAACCTTCAAGACACACCTCGTCGGTATCCTCGGTGGTTGCATCTGGGCCCTCGGTACTTCGCTGAACTACATCGCAGCCGGTAAGGCAGGCGCAGCAGTCTCCTATGCCCTCGGACAGGGAGCTCCGATGATCGCCGCTATCTGGGGCGTATTCATCTGGAAGGAATTCAAGGGAGCAAAGAAGGGAGTTAATCTCCTTCTTACCCTTATGTTCGTCCTCTTCCTCGCGGGACTCGGACTTATCGTTGTCGCTGGAAACTAATCCTCAAATGAAAAAACTCTTTACATTAATACTTGTCGCGCTGCTGGGCTTCATTGCGAGTCCGGCCGCGTCGGCGCAGATCAAGACCATCACCGGTTCGGTCAAGGGCGCAGACGGAGAAATCCTCGTAGGCGCGACCGCCGTGGCCTCATCGGGAGCTTATGCTATCGCCGATATGGACGGTCTGTTCGAACTCAGGGTCAAACCTGGTGAGACTATTGTCTTCTCCTCCTTCGGCTACGACGACGTAACCGTTACGGTAGGTCAGGACAACACCTATAACGTAGTCCTTCCCGTCTCCGCAGCTACGATGCTCGAAGAAGCAGTCGCTATCGGTTACGGTACTACAACTAAGAAAGAAGTCACCGGTTCCGTAACCAGCCTCAAGGTCGAGAACCTCGACAAGGGCGCATTCGGAGACGCATCCGGCCTGCTCCAGGGAAAGGTCGCCGGTCTTTCGATCACCAACCCCAACGGAGGTGACCCGAACGGCCAGATGGAGATTCTCCTTCGCGGTACCAACACCCTTTCCGCTGGTCAGGGCCCGCTCATCATCATCGACGGAGTAAGCGGAGCCGACCTCAGGACCATCAACTTCCAGGAAGTCGAGACTATCGATGTCCTGAAGGACGGTTCTGCCGCAGCTATCTACGGTACCCGCGGAACCAACGGCGTTATCATCATCACCACCCGCAGGGCCAAGGCGGGCGCCACCTCGGTCGAATACCGCGGCCAGGCCATCACCCAGACCCTTCTCGCGAGGGCGGTCCCGATGAATGCCGAGCAGTATGAGTACGCTCTTACCAACTTCACCGACCCGGGCACCGACGGCAAATACCACACCCTTTACGGCGGTAATACAGACTGGTTCAAGGAAGTGACCCGTACCCCGTTCTCACACCGCCACAGCCTCGCGCTCGCCGGCGGTTCCGAGAACTTCTCACACCGTACTACCCTCAATGTTGAGCAGAACCAGGGTATGTTGAAGAACAACGACAACAACAAATACCTCTTCCGTACGAACATTCATCAAACCGCTCTCGAAGGTTGGATGACTTTCGACTACAACATGACCTACGGAAAGAGGAAGTTCAACAACACCCGCAGCGGTATCTTCCGCCAGGCTTTCTACCACAACCCTACCGAGCCCGTCTATGACCCGTCAGACGAGTACAACGGCGGTTACTTTACGGTAGGAGGTATGGACTACTACAACCCTGTAGCCATGCTCAAGGAGCGCAACAGCCAGTACGACGTAGACGATCTCGCAGTCAACGGCCGCGCTACCCTCAACGTACTCGCAGTCGAGGGTCTGAAGTGGGACAACTTCGTAAGCTACAGCAGCAAACGCAGCCTCTATACTGATTATAAGACCAAATTCTATCCCGGCGAGCAGGGCCTCAAGGGCGCAGCCGAGATCAGCAACACAAAGGAAACAGACTTCCAGTACGAAAGTACCCTCCAGTATAGCAGACATATCGAAGACCACAACATCCAGGCTATCCTGGGTTATACCTACGAGCAGCAGTACTACATGTCTTCGTACCTCTACAATTACGGTTTTGATACAGACTGGTTCGGTCCCAACAACATCGGAGCCGGTAAGGCTATCCTCGCCGGAGCAGCCGAAATGAGTTCCTCTAAGACCTCCAGCCGCTATATCGCATTCTTCGGAAGGGCCATGTACAACTACAAAGACAAGTATATGGCTTCCCTCTCGCTCAGGCGCGACGGATCCAGCCGCTTCGGAGCCAACAACAAGTGGGGATGGTTCCCCGCTGTCAGCCTTGGATGGCGCGTTACCGAAGAAGATTGGATGCAGGATGCAAGCTGGCTCGAAGAGCTTAAGCTCCGCGCAGGTTTCGGTATGACCGGAAACCAGGACTTCGGTAACTACAAGTCTCTCTTCCTCGTAAAGACCAGCGGAAACTTCTATTACAACGGTACCTGGTCTACTTCTTACGCCCCTGCGAGCAACGCCAACCCTAACCTCGCATGGGAAAAGAAATCCGAGTTCAATGTAGGTGCAGACGCGACCATCTTTAACAAGATCAACGTCACTCTCGATTACTACTATCGTTACACCTCCAACCTTCTGTACAACTATACAGTGCCGGTTCCTCCGTACAACTACGGAACCCTGTTTACCAATGTAGGAGCTATCAGCAACAGCGGTATCGAACTTACCGTAGACGCAACACCGGTCAAGACTAAAGACCTGAGTTGGAATACTACAGTAACTGCCTCACACAACACCAACAAGCTCATTTCCTTTACCAACGAAGAGTTCGCCGGTCAGGAATACCGCATAGGCTGGCTCAACACCCCTCTCGGAGTGTACTGCCAGAGGCTTATCGAAGGCGAGAGCATCGGTACCTTCTACGGACCGAACTTCATCGAGATCAGGGATTCCGGCTCGACCAAACTCGCCCAGACCAAGGAAGCCGACTGGGTTAACCTCGGAACAGCTTATCCTTGGGCCAATATCGGATGGAGCAACTCAGTTTCCTGGAAGAACTTCACCTTCAGCGCAAGCCTCCGCGCTTCGCTCGGCGGAAAGGTATTCAACCAGATGAAGGCCGTCTACGAGAATATTACCGAGTTCGGAACGAAGAACATTCTCGCCAGCTGGCTCGACTGCACCAACTTCACCGGAAAGGTAGTCTACTCAGACAGATATCTCGAGGATGCGACTTATGTCAAACTGGACAATGTCACCATCAACTACAACATTCCTCTGAAGAACAGAACTATCGTCAAGGATGCTTCTGTCTATCTCTCCGGCCAGAACCTCCTGGTTCTTACCGGTTATACCGGAATTGACCCTGAGGTAGCCCTTACAGGACTTACCCCCGGTATCGAAGGTCTCTCCTACTATCCTCGTACAAGGGTATTCACCCTCGGAGTCAATGTCAAATTCTAAACGATGTGCGTTATGAAAAAGATACTTTCAATAATATTCGGAGCTGCGGCAATCTTCGCTACTTCCTGCACAAATCTCGATGAGGAAATCTACTCCCAGATTCCCCAGGACGTGTTCCTCTCCGATCCTGAACACATCGCTCTCTACACCTCCAGGCCCTACACCTACCTTCAGACCTGGGGCAACGAGCAGAGTATGCTCACTATGATTATCATGCTCACCAACGAGACCGCAATCCCTACCGAGTACGAAGGACACTGGAGCGAGCCTCGTTACACCGAGCTTCAGACCCACAACATCACTACCAGCTGCAAGCTTGTCAAGACCTCGTGGGACTTCTGCTTCGACGGAATTTCCGCCTGCAACGATGCTATCTATGTTCTCGAGAACGCTCCTCAGAACGAGACTACTCTCAAGAACATAGCCGACCTCAAGGTCCTGCGCGCGTACTACTACCTGCTTGCAGTAGACTGCTGGGGCAACGTCCCGTTCTCCATCAGCCGTACTGAAGAGGGCTATCCCGTCCAGAAAGACAGGCCTACGATGCTTAAATGGATCGAGGATGAAATCAAGGACAATATCGATAAACTCGATACAGTCGTTTCTCCGGTAACCTACGGACGTATTACCAGAGAGGTCGCCCGTTTCCTTCTCGCAAAGATTTACCTCAATTCCGAGAAATGGACCGGAACTCCCCGCTACGCCGAGGCAGAGCAGGTCTGCAAGGACATCATGGACAGCGGCAACTTCCACCTCACTCCTAAGTATGAGGCCAACTTCGCTATCGATAATGCCAACGGCTCCGAGGCAATCTTCGCCATTCCACACAGCAGCGTCTATACCAACTACGCCTTCTACCTGTATGTAATGACCTTCAACAACGACCTCGCCAAGGCGTTCAACATCGAAGGCGCAAGCTGGAACGGAACCATGATCTGCCAGCCAGACTTCTTCGACAGCTACGATCCGGCAGACCTCCGAAGGGATCTCACCTGGCTCCACGGTCAGGTCTACGACTACAACGGGAACAAATACACCTATTCGCAGAAGAAGCCCGACGGATCTACCGAGTACATTGACTACATTCTCAACCCTTCACCTATCGATCCCGCCCGCTTCTCGTCTGGTATCGGAAGACTGGACGGCGCGAGAATCATCAAGTGGCCCTATCAGACCGACGGCACCCTCAACACATACAAGATCTCGATGGAGAACGACTTCTACCTGATGAGATACTCAGACGTTGTCCTTATGTATGTCGAGGCGCTCCTTCGCCAGAGCAAGGCTGCAGAAGCCGCCAATGTTCAGGAATTCAAGGATATCAGGACCAGGGCCGGCCTCGCTCCTATCGCGGCCGCAGACCTCACCCTCGACGCCCTCTATCTCGAGCGTTCCCACGAGCTTGCCCTCGAAGGCTGGCAGCGTCAGGATATGATCCGCTTCGGCAAGTACACCGAGGCCTGGTGGGCAAAACCCGCCGACAATCCCGACGGACATACCGAGCTTCTTCCTATCCCTGACGAGAGAAAGGCGGACAACCCGAATCTCAAGCAGAACCCCGGTTACGTATCAGCACCTACCGAATAAGTTATATGAAACGAATACTTACGACTATTTCTCTTTGCGCGCTTCTGCTCGTCTCCTGCGCCCAGAAACCGCTTGAAATCAGCCGCACCCAGCTCAAAGACAAGATTGCCGGCGCCTGGATAGGCCAGATGGTCGGAAACATCTACGGACTCGAATACGAAAATAAATTCGTGGACGCGCCCGGCGAGGGTCCCTTCGTCTTCAACAAAGCCATCAGAAAAATGGCGGCCGTAGACGGAGCCTTCTCCGACGACGACACCGATGTCGAGTACCTCTACCTCCTTATGATGGAGAAGAACGGCATCGACATTACCTATCAGCAGGTGAAGGAAGGCTGGATGTACCACATCCGCGACCGCGTGTGGCTTGCCAACCGCGCCGCCCTGGGCCTGATGCACTACGGCTTCACCCCGCCGCTCACCGGCAGCAAGGAGTACAACCCCCACTGGTTCCAGATCGACCCGCAGCTCATCAATGAGATATGGGCCTACACCGCCCCAGGGATGCCAGCATACGCGGCGGCGATCTCTGATTGGGCCGCCAGAATCACTTCCGATGACTGGGCAGCCTCCCCGACCGTGGTCTATGGAGCCATGTATTCGGAGGCCTTCTTCGAGAGCGACATCCCTACCCTGATCAAACACGCGAAGAGCTATCTGCCGAAGAACGACCGCTTCCGCAAGATCATCGACGAATGTCTGAGCCTCTGGAAGGAGAACCCGGACGACTGGAAGGTCGCCCGCAAGGTGATTGCAGACGAGCTGTATGTCAACGAGCCCGACATTACGAAGAGCATCTGGAACGCCGACCTCAAC
>JAEESD010000156.1 GCA_016286145.1 Bacteroidales bacterium | reverse complement strand
GATCGCCGGCACGGCGAAGCTGTGCCTGGACCCGATGACCCTGACCCTCAGTGAGGAGACCGGCTCCAAGTCGGTCACGGCCTACGTGGACAACTGCACCGACGTGTGGTTCGGCCTTTTCCCGAGCCTGGTCAACAAAACGAAGCTGACGGTGACGGTCAGCGGCAACAAGGGCTCGGCCGAGCGTGAGGTCACGCTTCCCGACAAGACGCTCTTCCCGGGCAAGGTCGCAATCCTCACGGTGGATATGAAGACGGCCACGCCGTCGGATCCCCCGTCGCCCGGCAACACCTATGACCGTATCTCCGAGGCGCGTTTCGTCACGGAAGGCACCCAGTTCATCGTCGCTACGGCGGCGGACGACCTGTCGTGGGGCATGAGCGCGACGCAGTCCTCGGACTACCGTGCGGGCGTCGCGGTGACGAAGAGCCGGACCCGCGCCGGCGAGGAAGAGTTCATCATCGACCCGTCGGACGAGGTGGAAGTGCTGACGGTGGAAGCGGGTACGACGGACGACCGGGTCGCTTTCAAGACGAAGGACGGGAAGTACCTGGCGATCGACAAGAATAAGAACTCCGCGCTGCTGAGCGCGGACGCCAAGTCGACGCTGTCAGACTGGCGCGTGCGGTATAACGATGGCGAATGCGAGATCCGCAACAACGCTACGAACAACATCTATTACCTGCGATACCGGAAGTCTGACAACCGCTTCCTCGCGGTGCGATCTTCCTTTGTCGGCAACCTGGAGCCGCTGGCGCTGTTCAAGCGCAACGGCACGGGCGGCAGTGACTGGAAACTGCCGCCGGAGCTCCGTCTGGCGAAGGCGAGCCTGACGCTGACGCAGGGCGAAACGCACCCCGTAGTCGTGGCACTGTGCTACTCGCTGGACGACGGAGCCGTTATTACCTACACGACTTCCGACGCCTCGGTCGCCACCGTAGACGACAGGGGCGTAGTGACGGCCTTGAAGGTCGGTGAGGCGACGATTACTGTGTCATCGAGTGAAACAGACAACTACCAGGCTGGTACGGCGACTTGCCAGATCACAGTCATGGCGGCCATTGTGCAACCGGAAGCCGTGGACCTGGGCCTCCCCTCGGGGCTTAAGTGGGCATCATTCAACATCGGCGCCACCAAGCCGGAGGAATGCGGCGAGCACTTTGCCTGGGGCGAAACCGAATCGTATTATACCAGCCTGGATCCGTTGACCTGGAAGGCGGGCAAGGAGCATGGGTACGACTGGGCTTCCTACAGTTTGTGCATGGGAGAGTCCGATGCGCTGACAAAGTACTGCACATCTTATTACGGCTATAATGGCTACTCGGACGGCAAGACAGTCTTGGAGCCGGTAGACGATGCGGCCGTCAAGGCCTACGGAGGGACATGGCGGATGCCGACGGATGTCGACTGGAACGAATTGCAGACCAGCTGCACTTGGGAAATGACCAGGATAAACGGTGTAGTGGGATGCAAGATAACGGCCTCCAACGGCAAAAGCATTTTTCTTCCTGCTGCAGGTTATCTATTCGGTTTCAACCACTTCAATGGGGATAACTTCGGTTATTACTGGTCTTCCAAGCGGTACAGCATTTCGGACCGCGCACATTACATATACTTCACTTACGGCGATTTCACCTTGAAGGACTTCGGCCGCTGCCGCGGCTTGTCCGTCCGAGCCGTCTGTCCATAACAGAATCAGTAAAGAACCAGCGCACAGTTTTGCTTTGTAAATGAAAAAGAGCACCGTGTGACATGACCCCCGAAAGTTAGACAAAAAACTTTCGGGGGTTTGTTATGCCAGAACGTAAGAAACACACATATGCAGATCGATTGAAATATATGCATATGCTAGAAGATGGGTATACTATTAAACACATCAGTACTCATTTTGGAATCGGCCATAGCCTGCTGACGCTGCTATGGGAGCGATATCAGAAGGAAGGTCGTGAAGCTCTATCCAAGAAGAAGAAGAACACAAGAGCTACGGTCTCAATAAAACTCGAAGCCATAAAGGACTATGAGGAAAAAGACTTATCTTTGGTGGAAGTGATGTCGAAGTATGACATCAGCGAGAGCACTCTATTCAGCTGGCTGCACAAGTACCATGCAGGAGGAGTAGAGGAACTTCGCAAGCAAAAGCCACGAGGGAGACCACCAGGTATGGGAAGACCAAAGAAAAAGGCAGTGGAGCAGATGACTGAGCTTGAGAGACTCCAGAAAGAGAATCAAGAGCTCAAGACGGAGCTTGCGCTGTTAAAAAAAGTGAGAGCCTTAGTCGAGGAAAGGAACGCCCGTCTGTACGGGATCCGGCACTAACCAGCGCGACAGAGTTGCACTGTACTGCCTCGCGCCGAAGTCGATATACCCGACACTGAAGTCCGGCATCTGGTCCTCCTGGCCGGTGAAGCCGTCGCGGAGGGATAGGTTCTTTTTCATGTTTCAATTGTTGCGTTTTCAAAAATCGGAAATAAGAATGTGATTTGCAACATATTCCTCTGTTTTGCAACACCGCAAGTATTCACGGATATGCAGCATTTTCAATCGTAATAGGACGAAGAACCTATAAAAATCTTTAAATTTGTCTATTCACGAGACTGTTCAAGATGTATCAGGATCAAACTTAAGGGAAGTCTAGTTAAGAATTGAGTACCATTCTTCCATATATTGGTTTTGTTGCTTTGGGAGCGCTCATTCTCTATCTGATAGTAAATGCTATCATAGAGAATGTGAAGCGCCAAGAATTCCGTAGGGCCAACCGCGAAGCCCAGTTTTCCGGAAGTGCAAACAAGGAGGAGAAAGGCTTTTGGGAAACTCTAGTTACCCCTAAATATAGAAGTAAGGCTGAAGCAATTGGTGAAAAAGGGGAAAAGAAGGTTTCCTCTTATCTGGAAGATTTGGATTGTAATGACTACCGGGTATACAATGATCTCCTTATACGCAATGGTAGATATACCACACAGGTTGATCATGTTATCATATCGCATTATGGCGTATTTGTGCTAGAGACGAAAAATTATCATGGGAAGATATATGGCAGTGGCAATGCCGAGTTCTGGAATCAATTTCTGCCGTCATTCGGCTATAAACGCTTCGGCTTTACTCAGAAACATCAGTTGAGGAATCCTCTTTTACAGAATACCGGACACGTTAAAACTCTTCGCCGGGTTGTGTTCGGTAACGATATTCCGATCTATGGGATTGTTGTCTTTCCCAACGATGCGAAGTTAAAAGTGACAACCAATCAGCCAGTCCTCAGTGCTTGGGAACTTGTTCCTTACATAAAGAGATTTCGTGATGTAGTCCTATCATCCGACCAAATGGACGTTTATCGGAGACGCCTTCTTGAGGGAATATCAACTTCTGAGTCTGACCGTAAGCGGCACGTTGTCAGTGTCAACCGTA
>JAEESD010000155.1 GCA_016286145.1 Bacteroidales bacterium | reverse complement strand
AGTCACTCTCTTCCACATCGGAGACGTAGTAATCAATATGGGACATATGCTCAGCATTCCTTTCATTATCGCAGGTATAGTAATCTGGGTCCTCAGCGTCCGCCGCGGCAAACCTTCCAAGATTATCCGCGAGACTCCAAAACCTACCAAGAAAGAGCCCACTCACTACGCGAAACCGCTGAATTAATAGCTTTAATCATAAACGTACCCTCTGCCTTCGGACAGGGGGTACGATTTTTTTAATCCCGTGTTAACATTTTTTGCTTATTTTCGTCTTATAGAGGAAAAGCTACTAAAAAATGAAAAAACGCATCCTTCTTACTCTGGTTATTTTTGCCTTTATGACGGGCATTGCTTCCGCCGCCTCGCCGCTTACCCGGGCCCGACTTACTTCATTTATCAAGGATTGCCGCGCTTATGAAGACGCGGAGGTATTCCATATGGGCGGATTGGCCACCGGGGCGCTGAAAGGCTTCATTTCAATCGCCGGAGCAGACGATCCTGATATCAAGGAATTCAGGAAGGTCAGCCGTTGGGTAAATGGCATGTCCATCCTGGAATATGACGACTGTCCCGCTTCAGTACGAGAAGAGATTACCGAAAAGATAAATCGCTTGCTCAAGGGCGCCGAATTGCTGATGGAAGCCAGCGACAACGGAGAGCGCGTATGTTTTTACGGCACTTACGACGAAAAGAAAGAGATTGTAAAAGACCTCATTCTTTATTCTCCTGATGAATGTTCCCTGATCTGTTTCTTTGGAAGAATCCCGATGAACAGCGTTTACGAGTTGGCAAAATGACCTCAGAGCAGTTCCATAGCCGTTATCTGTCGCTTGCCCCTACCCTCTACAAGGTGGCATTCTACATCCTTGAGTCTGAAGAAGAGGCCAAGGACGCCGTGCAGGATGCCTTCGTCAAATTGTGGAAAGACCGCGAGTCTCTTTACGATGTTGCCAATCCGAAGGCCTATTGCATCCGCCTGGTCAAGAACCTCTGCCTGGACAGAATCAGAAGGCAAAGGCTCGAGTTCCCCGAGGATCTTCCAGAGCGGATCTCCGACAACGGGCAGGACGACGAGATAGATCAGAAAGAGCGCCTCAACAAAGTGATGGAGGCGATCAAGGCCCTGCCCGACCGGCAACGCGAAATACTCTGGCTCCGGACGGTGGAAGGCTTATCCTACGAAGAAATCTCGGACCGTCTGGGAATGACACCCCTAACCCTGCGCGTTTTGCTGACGCGGGCGCGCTCCAAAATCAAATCGAAGGTATGAAAAAGATAAAAGACATAGAAAATATGGATTGGGAGGCCCTTGAGAAGGCCGCCGAGACCAGCCAGGCAAAGGTGCCGGCGGATCTTGACAGCAGCATCAAAGCCGCAATCCTCGCCAGCGAAACACTCGCCGAAAAACAGCCCGCAGAGAAGCGGCTGCCGGCCCGCGCATTCTATGGTTTCGCTTTTGCAGCCGCGCTGGCGGCGGTCATCGCAGTGGGCGTTTCGCGCCAGCGTCCTCTCCAGGACACCTTCGACGATCCTTACCTTGCCTATGCCGAAGTACAGAAAACCTTCAGGCAGATCTCAAATAAAATGAACACAGGGCTGGAGCTCGCCTCGGAAGCCCGCACAACCGCTGAGAAACCGGCGGAAATCCTCAAAAAAATCAACAAATAATGAAAAAGATATTAATGGTTGCGGCCCTGATGATAGCGTCGGTCGCAATGTTCGCCCAGAACGGCAGGAGCATCTATCAAAAATATTCAGACCGCGAAAATGTAAGCGCAGTCTTCATCTCTTCCGCTATGTTCAAGATAATCGGAAGCATACCCGACATTGAAGTTGAAAAAGATAGCGTCAACCTGACTCCGATTATCAAGTCTCTTAAGGGCCTGTACATTCTGGAAACCGCCAATCCCGATATCCGCGAGAGCATCATCAGCGACGTCAACAACTTCGTCGAATCTTCCAAATACGAGCTGCTGATGGAGGCTAAGGAATCCGGAGAGACCGTAAGAATCTATACCGTCGGAGACGACCAAACGGTCGAGAGTTTCGTAATGCTTGCCTGCGAGCCCGAAGAAATCACCTTCATCTGCATAGACGGCAAGATGGCGCGCGACGACCTCGACGCCACCTTCGCCGAAATGATGCGTTAAACTAATAATACACTAATTACTAAGGGCGGAATAATCAAATCCGTCGAAATCGGCCCGGCCGCTTCGGCAGTACGGGCCGATTGTTATTCCGGTAAAGCCGCCAGCCATTTCAGTGCTTAAGAGTTTGGAGTCGACTCGCGCGATCTCCCGGCCGCCGAGCAGGAACTCGTAGTGATCTCCCCAGGCTCGGACGTCCAGCCTGGCCTCGCCCGTCTTGAGGGGGACCACCGCCTCTTCGTGGAGCAGGCTATGGAGCCGGACCCGGACCACGGCCTCCGGCGTCTTTCCCCGGCGCACGAAAAACTCGATATGGCCGGCGTGGGACTGATAAACCGCGATTCCGGCCTCCCCTTCGCCGATCAGCCTGACGTTTGTGCCGAACTGGCAGTCGGGATCCTGCTGGCGCATCAGCAGGGCCGTGGGGTGCCATCCGCCCCAATCGAAGCCGTCGCCGTTGCCTTTCAGTGTAAGGACTCCGTCGCGGGCGCTGTAATTATCGGCAATCGGGTGCTGGATGTGCATCCACTGCGGGCCGATAGCGGAAAAGTCTTCGTGGAAGCGCGCGGGCTGAGGCGTCTTCGGGACGGCCGGCATCCGGACCTTCATCCGCTCCGCGACCGGCTTGCCGCCATTGACCACGGGCCAACCTTTTTCCCAGCTCACGGGGGCGAGGAAGGTCTCACGGCCGAGGTGGTGATAATCGCCGCCATAGCGCCTGTAAGCCAGGAATACCGTCCACCACGAGCCATCGGAGGCCTGGAAAAAGTCGGCATGGCCGGTACCCTGGATGTTGCTGTCCTGCCCGGCCAGCGAACAGTGAGTAAATATAGGATTGGCGGGATTCGCCTCGTACGGGCCATAGATGTTGCGGCTGCGGGCTACCGTAAGTTTATGGGCAAGCTCGGTCCCGCCCTCCGAAATCAGAAGGTAGTACCAACCGTCGCGCTTGTAGATATGCGGGCCCTCAGGGAAACGGCCGCCCGTGCCCCGCCAGAGCGCTTTCCCGGGGCTGAGGGTCGCTCCGGTAGCAGGGTCGATCTCGCAGAGGGTGATAGTCGCGTCGGGATTCGAGACCATATAGCATTTCCCGTCTTCGAAATACAGCGACGGGTCGATGCCCTGCTGCTCAAGCCAGATCGGCTCGCTCCAGGGGCCGGCCGGGTTGGTCGCCGTGACCATAAAATTGCCTCCGTTGCCTACGTTGGTCGTTATCATATAGAAGGTGCCGTCGTGGTAACGGATAGTCGGCGCGTATATTCCGAGCCACACGCTCGACTGCTCGAGAGGCAGCTGCGAAGGCCTGTCGAGAACATTCCCTATCTG
>JAEESD010000154.1 GCA_016286145.1 Bacteroidales bacterium | reverse complement strand
CATTGTAAAAATAACCATTTTTTGGCAATGGTTGAAGTCGTACAACCAAAAAGCAAAGAATTATACGAGGGTATAAAAATATGCCGTAAATAATAGCTTTCTTTGCATATAAAAGCAGAATGATCATGTATCCCAAACGTCTCCTCTTTACGGCATTATTGTTTATGGCCGCATCCATATCCAATAACTTGCTTGCCGGAACTGTTTTCAAATCTCTCCCTGGTCTTCCATCCAATGTGCTCGTGCATGCTGCAGATATGAAGGCTCAGAATTACACGGATCCGGAGGCTCGGCTTCCTTTCCTTCTCCCGATGTACTTCATCTATCCGGACGGCGCCCTTACGGCTGAGCAGGCGTCGGAACTTGTTGCTGAACTTGGCCTGGACGGGGAACTGTCAAAACTCACCGGTAGTATCTTTGTGATCAATCCGGCAGATGGTGAGAAATACGATCCCGTCGCAGATTATAATGTCTATGAGACGGTCTTCAATATCATGCGGGTCTTCGTCAACCTCAAAGTCGTTGGTATTGGAAAAGGCGCCACCTTCGTTAATCAGGTTATCGCTCCCATAGCGGGGGAGGTAGCAGGAATCGTCAGCATCGACGGCGCTGCGGCGAGAAAGGGAGGGGCGAAGGTCCCGGCGTATATTGCGGGCAAAAATGCCGCTAAAGTCGCGAAGGCTTATATCACGGCAGACAAAGCCAGACTCCTCGAACCCAGTAAGACGAAGAAAGTCTATGCCAACATGGAAGAACCGTTGCTCGAAGTTGTGGTCAATACGGCAAAAAATCAAAGTCTCAGCGATATCTTTGCCGACGCCTGGGAAAGCCTGCTCTCGCGCAATATCCGGAGCAGTAACCTTGGACATACCAACTACGCAGGCGCTTTGCTCGGTCAGTATGGCGAATACGAACTTGAGCCTTATCCCATGTTCGACAGGCTCGGCATACGCCGCGAGATATGCGCGACTCAGATAAAGAAGCGCTCCAAACTGCCCGTCCTCCAGTATTTGTGGTATGAGTATATCCCGGCTCAGGCAGAAACCGCGGCGGAGCGATCCGTCCCGCTGGTAGTGCTCCTTCATGGCCACAATAACGACCCCCGAACTCAGGCTGAGAGCAGCGGGTTCCTCGAACTGGCCGCAAAAGAAGGCTTCATCGTGGCCGAATTGGAGTGGCAGGGAAAGCCCGATTACGCGTATATGGACGATGACGGCATCGAGGTGACCATTCGCGAGATTATGAAACGTTACCCCCAGATCGATCCGTCCAGGGTTTATGCGGAAGGCATGTCGGCCGGAGGCTTTGCGGCTACTGCGCTGGGCGTACGCAAGCCCTACCTTTTCGCCGCCGTGGGCGCACATTCCGGAGGCCTGTTCAATGAGACGGTGACTCTCGGCTTCCCGTTCCAGGACAGGCCCGGCCTTGAACAGGCGGCCGCATTCCTCAGTGGCAATGTAACCATGCCTTACTTCAGCATAGGCGGCTCCGCAGACGAAGGCGTGCCTTTCAATAAGATAGGCGAACCCAACGGCAGCCTGCTTACGGATGCATGGCTTCTGTACATGGAATATAACGGGCTGGAAAAACCCGCGGCACTTGACTTTGGGCAGTATCCTGTTTTCGGAATCCCTTTGGAGAACCGCCATCGCGTCGAGACCATCAAACCCCATGCTATGGAAATCGGTGATGTACTCAAAGACGGCAGGCCGATTATCAGGATAGTGGAAGTAGAAAACTTCGGCCACTCCAATTATGTGCCCGGAGCGGCCGAAATGTGGGAATTCTTCAGTCACTGGTCACGCGACCAGAAAACTTTCGAGTCTGTCTGGAACGATTAGCCCGAATACTTCTCAGATTGCTCCTTGATTAGCTGTTCGAGGACGCCTTCGTCGAAATAGTTGATCTTCATTGCGGCCTTGACGCCGGCGAGGGTCTGGGCTGCTTTCTTGCAGGCAGCCTCGGTACCCTTCTTCAGGACGTCGTAGACGTAGGGGAGGTCCTGCTCGAGGGCCTTACGGCGCTGGCGAATAGGCTCGAGGGTGTCGTTCAAAACCTCCGTAAGGAAGTTCTTGATCATGACGTCTCCCAGACCGCCGGCGCGGTACTGAGCCTTCACTTCGTCCAGGGAGTGGAACTCGAAGCTGACTTTCTTACCAACGAAGCAGGCTCCGAACTTATCGAAGTGTTCGGGCTTACAGAAGGCATCCAAATAGGTAAATACGGTATTTCCTTCAACCTTTCCGGGATCGCTTACCTGGAGGTGTCCTGGGTCGGTAAACATTCCGCGGACCTTGGTGCGAACTTCGTCTGCAGAGTCGGAGAGGTAGATGCAGTTTCCGAGAGACTTGCTCATCTTAGCCTTTCCGTCTGTTCCGGGAAGACGCAGGCAGGCTGCATTGTCCGGGAGAAGGATCTCGGGCTCGGTAAGAGCGGGGCCGTAGGTCGAATTGAACTTACGGACAATTTCGCGGGTCTGCTCGATCATGGGCTCCTGATCTTCGCCTACTGGGACGGTAGTAGCCTGGAAGGCGGTAATGTCGGCAGCCTGGCTGATAGGGTAGCAGAAGAAACCGACCGGAGTTCCGGCTTTGTTGTCGTTTTCGTCTGAATCTCCGAATCCGCGCATCTGGATTTCCTGCTTTACGGTAGGATTGCGCTGGAGGCGCTGGACGGTAACGAGATTCATATAATAGAAGGTCAGTTCGGTAAGCTCGGCTACCTGGGACTGAATCAGGATGTGGCTCTTGGCGGGATCGATTCCGGCGGAGAGATAATCCAGGGCGACTTCTATAATATTCTGACGTACCTTCTCGGGGTTGTCTGCGTTGTCTGTAAGGGCCTGGGCGTCTGCGATCATGATATAAATCTCATCGAATTCTCCGCTGTTCTGGAGCTCGACTCTGCGGCGCAGAGAGCCTACGTAGTGGCCAATATGAAGGCGACCGGTCGGGCGGTCGCCTGTAAGGATGATTTTCTTCGGCATTTAGTCTTTGACTGATTTGATTGCTTCGCGAACCTTCGCTTCGATTTCTTCGCAGAGTTCGGGGTTGTCCTTGAGGAGCTGTTTTGCTGCAGCGAGTCCCTGGGCGAGTTTCTCGCCGTTGTAGCTGAACCAGCTGCCGCTCTTATGGACTATGTCGAACTCGACTGCAAGGTCGAGGATCTCGGCTGTCTTGGAGATACCTTCTCCGAAGACGATGTCGAACTCGGCCTTCTTGAAAGGCGGGGCCATCTTGTTCTTTACGACCTTTACGCGGGTACGGTTTCCGGTAGCTTCGTCGCCGTCTTTGAGCTGGGTAACCCTGCGGACATCCAGACGGACCGAGGCATAGAACTTAAGGGCGTTTCCTCCGGTAGTTGTTTCGGGATTTCCGAACATGATACCTATCTTCTCGCGGAGCTGGTTGATGAAGATACAGCAGGTTCCGGTCTTACTGATATTTGCAGTAAGTTTACGGAGGGCCTGGCTCATAAGGCGGGCCTGAAG
>JAEESD010000025.1 GCA_016286145.1 Bacteroidales bacterium | reverse complement strand
CAGGCGGTATGGTGGATCGCCATCCTTGCCTTTCTCGGTGTCGAATGCGCACATCTGGCGATGAATCTCGCCGACGATTATTTCGATTACAAGGTAGATATGATGGGAGACCGCGACAGGGTCATCCGCCAGGGATTCAGAGCAATGACTGCCAAGTATCCCTATCTTACCGATGGCTCCGAGACTCTTAAGACCACGGCCCACGCTATAGCGAGGTTCAGCGCGACAGCAATCGCCGCCGGCCTGCTTATCTTCGTCTACAGGGTGATGGAACTCGGTTTTACCGGTCCTCAGGGAGCCTGGTGGATTCTCGCTATCGTAGCTGCCTGCGCTTTTCTCGGCTATTTCTACTCAGGCCCGCCGCTCAAGCTGGCCTACAGGGGAGTGGGTGAGCTGATCATCGGATTGATTTTCGGACCTCTGCTGATGGTAGGTATGTACTATGCCTGCTGCGGCAAGGTGGATATGAACATAGTCCTGATCAGCATCCCCGTGGGCCTTCTGGTCCTCAATATCCTGTTTACACACAGTTTCATCGACCTCAAGGGAGACGAAGCCAGCAACAAGATGACCTTCGCCAGGCTGCTCGGCAACAAAACCGTCTGTCTGATCTTCTCGGCCATCTTCATCTTTGTCCCATTCGCGCTGGTAGTACTTGCAGTTGTGCTGGGGTATACTCATCCGGCGTATTTGGCGGTATTACTGGTTCTCCCTCGTGGTATCTGGCTTTTCCGCTCGCTCGTGCTCTTCAGCAGGGGTGAGATGATGGAAATCGAAAAGCCTGCGAAATGGCTCGGCCCCATGCCCGGCTGGGATAAGATCCGCGAGGCCCACATAGACTGGTTCCTCGCCCGTTGGTTCTGCGCCAGAAACCTTCTCAGCGGCTTCTGCCTGATGCTTGGACTGGTCGCAATAATCCTAATGATTGTTCTATGACTTTAGGTCAGATTACTTACCTGGGCTGGTGGTGGTTCAGGGCAAAATTCTTCGGTAGAAAGGCTCCGCTCCAGAGCGTAGTTTTCGTTTCCGATAAATGTAACCTCAGCTGCAAACACTGTACAGTCTACAACCATAAAGACCCCCTGACAAAGACCTACGAACAGATACGCGAAGAACTGAAATACTGTTATTCGCTAGGCTCGCGTTTCATCGACTTCGAAGGCGGTGAGCCTACCCTCTGGACAGACGGAGATAAGACTATCGACGATCTTTGCGATCTTGCCCACGAACTAGGCTTCTTCAGCTGTACTATCACCACAAACGGCCAGAAACCCTTTGCCGGCTCACACGCAGACAGCATCTGGGTGTCGATGGACGGGGCCGGCGAGGTCCACGACCGCATCCGCGGAAAAGGTACCTTCGAAAGGCTGGAAAAGAATATAGCCGAGAGCGGACATCCTGCCGTAAGCGTAAATATGGCAATAAACGTCCTGAATGCAGACGGAGTCGAGGCCGCGATCGAGTATGCGAAATCCAACCCTTATATAGATAAGATAGCTCTTAACTTCCACACCCCTTTCCCCGGCTCGGAGGCCCTCGCGCTGCCCTGGGAAAAGAGGCAGGAGATTATCGATAAGATAATAGAGTACAAGAAGAAGGGCTATCCTATAATGAATACCAAAACAGGTCTCAGACATATGAGAGACCTGAAATTCAGGAAGGTATGCTGGATGACCAACTACATCCACACAGACGGAACTAAGACCGCGACCTGCCCCGGAGAAATATTCGGAATCTGCGACCGCTGCGGCTTCTGTATGGCCGGCGAAGAGAGGGCAGTAGTAGACCTTGCCCCCGATACGATATTCGCTGGGCTTGATCTGAGAGTTAAGAAATAGGGAAGAGCGGGATACGGGAGTCGGACCCGCCTCCTCAGCTTGGGAAGCTGATGCACTACCGATGTGCTAATCCCGCTGATGACAGTGCAAAGATAAATAAATGAAAGAGTTTTTCAAAAAATACGCCGCCTACCTGGTAGCAGCCCTGGTGTTTCTGGCCCTGACTTTTGTCTATTGCTGGCCCTCTGTTCAGGGTAAGGTCCTGAGTCAGAGTGACAACCTCCAGTGGAAGGGTATGGCCCACGAACTGAAGGAATACAATGCTACAGCGCAGACCCCTGCAAACTGGACCAACTCTATGTTCGGCGGTATGCCTGGCTATCAGATTACCGTAAAACATCCCTCAAACGCCGCAGTAAGGGCGGTCTGGGCGGTAGACAGGCTCTTTAGAAAACTCACTACACTCTTTACAGACTCTATCCTGGCGCTCCTCCTGGGCTATTTCCTGGGCTTTTTCATTATGATGAGAGCCTTCGGGATCAATAAATGGCTGAGTATAATAGGCTCCATCGCGGTTTCGATGTCCTCGTATTTCTTCCTTATCATCCCTGCTGGACACGAGACTAAGGCGTTAACCCTCGGAATGATGGCCCCTGTGATAGGAGGTTTCTATCTGATCTTCCGAAAGAAATACGGCTGGGGAATAGCCCTGGTGATGCTCTATAGCTCTATCGGAATGATGAAGCACCCGCAGATGTCCTATTATCTGTTTATGATGATGGGCCTGTTCGGGATTGCGGAAATAGTTATCCATATCAAGGAAAAACGCATCAAAGACCTTCTAATATCGCTCTGCGTCTTCGCCTTCTCGATCGGCATAGGAGTCGGAACAGGCTACAGCATTATGAAGGCGAATTCGGAGTATGTCAAGGAGACGGTCCGCGGAGGCCATTCCGACATCCGCAGCGAGGCCGATGATCCTGCCGGCAAGGGCCTGGATATCGACTATGCTACGACGTGGAGCTATGGAATAGACGAGACGCTGACCCTTATGATACCCGGTTATATGGGCGGGGCTTCGAGCTCGGACGTAGGCAGGGATTCGAAGATGTACAAGACTCTTGTTAAGCAGGGCGTATCCGCTTCAAACGCCCGCAGCCTTACCTCCGGCCTGCCGACCTACTGGGGCGAGCAGCCCTTTACGGCAGGCCCGGTCTATGTGGGGGCTATAGTGTGCTTCCTCTTCCTGCTGGGCTGCCTTATAGTGAAAGGGCCGTATAAGTGGGCCCTTCTGGCAGCGACGCTGTTCTCGATACTCCTTTCGTGGGGACACAATTTGATGGGGCTTACGGAACTGTTCTACTACCATTTCCCTATGTACAACAAGTTCCGAACGGTCTCGTCTATACTGGTAGTAGCGGAGGTGGCGATGCCGCTGCTGGGCTTCCTGGCGCTGGAAGAGATAATCAAGGGAAAAATCGAGCTTCCTAAACTGAAAAAGTCCATAATTATCTCAGCCGCCGTGACTGGAGGTATCTGCCTTCTGATCGCGCTGTTTGGTCGTTCGCTCTTCAGCTTCTCGAGTTCGTACGATGCCCGGACCCTGGCGGGAATGCCGCAGTGGTTCATCAGCGCCCTGCAGGACGAGCGTGCTTCGATGCTCGTAGGCGATGCGTGGCGCTCCGCCGCCTTTATCGCCCTTTCGGCCGGACTGGTACTGCTATTCTCCCTTAAGAAACTGAAATTCGGGGCGTTCGCCGCTATACTCGGCGTCCTCGTTCTGGCCGATATGTGGCCGGTAGACAAGCGCTATTTTGGCGATAGGGACTGGGTCAGCAAGAAAGAGAACGACGCATATTTCCGTAAGACAGACTACGAAGAGATCCTTCTCAAAGACCCCGAATATTTTAGGGTGATGAATCTTACGACCAATACCTTCAACGAGTCAAGGACCTCATATTATCTTCATTCGATCGGAGGCTACCACGCCGCTAAGCTGCGTCGCTATCAGGACCTTATAGACTATCACCTGTCCAAGGGCAATATGAGCGTAATCAATATGCTCAACACGAAGTACCTAATCCAGGAAAAAGACGGTAAGGCCGTTCCGGTCCTGAACCCCGGCCGCCTCGGCAACGCCTGGTTTGTGGACGAAATGACCGTAGCGGGTAGCCCGCGCGAAGAAAGCGACGCCTTGAACAGGCTCGATCTCCGGACGCAGGCTGTTACAGACGCGAAATTCGCAGATTATGTACTTCCTTCGACTTCCGGCGCAGGAACTATCGAGCTGACCTCTTACGCTCCCGACCGCCTGAGCTACAAAGCCTCGCTCGACTCTGAAAAGACTGCTGTTTTCTCGGAAATCTATTACCCCTACGGGTGGAAGGCCTACATCGACGGCCAGCCGGCCTCCCATTTCAGGGCGGACTACGCTCTGCGCGCCCTGAACATCCCCGCCGGCTCCCACGAAATAGTCTTCGAATTCCGTCCGGATTCGATCTACAAAGGATATAAGGTGAATGCCGCCTTCCTGGCGCTGATGTACCTGCTTATCGCTCTGATGATAGCAGCTTACGCGATACACGAGCGCGGAATCGGACCAGAGTGGATCCAACGACTGGGCGGAAAGTTATAAGGTACCACCCGAAAAGAACCAGCGTCCCACACCATTTTACCAGCTCTGCAGCGATTCGCTTCGGATAGGTCCCGTCTGCCTTTGTCCTAACGCGCTCGCTGATGCCAACGCCCTCTGCGAAGCGGTCTACGTACTCGAGCGTCGTGCGCTTTGAGGGGATGACGTGCTGGACCTTTAGGCCGGGGAAGTACCATATCGTACCGCCCGCCGCGCGGATACGCCTGAACATATCCTTCTCTTCGCCCGCGTCCATATTGCCGCCCTTTCGCCCAAGGTCAGGGTTGAACGGCCCCGCCTTCTCGGCTGCAGCCCTGCGAATTCCCATATTCGCCCCAATAGGGAAGGCCTTGCCTTCGAATTCGCGTACAACCTCGCCCATATCCAGCGCCGATACCCAGCCCATACTCCAGCGGCACAGCCACCTGGGGCGCGGGCATTCATCGAACAGCGGCTCAATCTTCCCGCCGAACGCGTCGGCCTGGGGGTTGAGGGCCAGATACTCTCCGAGAGTCCGCAGGTAATCGTACTCGACCAGAGAGTCGTCATCTAGAAAAACGAACACATCGCCCTTAGCCTCCTGCATTCCGCGGTTGCGGGCATTCGACAGGCCCTGCTTAGTCTCAACGAAACAGCGTATCGGCAGCTCGGGATGAGAGGCGGTGAAGGCCTTCAGGATATCGGCGGTCTTGTCTGTACTATTATTGTCGACTACGATGACTTCATAGTCTTTGTAGTCGGTCTTGCAGACTCTCTCGATAGCCTTCTGTATGTAGCGCTCCCGGTTATAGGTGCAGATAATTACTGAAATCATAATCGACAGGTTTGGGGCCCCAGAATTTAAGGATGAGAGACTTTCGCTGCTCGGGATCGACTGGCTGAGGGCCTTCTATAATAGCTGAGAGCAGCTGCTCGAAATCGTAGGCTTTCTGTCCGGTGACATTTTCGTCGAACGGATAGGCGAAATCGCGGTCGCGTACGTACTGCGCGGCATCGTAGAGATACAGGACTACCTTTTTACCGTCCATCAGCAGATAGTCGTAAAGTACTGATGAATAGTCTGTTACGAGGACATCGGTATAAGGGAGAATGGGATATACGTCGGCAGAAGAATCCATCAACATTATGTTGGGATAAGCTCCGAGATCTCCTACTATAGTGTTCGGATGGGGCTTCAGAAGAAGCAGGGCGTTTTTCTTCGCGAGGGCTTCGTTGAGCCTTCCAAGGTCCATATTCTGGGCAAAGATATCCCTCTGGGAATCTCTCCAGGTAGGCATATAGATCCAGGTCTGGGAGTAGCTCTTGATCTTCTCGATAAGGTGGGAAGTAGACTCCGGCTCATAGGCCTTTATATGGGCCTCGCGCTCTTTTTCGCTGCAGACAAGGATTCTGCTTCTGGGATAAGCGCATTGAATACAGCTGCTCTTCGGAATCCGGAAAGTCTTCATAAAGAATTCTGTCTGGAAATCGGAAGCGGTAATAAGGTAATCCGGCTTTCTGTAGGCTTCAGGATGATAGAAAGCCTCCTTGAAGGTCTTTCTGATATAGCGGTCGTATAGAGGACCGGCCTTGACATTGTATTCCGCCCTCTTGATTCCTACTCCGTGCCAGAGATTGAGGACTGTAGCGCCTCCGCTGAAAGCCCATAGTATGTCGGAAGTGTAGGCGTTGATCAGCCAGTATTTTGAGCGAAGGGCTCTCCACGCACCTTTGAGGCTGAAAACAGACTCCGCCCTGAGTCCGAGACTCCTTATGAGTTCTACTGTCTTCCGGCTCTGGGAAAGCCAGACTACATCCCTATCTCCGGCGGCGCTCATCTCTATAAAGAGGTATTTAGCGTTGCCGTCGAAACCGCCCCTGAAACTGCCGAAGGCAATCTTCTTCCTGCTTCTCGGCACTAGGAACGAGAAGGGAAAAACGAGATACTGGGCGAGATATTTAAGGAACTTCATCACTCGGGGAATATTATTTCGTGGTTCACGCGGTCTTTCTCCGGAGGGAGAGTCATATAATCGCCAAATATCCTGGTGAGGTATTTGTCAGGGTCTGCGGGAGCAGGGAAGAGGCGCCCCTCGAATTCGATCTTCTGAAGGGGGAAAATGTCCTGGGGCTTACGGACGCTCATAAACGGCAGCCCGAAATTGTGCATCAGATGATTACGATGAAGAAGGCGGCCGGTAAGCGCGGCTATCCCAGCGGCGAGAATCGCAAAGGGACAGAGTATGTAGGCCAGGACCTTTTTCGCAGGGCCGTCGTCTATCATCCCGCAGATTCGGCGCATGCAGCGCCCATACAGAGGCTCGACCAGCTTTTTCGCCGTTTTCCCGAGCGGCCGTACGATGAGGACGTCCATCCAGAGCACGTCCTCCATCGGCTTGCCGCTCGCGGGATCGCGCCTGACAATCTTGGAACTCTCGTCTACGAACCGGGGCCATAGCCGGGTGTATCCCTTAGTCCGGAAGGGGGCATAGAAAGCGAAGGGCGCTTCGGCCTTCTCGCTCAGAATCCGGCGTATTTTCGGGTAGTCTTCGCTGAGTATGCAGACGTCCAGGTCGTCGTCCCAGGGGATGAACCCGCCGTGGCGCACCGCGCCAAGCAGGCTCCCGCTGTCCAGCCACCACCTGATGCCGTTATCCTCGCACAGCCGGTCGAATTCGATCAGCAGTCTGAGCAGCCTGAGCTGGTGGTTGCGAAGTGCAGAGCCTTCGGGATTATACCTGTTCTCTTCCATTGCCTTTTATGAAAATCATAAGGTTGCGACGCTCCTCGCGGTCCAGTCCAATGAGCAGGACCGCCACCCCGACTACTGCTATACTGACTCCTACCGTAATGAACAGACGTCCGAGGCTGGGCTCCATCGAGCGCACTACCAGCCAGGGCAGGACGGGCGAAACAAGACTTACCAGAACAACTGGCAGAAGTACCTTCAAAAGGTACTGGCCTATATTCATCTGTACGTATTTCCCGGCGATTATGATACGCAGTATCTGAGCGATTACCGAGAAGATCAGCACCAGCTGGAAGATAAGTTCCGGCTCTACTTTAGCGAGTTTCAGAATAACGTAAGAGAGTATCAGGACCATCAGCTGGCTGCTTCCAACCAGGATATTGTACCACTTCACCTTTCCGGTAGCCTGTACCGCATAGTAAAGAGGATGGTGCATGCTGTCTACCAGAGCCGCAGCGAGAAGGTAAATAGTAAAGGCTGCGGCGTGGGCAGGGACTTCTACCAGCCAGAGGTCGAGTACCTGGTTTACTTCGAGGATCAGGGGCAGGACCACTACGAAGAGCAGGAAGTATGCGAGTTTCGAAGTCTGGAAGACCAGTTTCATCATATCCTCGCGCTCGCCGGCCGCATAGGCCTTGACGACCTGAGGATTTACGGCGATTACGTAGTTCTGTACGAACTGGTAGATGTTGAAATATACTATGTTGGCTACGCCTCTTGCGGCATTGACCGCCGGGCCGTAGAACATATTCAGCAGGATGTTGATGCCCTGGTTGCGGCCGATGGTGGCCATGGAACCGATCACGCCCCAGCCGTTGAATCCTATTATCTCCCGCCCGAGCTCGCGGTTCCACTCCGCCCGGCCGCGACACTCTTCGTAGAAGCGGTAGCAGTAGAAGGGGTAGAAGGCGTTGGTAAGGACGCTGACCAGAAGCATCAGGGCGGCGTAGAAGATAAGTTTGTCGATGGGAGAGACGGCCAGCAGGAAGACGGCGCCCAGTTTAAGTACCGCCTCGACTATGCTGCAGTAGGCGTAGACCTTCATCTTTTCCTTGGCGGTAATGATGGCCTTGAAGGGTATCGCGAGAACTCCGGCAAGGAAGGAGAAGATGCTGAGCTGGTAGACCCAGCGGGCCGCGTTCATTCTGTCTGAGGGGATGTTCATCTTCCGCTCGAGTATCCAGAGACCTACCGTTTCGGAAAGGACGAGGATAATGAGCGCGATTACGGCGAAGATGATTATGTTCACTCCGAAGACTTTGTGGAGAGCCTGATAGTCTCCGCGGCCGAGCTCGATAGAGTAGTAGCGGTTACAGGCGGCGTTCATCACGCTGTTTAGGAAAGCGAAGGTCACGACTATTCCGCCGATGACGTTGTACAGACCGAAGTCCGTTTCTCCGAGGACGTCCAACACTACCCTTGAGGCGTAGAGGCTGATAATCATTATCAGTCCCATCCTCAGGTAAAGCAGCAGGGTATTGCCGGCTATACGTCTTCGGTTAACCATTCCCATATCCCTACAAAGTTATTGTTTTTTGGTGAAGTCTCCAATATTGACTATATTTGACGGCTTATTTAAAGAATAACCATAGATGGCATTAGCAGACGTTATAAAGAAACTCTTCGGTTCGAAGGCCGACCGCGATTACAAGGCTATAAAGCCTATTCTCGACAAGGTCCTCGAAGCGTATAAAACTATAGATACCCTCTCGAACGATGAACTCCGAGGCCGCTCGGCAGCTCTTATCCAGAAGATGCGCGAGGTCGAGGCTCCTTTCGAGACGAGAATAGCCGAGATCCGCGCTAAACTGGACGAAGATATTCCTATCGCGGAGAAGGTAAAGCTCGCAGAAGAAAGCGACAAACTCGTAAAGGAAGAAGATGAAGCTATCGAGAAGGGCCTTAATGAAATACTCCCTGAGGCCTTCGCTATCGTAAAGAGTACGGCCCGTCGTTTCGCTCAGAACGATACTATTACAGTCACCGCTTCGGAAGCAGACCGCGAGTTCGCGGCTCAGAATAAGGATTTCCTTACTATCGAAGGAGACAAGGCCATTTACCGCAATCACTGGATGGCCGGTGGAAACGACCTTAAGTGGGATATGGTCCACTACGATGTCCAGCTTGTCGGCGGTATCGCCCTCCATCAGGGTAAGATAGCCGAGATGGCAACCGGTGAGGGTAAGACCCTCGTCGCTACTCTCCCCGTGTTCCTCAATGCTCTCGCCGGAAAGGGTGTCCATATGGTTACCGTAAACGACTACCTGTCAAAGCGTGACTCCGAGTGGATGGGACCTCTGTATATGTTCCACGGCCTTACCGTAGACTGTATAGACAAGCATCAGCCTAATACAAAGGAGCGTAAGCGCGCCTACGACTGCGATATTACCTTCGGTACAAACAACGAATTCGGTTTCGACTACCTCCGCGACAATATGGCGACCAGCGAAGACGATCTCGTTCAGAGAAAGCATCACTTCGCAATCGTGGATGAGGTCGACTCCGTCCTTATCGACGATGCCCGTACCCCTCTTATCATATCCGGTCCTGTAGCTAAATCTCAGGACGACGAGCAGTATATGGAGTTCAGGCCCTACGTAGAGAAACTCTATACGGCTCAGAGGGCTCTCGTAAACCAGGTCCTCAACGAGGCTAAGAAAAAGATGGCCGAAGGAGACGAAGCCGAGGGAGGAAAGCTCCTCCTCAGGGCCTATAAAGGTCTCCCGAAGTACCAGCCTCTTATCAAGTACCTGAGCGAGCCCGGAGTAAAGGTCGTGATGCAGAAGTCCGAGAACTACTACATGCAGGACAACGAAAAGGAGATGCCGGTAGTTACCGATCCTCTCTATTTCGTCATCAACGAAGTCATTCACTCCATCAACCTTACAGATAAAGGCCAGGAACTCCTTGCCCAGAGCGTCGGAGACGAGTCTTTCTTCGTCCTTCCCGATGTAGGAACCAGGACCGCCGAGATCGAACATTCCGATCTTTCTCTTGCTGAAAAACAGGCCCAGAAAGACGCCCTGATGGAAGACTTCTCCCTCAAGAGCGAGCGTGTCCACACCGTAAGCCAGCTCCTCAAGGCCTATGCTATGTTCGAAAAAGACGTAGACTACGTAGTTATCGACGAAGGCGGAGTAAAGAAAGTAAAGATCGTCGACGAGTCTACCGGCCGTATCATGGAAGGCCGCCGCTGGTCAGACGGTCTGCATCAGGCTGTTGAGGCTAAGGAAAACGTAAAGGTCGAGGCCGCGACCCAGACCTTCGCGACAATTACTCTCCAGAACTACTTCCGTATGTACCACAAACTTGCCGGTATGACCGGTACTGCCGAGACGGAAGCGGGTGAGTTCTGGAGCATTTATAAACTGGATGTGATGGTCATCCCTACCAATCGTCCCGTTCTCAGGAACGATATGGAAGACCAGATCTATAAGACTAAGAAGGCGAAATACGCCGCCGTCATCGATAAGATAGTCGAACTCTCCAATGCCGGACGTCCGGTTCTGGTCGGTACGACCGATGTGGAGACTTCCGAGCTCCTCAGCCGCATGCTCAAGATGCGCGGCATCCGCCACAACGTCCTGAATGCTAAGGAACACGCCCGTGAGGCTGAAATCGTAGCCCAGGCCGGTCAGAGCTCTACCGTTACGATCGCGACCAATATGGCCGGTCGTGGTACCGATATCAAGCTCTCGCCCGAGGTTAAGGCGGCCGGAGGTCTTGCTATCATCGGTACCGAGAGACACGATTCACGTCGAGTAGACCGTCAGCTCCGAGGCCGAAGCGGCCGTCAGGGAGACCCCGGTTCCTCCATCTTCTACATCTCGCTGGAAGACAAGCTGATGCGTCTGTTCGGTTCCGAGCGTATCGCTTCCGTAGTCGATAAACTCGGCATGCAGGAAAACGAGGCTCTCGAAAGCCCGATGCTCTCAAAGGCTATCGAAAATGCTCAGAAGAAGGTCGAGGAAAACAACTTCGGCGTTCGTAAGAACCTCATCGAGTACGACGACGTAATGAACTATCAGAGAGAGGCGATCTATTCCCGCAGGCGCAATGCTATCAAGGGAGACAAGATCGAGATCGACCTCCAGAATATGATGGTTGATACGGCTTCCATTATCGTAGATTCCTGTGATGGCTACAGCTTCCAGGATTTCGAGGAGACCGTAATGGCCCGCCTCTCGATAGATCCCGGCTTCGACGAAGATTTCTACAACCATTCCCGTAAAGACGCTATCGTAAAGGCCCTCTGCCAGCATATGGACGAATGTTACAGGCGCCGTATGGACGTAATGGTTGAGAAACTCCGCCCGATCATCAAGATGGTCTACGAAAAGCAGGGAACCATGTATCAGAACATAGCTATCCCTGTGAGCGACGGCCGTAAGGTGATGACTCTCTCAGTAAATCTCGAGAAAGCCTACAACTCCGAAGGCCGCGAGGTCGCAAAGACCCTCAGCCGCAATATAATCCTCTTCCAGATCGACGATCACTGGAAGAACCACCTCCGCGAGATGGACGACCTCAAACAGAGCGTCCAGAATGCTTCCTACGAGCAGAAAGATCCTAAGGTGGTCTACAAACTCGAGAGCTACAACCTCTTCGCCGCGATGCTCGAGTCTCTGAACCAGGACGTCCTTTCGTTCCTTCTCAGAGCCTTCATACCTCTGAATGACGAGCAGCCCAAGCGCGCTGTCCAGACTAAGCCCGACATGTCCCGCATGCAGGCCCGTCACTCAGACCTGGTTACAAACGGCGAACAAAAAGCCAATACTCCTATAAAAGCAGAGCAGAAGGTCGGACGCAACGACCCTTGCCCTTGCGGAAGCGGAAAGAAGTACAAGAACTGTCATGGTAAAGGCATAGTCTAGAATATTTAATTATTAACCGAAAATAGTATCAACATGGATCTTCAGAAAGTAAAAAAGGCCGTTGAGCCCGAGGTAAGCGTCAACGACGTAAGCCGTATCAGCATCGGCACTATCATTAAGGGAGAGATCTCCTCTGACTGCGACATCCGTATCGACGGTAAGGTCGAGGGTAAAGTATTCTCAAAGGGTAAGGTAGTCGTAGGCCCTCAGGCCCAGATCAACGGCGGTCTCGCTTGCCAGAACCTCGATTTCTGGGGCAAGATGAAGGGCGACATCTATGTCAAGGACCTTCTCACCCTCAAAGCAAAGGCTGCAATCGAAGGAAACGTACACGTCAACAAGGTACAGGTCGAAATGGGCGCCCTTATCAACGGCACCTCACATATGATCTCTCCTGAGGAGTACGAGCAGCTTATCGACAAATTCGTCACAACAAAGCTTCCTGAGAAGCCTGTTATGAAGAAGTAACGCTTAATCCTCGTAGATTGAAGGCCACGGGTTATCGATGATACCTGCGGCCTTTTTCATTTCTTCGTGGGCCCTGGTTACCATATCAAGGATGGCATCTTTCCTGTTCAGTTCTTTGTTCGGGAAGACAGGCTCAAGAATCCTAATTGTAAACAGAGGAATCTGTTTCTTTCCTGTAAGACGGAAAATACCCTTTCTCTCCCTGTAGGTAATCACGCAAGGAACTACCGGGCAACCGTATTTATAGGCCATCGTGAAAGTTCCTTTGTGGAAGGGGCGGATGAAGGAGTAGCAGTCCCAGCGGACGGCCTCGGGGAAGACGTGGATCCAGTCGCCTTTTGAGTGGAAACTGTCGAAAGCGGCGTTGAAGCCCCTCATTCCGGCAAGACTCTCCGGGACAGGTACGCCTCCCATAAAGCGCAGCATCCAGTAGAAACCTGGATTGTTGAGATGCTTCGCAAAGACGGGCATATGCATCGTATAGTACCTCCTGACGGCGTGATAGACCATCACTGCATCTTCGCGCCAGACGTGGTTACATACGGTAAGCGCACCGCCCTTTAGTTCCTTCTTGTATCTACGGAGAACATCGCGTCCCTCGATCCTGAGACCCAGACAGATTCGGTGGTACAATGCTACTATAGTACTCTGGAACGCAGCATTGAGGATGCGATTGAACTTGTAGGAGAAACTATTGTCTATATAAGGAAATGTTTCGTCAAACTGCCAGCGACCCTGAGATGAGTCTTCAACTTTAACTTCCACCAACCTCTTCGAGGCGTCGTCAGTAGGGTACTCGATTCCGATGTTTGGAACGTAGACCCCTTCTTTGTGCTTAAACTCTTTCATACACGCAAATTTAATAAAAAGTTGTATATTTGCGGCGGGGAAAGTCGTACACGACCAGCTCCCTCAAAACTCCCCCAGGGTCGGAAGGCAGCAAGGGTATGAGGTTGTAGCGGTGCGATGTACATCGCTTTCCCTTTTTTCGTATGAAATCGGATATCATAATCATAGGCGGAGGAGCATCAGGGCTGATGGCCGGCTACGGCGCGGCTGAAACTCTCATCAAAGCCGGCAACAGCGCTCAGGTAACTGTCCTGGAGAAAATGCCCCGTCCTGCCCGCAAAATTATGATCACGGGAAAGGGCCGCTGCAACTTCACCAACCTCAAGGACTGGAATGAGTTCAGCTCCCACATCCGCAGCAAGGCAAACTTCGTAAAACCCTCCTTCTTCAACCTCACCCCTCAGGGCCTTATCGACCTGTTCTCGGCCGTAGGTATGAGCTCGGTAGTGGAGCGCGGCGACCGTGCTTACCCCGAATCCCACCACGCCTCGGACGTAGTGGACACACTCGTGCGCCTGTGCCATTCGAAGGGCGTGAAGATCGAGACCGAGACCGAAGTCAGCTCGATTTCTGCCTCGGACGGCACCTTCAAGCTTAGCTGCGCCGACGGCAGGGCCTACACCTGCTCGAAGCTGATCATAGCCACGGGCGGCCTTAGCTACCCGACCACCGGCAGCACGGGAGACGGCCTCAGATGGGCCGGGGAAACTGGCCATACGATCGCGCCTACCTTCCCCTCGCTGACCGCTCTCGTGCCTCTGGGCTACAAGCAGGGCGATGCGCTGAAGGGCCATATCGACCGCGCCACCCCGCTCGCGGACCTGGGCAGTAAACTCTGCGGGATCCAGCTCAAGAATGTCGGCGTCCAGCTGATAGTCGAGGGTTCGGTCGCGCAGGAGGAGTTCGGCGATGTCGATTTCACGGACGGCGGCCTCGAAGGCCCGGTCGGGTTCCAGATCAGCCGCAAGGCCGTAAAATCGCTGGTCAACGGTTCGCGCGTCTCCGTGGTCCTGGACCTTAAGAGCGGAGTCGAGCTGACCGAGCTAACGACCCGAGTGAAAGAGCTGTGGAAAGAGGTGGATAAGGACCCTCGCAGCGCCCGGCTCCACGAAAAAGAGAAGTGCCGCATCCTGCTGGGCAAGCTCCTGCCGTGGGACCTGATCCCGGCGTTTCTGGCTTGCAATCCGGAGGTGATGACGCTCGAAAGGCGCGGCCGTACGGATACGAAGGTCTGGGTTAACCTTGTTTCAATCGCTAAGGCGCTTAAAGAGTGGAAGTTCGATATCGCCGGTTACGTAGGCTATGAGCGCTGCGTCATTACCGCCGGCGGAGTCAGCACGGACGACGTTATAGCTAAAACGCTCGAATCGCGCCTCGTCAGCGGCCTGTATTTTTGCGGCGAGGTTCTGGATATGGACTGCGATACCGGAGGCTATAACCTCCAGGCCGCCTTCTGCACCGGCTTCCTCGCCGGCATCAGCGCCGCCAAGGCGCTCTAATACTGCGGTCAGCAGTTGCCCCGTGTGAACCCCATAAAGCGAAGCGTCGTCGGCATCAGCCGACCGGCCGGTCCGGGTATTTTCGCCAGAAAATACGGAAAGGAGAAAAGGCCGCGGGGGCTCGGGGGGAATCCCCCGTATGATAATCCGGGGGTGGACAGGTCCGCCAGAGGCAAACTGCTGCACCGCTATTCAATAACGGCGGAGAGAATGAGTTCGGGGGCCTCGGCGTCGATGGGGTTCGAGGCTTCTTCGGGCATGGCGTAGAAGGCGGCGAACTGGCCGGGAGTGACGCTGCGCTGAGCTTCGTCGAAGAGGACGAACAGATTGGAGCCGCGAACGATTGCGGTTGCGGTCTGAAGGGGCTGACGATAGCGGAGACGGACGCGGAAACGGCGAGTTTCGCCGTCTGCCATTCCGATTCCAGGACGCAGCCAATGGAGTTTGTCAAGAGAGAAACGCACGCAGCTGCGATACAAGCCCTTGTGCGATTCGCCCTCGCCGACATAGACGCGGTTCGAGGCGACGTCGGTCGCAATTACGAAAAGTGGTTCGATGTGGCCGCCGATGGCGAGGCCCTTTCGCTGGCCAAGAGTGAAGAACTGCGCGCCTTCATGCTTTCCGGCGATAATGCCCCAAGGATTAGCTTTGTAGCGAGTCTTCTTTATGTGCTTTTTACCGCTGCGGTAGGTTTCTGTCTCGAACTGGATATCGTCGTAACTGATAGGAATCGAAAGTTCGGTCAATTCCTGCTCGGAGAGACCTGAGATGCCGATGGCTCTGGCCTTTGACAAAAGAGCACGATCTCTTTGATATTTCTCTGAATCCTGGTAATACTGATCAAAAACCTCCACGACATCGCCTGCGACGCTGGCCAGTTTCTGCTGGAGAAATACCGGCAGGTCGACTTTCCCGACGAAGCATATGCCCTGGGAATCTTTTCTGTCTGCTGAGGGGAGATCAGCCTCGGCGGCGAGCCTTCTGACTTCGCTCTTGCAGAGATCGCCGATAGGGAAGATAGCGGCTCCCAGCTGCTCCTGATTAAGCTGGCAGAGGAAATAGCTCTGATCCTTTCCGGGGTCTACTCCTTCAAGGAGGCTGAAAGTTCCGTCCGGGTTCTCGCGCTTACGGCAGTAGTGACCGGTAGCTACGTGGGTCGCGCCGAGCGAGCGGGCCTTTTCGAGGAAGGCGTCGAACTTTATCTCGCTGTTGCAGAGGACGTCCGGATTAGGCGTACGGCCGGCCTCATATTCGGCGAACATATAGTCTACGACCCTCTGGCGGTACTGTTTGCTGAGGTCTACAAAATAGAAGGGGATGCGCAGTTTGCGGGCGACGAGCTCGGCTACAAACCGGTCTTCCTCCCACTCGCAGTCTCCGTGGAGGGTACCTTCTGTATCGTGCCAGTTCTGCATAAACATCGCAAAGACGTCGTAGCCCTGCTGCTTGAGAAGCAGAGCCGCTACGCTTGAGTCTACGCCTCCTGAAAGACCTACACAAATTTTCATACCGCTGCAAAGATAGTCCAAATTATGATTTCTTGTAAGAATTATCTATCTTTGAGGTTACTAATCACTTGATATGACGGAGAAAGAGATCAAAATCGACTTCCAGGAGTACAAATCAATAGACGAACTCAACCAGGAAGACAAGGAGCTTGCGCAGGCTGCAATCTCCGCGATGCAGGGTTCTTATGCCCCTTATTCTCACTTCAATGTAGGCGCCGCAGTCCGTATCGAAAACGGAGATATCGTCAAAGGCGCCAATCAGGAAAATGCAGCGTTCCCTTCAGGTCTCTGCGCCGAGCGTACTGCTATGTTTGCAGCCGGCGCCGCCTATCCAGACAAGGCGATGACGAGCATCGCCTTGACCGGTGGCGTGATGGGGCGCATCTGCGCCACTCCCGCCACTCCCTGCGGCGCCTGCCGCCAGGTTATGGCCCAGTATCAGGCTAAAGCCGGAAAGAAAATGTCCGTGATTATGATCGGCAAGGACAAGATCTGGAAGTTCCACAGCGTAGACGATATCCTGCCGCTGATTTTTGATTCGATTTAAAACAAACTTCCTCCCATAGTAGATTTAGCTGCGAGCCTCTCGCGGCAAAATTTTTCTTTAAGGAGCTCGAACTGCTTTTTAGTGTCGAGGGTGAAGCTGCCGTTCTGAATCCAGGTAAAATAAGAGGGATCTGTCTTGTAGACCTCGCGGGCAGTTTTACCCTTATGTTTTCCGAAATTGACTACTTCTTCGCCCTGATCGTTGTAGATGAGGTGTCCGGCGAAGTCTACGTATTTCTTCCCGACAAAGGCGGAAAGGCTTTCGACATCGTTTTTCAGGACATCCGGGTAGCGGTCCAGCTGGCCCTTGAGGACCTCGTAGGTAGCTACGGTGTCTGCCTCAGCGGTATGGGCATTGTCGAAATCTTCTCCTCCGCAGTAGAAGCGGTAGGCGGCGCGAAGGTTTCTGGGCTCCATCGCGTGGTAGATGTTCTGAACGTCCACCATCTTAGGGGAGTGAAGGTCTCCCTCCAGATGCTTTCCTGCGAGCTCAACTCTCTCGAATTCCTCGGCAAGCATAGGAAGA
>JAEESD010000024.1 GCA_016286145.1 Bacteroidales bacterium | reverse complement strand
GAAAAACCCGCTGAGAATTCAGCGGGTTTTTTGTGGTGCTGGGAAGAATCGAACTGCCGACACAAGGATTTTCAGTCCTTTGCTCTACCATCTGAGCTACAGCACCATCGTTTGGGATTGCAAAGGTAGTATTATTTTCGGATTCTGCAAAAAATTATTTAATCACAGTTTCTTTGCCGTAATACGCCTTATCCAGGGCCTTCTGAAGGGAGAAGTTATTGTCGTCGTAGCGGAACTCCCAGAACATTACTCCAAGAAGACCTTTGCTCTTCGCGAAATTGGCCTTTGCTGTAACAGACTCGGGATCGTCGTATGAGAGGACATTCTTTCCCGACTCATCTACGAGGTAGGGAACGCAGGCCGCGCTGTCCCAGCGGCGCTGGACGGGTCTTGCGAGGGGCTTACCCTTGTAGAGGCCTTTGTTCAGGATGTCGTCCATCTCTTTATAGCCTACGGAGTAGTCGAAAATCTTAGTTCCAGACTCAGGATTCTTCTCTGCCTTGCCGTAGAAGGGGATACCCATAACCTGACGCTCGTAAGGGATACCGGCCTTTTTGTGGAGCTCGACGCTTTCCTCGCAGCTGCGCGAATCGAAGGTGCTGCTCTTGAACAGGGGAGAATTGTGGCCTTTGGGGGCTGCGCCCATATCGTAGGTCATTACGTTGACATAGTCAAGGTACTTGATGGCGGTAGGCCAGTCTACGTATTTTGCGCTGGAAGAGGATGCGAAGGAAATGATCTTCGAGGTTCCGAGGGTGTCGCGGAGCTGCTTCAGGAGGATGTTGAAATTCTTGGTATCGTTCTTATCCGATCCTGTCTCGTTATCGGCGCTGACTGTAGGATACTCCCAGTCGATGTCTATTCCGTCGAAACCGTATTTCTTCATATGTTCGTTTACGGAGTGGCAGAATTCGTCGCGCTTCTTCTCGTCTTTTGCCATCATCGAGAAACCGTCTGCGTGGGCTCCCCAGCCGCCTACCATCATCATAATCTTGACGTGGGGGTATTCTTTCTTTACATCTTTGATCTTTGTCTCGGGAAACTTGTTGGTTCCGGTGAAGACTATACCTCCGTCGCCAGTCTTGGGATTTTTGAAACGGCCGTGGGCGTAGTTGAGGTGAGTGATGAGGGAAAGATCGGGCTTTCTGTCTGTATTCCACTCAGTATAGTATGCGAGAATTACCGGGGTCTGGCCTATGTCAGTGCAGTGATTGTCTGAAAAAGCCTGTCCGCCGCTGCCGCCTTCATCAACGGCCTGTTTGCCGGTGGGAGTTGGAGGCGTAGGATTATCGTTCTTTTTACATCCTGCAGAATTGAGAAGCAGAGCAGCCGAAGCTATAGCCAGAATAAAAAGAATTCTTTTGTGCATTGTAGTGGTTATTGGTTCAAACGCGAAGTTATGCAATTATTAAAAAAGAGAATGCGCAATTTGCATAAAAATGCACACGTTTTGCGAAGGCGGGGTTCTTACAGAGTGTTCAGAAGGGAAAGGAGCTGCATACGGCGAGTGAGGTTCAAATCCAGCTCGCAAGTCATTGCGCCTTTAGACTCGGTTTTTCCCCCGCAGATATCAACTGCCAGAACGCGCCTTGTCAAGAAAATTCGGCGTATTGTCTCGAGCAATTCCTCGAAAGTCATCGTCCCCTGATCCCAGTTGGTGCGGAAATCCTCCGGACGCAGAACGTCCAGGTCGATGCTGAGAAAGACCGGAAGGGAAGAATCGGCTCCCGAATTGACCTCGCAGTTAGTGTCGCGCTTAAGGGCTGTAACCCAGTTTCCGCAGGAAAGACACTCTGAATCGTCAAAATCGTCTGTATGATTGTCCAGCAGTATCAATTCGAAGGGCTCCCTGATCTGAGAGCCTCTGAAATATGACAGGTAATGATAGTCTCCGGTATCAATCCAGCAGGCCGTAGAAAGGGGAATATCTGAAAGACGACGCTGCAGCTGAGCAGCAGCCTCCGGACTACAGTAACAGTTAGTTCCTTCCAGCTCCTTCAGGTCAATTGATGGCAAAAAGGTAAAGCCTTCGTGACAATATACCCCGCTAAGATCGATTATAACACTATTCATTAGCTTCAAAGTTACTAATATTCAAGTTTTTTTCATACTTTTGCTCGGTTAGTATCGAAATGGAGCCTATTTCAGCAATTATGACCGAGCCTACCGCAGAGGAACTTTCCTCTCTGGAGCAGCAATTCGGTATCGAATCGCAACAGGCTACCCCGGATGAAGCCGTTTATTCACCCCTCGATCCCGAGAGAGTATATCGCTCCTCGGACTGGCTTACTCTTGAGACAGAAGAAGGGGAGAAAACGATGAAAGTCGGGGTATGGGTTTTCGTCGACCCCGTCCGGCTCCACAAACTCATTATCAGAGAGAAAACTCTCCACGTAGACGAAATCGAAGTCTTGAATCCTCTGGTCAGTAAGCTGCGCCGCGCAGATCCAGAGTACTACAAGCGTTTCATGGGTCTAAAGCTGGTCATCGATTATCCCGGATACGGTTCCGGTATAGTCGCAAGGATTCCTTTTGAAACCGATCCAGTAGGCTTCTATAAGTGGTGGAGAAAAGGAAAACACGAAGACAAGGTTTTCCTCAACAGGGCCAACACCATCATCCTCTTCCAGAAAGTATCAATGATGGATAAGAAGGTGATGCTCAAAAAAGACCTTGAGCTTCTTGGCTAACTTCTTCTACAGTAAGAACTGACTCCCTTACTTTAAAACGGATATTTAGGCCTCCGAAGGAAAGACCATACTCCTTCTCGGGGTTGTCGTGGTATTGGGGCCGGGGATCTTCCGAGAGTACTTCCAGCAGGGCGTTGTAGTCCGAGCCTAAAGAGTCGGATAAGAGCTGTTCCAGCTTGGCAGAAGCGAACTGTACTTCAAGGCGTTTCCACTCCTTCCCGTCTACGAACCCGCTTCGCGCTGCGGGGTGTGAGTCGCAGTAAGCTACATAAGGCTTGATGTCGTAGATGGGAGTTCCGTCTGCGAGGTCAGCTCCGAGTACTGTAATCTCGCCCTTTTCGAAATCTATACTCTTGATGCGAACAGACGAAAGCCCCAGCGGATTGGGCCTGAAAGGGGAGCGGGAGGCGAAGACTCCTACCCGCTCGTTGCCCCCAAGGCGGGGAGGACGGACGGTCAGCGAAGATCCCCGATCATTCAGGCTGAATTCCCACACCAGCCATATGTAGTCGAATCCGTCCAGGCCGCGAAGAGCCTCGGGCCTGCGGAAGGCCGGCTCGAGGACGACACGTCCTTCGAGCTCTTCCGCCAGCCCAGCCTGCCGCGGCAGACCGAACTTCTGGGGAAGCGGACAGTGATAATAGGCGATGGGACTTATTTCCATCAGAAGATTACTCTACCGAAGGGAGTTTTCCGCTCTCGAAAATGTCTTTATAGACTACGACGAGCGAATCGAGTTCGGGCTTGTACTTAGCGGGGAGAGGATCTGCAGGCGGGGATTTCATCGCAAGCGGATCGATGGGAGTACCGTTTTTCCATACCCTGAAATCGAGGTGAGGGCCGGTACTGACTCCGGTATTTCCTACGTAGCCGATAATCTGGCCCTGGGTGACCCTGGCGCCGGCCTTGATTCCCTTGGCGAAGCCCTTGAGATGCAGGTAACCGGTAGTATAGGTCCTGTTGTGTTCGATCTTGATGACGTTACCGCCTCCGGTGGTGGTCCATCCGGCCGAGATGACTCGGCCGTCGCCGATGGCCCTGACCGGAGTCCCGGCGGGGGCTGCGAAGTCTACTCCGGTATGCGGCCTGACTTTTCCTGTTACGGGGTGTTTTCTGTGGAGCGAGAACTTACTGCTGACGCGGTTGTATTTAAGAGGGGCCTTGAGGAAGGCTTTGCGGAGGTTCTTTCCGGTTTCGTCGAAATAATTCTTTCCAAGACCTTCGTGATTGAGCCTGAGGGCATAGAGGCCGTCCGGACCGCTGCTATAGCGCGCACATTCTATACCTTCAAGGGAGATGAATTCTCCTTCGCTTACTTTCTGATTGTAGATAACCTGGAAGCGGTCTCCTTCGCGAAGGCTGAAGAAGTTGACTGTCCAGGCGTAGATGTCGTTGGCAAGAAGATCGACCATCTGGCCGGTAGCGGCCTCGGTAAGGCCGGCTTTGAGAAGATCTACCCAGAGGGAGGAGTGAATTGTTACATCTACATATTTCTTTTCGATGGAAGTAGGCCTGTAGTAATTCCACATATAGAGGGAGTCCGTACACTTGAAGACCGTCTTCTTAAGCTTGCTGTGGTTATAGACGACATACTCGAGGGTACGGAGGGAATCTCCGGGAGTATAGTAGGCGTCTACACGGGCTCCAGCTCTCATCTTCTGGGCGTTGAACATAGTGTCTCTCCTGGAATAAAGAGTATTGGCATCTGCCCTTGAAAGGCCGAGACGGGTCATAAGGCCGGGGAAGGTCTCTCCGCTCTTTACATTGGTAGAGTCATGTTCGTACTTATTGACGCGGAAACCGATGGGTGGAATAGGTTCTTCCTGTTTCTGAGCAGGACCGCCGCCGCAGGAAGCGAGCAAGGCGATTGTTGAAAAAATGAGTATTATCTTCTTGACCATACACCACAAATTTAATGATAATTATTTATTTTTGTGCTTTCGAAAAAAGATATGTAAACCAGTTCAGGCTATGGTCCGTATTTTTTGTAAAAACACCCAAACCTACAAAGAATTCCAGGAAGGGACGACCCTCCTCGAGATGCTTCCGGAATTCGAGTTCGAGCAGCCCTATCAGATCCTTTCGGCAAAGGTGAACAATGTCTCGCAGGGCCTCAATTTCAAAGTCTACAACAATAGAGACGTCGAATATGTAGACGGAACGGAAGCCAGCGGACAGCGTGTATATCAGCGCTCCCTTTTCTTCCTTCTCTGTAAAGCGGCCCACGAAGTGTTCAAGGGCTGCAGGGTCTATATCGAGCACCCTCTTTCCGGAGGCTTTTACTGCAACATCAAGAAAAAAGACGACGAAGAGGGAATCACCCCCGAAGACATCGATCTGATCAAGGCCAGGATGTGGGAGATAGTCTACGAGAATATGGAATTCCACAGAAGGGAAGTGCAGGTAAGCGAAGCTATCAAACTCTTCAGGGAACTGGGTTACATAGATAAGGTAAGGCTTCTGGATACCAGCCCCGAGGTCTATACGGACTACTACCTTCTCGGGGATTCCCCGGATTATTACTACGGCCGTCTTCTCCCAAGCGCCGGATACCTGAAAGTCTGGGATCTGATGCCCTGCCAGGACGGTATACTGATCAGAGTTCCGGACCGTCACAATCCTACCGAACTTACTCCCTTTATCCCTCAGCCTAAGACTTACGAGATCTTCGCGGAGGCCCTGCGTTGGAACATCATCACTAAGCTTAACAACGTAGGTGACGTGAACCACAAAATCCGCAAGGGCGGCGCCAGCGAGCTGATTCAGGTCGCGGAAGCCCTTCAGGAGAAGAAAATAGTCAAGATAGCCGAGGAAATAGAGGCCAGATACTACGGAGAGAATAAAGTCAACGTAGTTCTCATTACCGGCCCCAGCAGCTCCGGAAAGACTACTTTCTGTAAGAGACTTTCCGTCCAGCTCAAGGCCTGCGGACTCCAGCCTATTTCCTTCAGTACAGACGACTATTTTGTCAACAGGGTAGATACTCCGCTCCTTCCCAACGGCCAGTACGACTTCGACAATTTCGATACAGTAGACCACGACGCCCTTCAGGAAGACGTTCTCAAACTCCTTGACGGACAGGAAGTTGAGGTGCCTACTTACAATTTCAAGACGGGCCTCAGGGAGTACAACGGTAAGAAACTCAAGATGCGCGAAGGATCGGTCCTTCTTATCGAAGGAATCCACGCCCTGAATCCCCGCCTTACAGACAAGATTAAGGACTCCAGCAAGTTCCGCATCTTCATAAGTACCCTTACAAGTATCAGCCTGGATAATCACAACTGTATCCCGACCAGCGACAACCGTCTTCTGCGAAGGATAATCCGCGACTACAACAACGGCTCCTTCACCCCTACCCAGACTATCAGCCAGTGGCCCAACGTCCTGGATGCCGAGGAAAAGTGGATCTACCCGTATCAGGAAAACGCGGACGTTATGTTCAACTCCTCGTACCTGGTCGAGTTCGCGGTCCTTCGTAACCACGCCGACAGTATCCTCAGAGCGGTCTCCAAGAACTCTCCGGAGTACTCCGAGGCCCACAGACTTCTTAAATTCATTCACTATTTTATCGCAATATCAGACGCCGAGATCCCTTCTACCTCGCTCCTCAGAGAGTTCGTCGGCGGCAGCAGCTTCAAATAACAGACTATGCAGTTAGGTTTCGACCACGACAAGTATCTCAAGATACAGTCAGAACACATCAAGGATCGTATAGCTCAGTTCGGAGACAAGCTCTATATGGAGTTCGGCGGAAAACTCTTCGACGACCTCCACGCCAGCCGCGTCCTTCCCGGATTCCAGCCGGACAGTAAGCTTCAGATGCTTACCAACCTCTCCGAGATGGCGGAGATAATCATCGTCATCAGCGCCCTGGACATCGAAAAGAACAAGGTCAGGGGAGATCTGGGAATTACCTACGACGAGGACGTGCTGCGTCTCAAGGCCGAATTCGAAAACAGGGGCTTTTATGTAAGTTCCGTAGTTATAACTCACTGCAACGGTCAGTCCAGCGCCGCAGCCTACCGCAAGAGACTCGAAAAGAAGGGAATCAAAGTCTATTACCATTACACTATCGAAGGCTATCCCAACAACGTAGCCCTGATCGATTCAGACGAAGGCTTCGGAAAGAACGACTATGTCAAGACCTCAAGGCCCCTCGTGATAGTTACGGCTCCCGGTCCCGGAAGCGGCAAGATGGCGGTTTGCCTCAGCCAGCTCTACCAGGAAAACAAGAGGGGAGTGAAGGCCGGATACGCAAAGTTCGAGACCTTCCCGGTCTGGAATATTCCTCTGAATCACCCTATCAACCTGGCCTACGAAGCCGCAACTGCGGATCTGAACGATGTCAATATGATCGACCCGTTCCATCTCGACGCCTACGGCGCAGTAGCGGTAAACTACAACCGCGATATAGAGATATTCCCGGTCCTCAGGGCTCTGTTCGAAGGAATCTACGGCGAATCGCCCTATAAGTCGCCTACAGATATGGGCGTAAATATGATAGGCTGGTGTATAAAGAACGACGATGTCTGCCGTAAGGCCGGTCTCAACGAGATCATCCGCCGTTATTATGCCGCCCTCTGCAATGTAGTCGAGAAAGACGCCAGCGAGAACGAAGTCAACAAGATCCTCCTCCTGATGCAGAAGGCCGGGCTCAATACGGACTATCGCCGCTGTACCGTAGCCGCGCTCGAGCGGCAGGCCAAATGTCAGAAGCCCAGCGCCGCAATCGAACTGCAGGACGGCACCCTTATCACGGCCGAAACCAGCAGCCTGCTCGGTCCCAGCGCGGCCCTTATCCTGAACGCCTCGAAACACCTCGCCGGCATCGACCACTCCATCAAGCTCATCCCGCAGTCTATGATCGAGCCTATCCAGAAAACCAAGGTCGAATATCTCCACGGCCACAACCCGCGTCTCCACACCGACGAAGTCCTGGTTGCCCTGAGCATCCTCAGCGTCGAAGACGAGCGCTGCCGCAGGGCCCTCGAGCAACTACCTAAATTTAAAGGATGTCAGGTCCACAGTACCGTTCTTCTCAGCGAAGTAGACCGCAAGGTCTTCAAGAAACTCGGAGTAGACGTTACCTGCGATCCCGTCAAGAAAATCAGCAAAATCTGATGTATACCCTCCTAATCAGTATTGTCTGCCTCGTTATAGGTTATATCCTTTACGGCAGAGTAGTGGAAAAGGTCCTCGGACCCGACCCCAACGCAAAAACACCTGCTTACACTAAACAGGACGGAATAGATTACATTCCCCTTCCGACCTGGAAAGTCTTCATGATCCAGTTCCTGAACATCGCGGGAACCGGCCCCATCTTCGGCGCTATAATGGGCGCCCTCTTTGGACCCTCGTCCTACCTCTGGATAGTCCTTGGCTGCATCTTCGGCGGCGCAGTCCACGACTATTTCAGCGGCATGCTCTCCTTGCGGGGCGGGGGAGTCAACGTCCCGACCCTCGTGGGCCAGGAGCTCGGCTCCGCGACCCGAAAGGTGATGCTGGTCTTCTCGGTCGTGATGCTGATTCTCGTCGGCACGGTCTTCGTCTACAGCCCGGCCCTCATACTCGGCCAGCTTACAGGCGGCAACTCGACCATGATCTGGGTCATCGGCATCCTGTTCTATTACATCCTCGCGACCATGGTCCCGATCGACAAGATAATCGGCAAGATCTACCCGGTCTTCGCGATTGCGCTGCTGTTCATGGCCGTGGCCCTTTTCGGCTGCCTGATCGTCAAGTGGCCCACGACCATCCCCGAAGTCTGGGACGGCCTTGGGAACCTCGCCCCCGCGAACGGCTCCCTTTTCCCGTGTCTGTTCATTACCATCGCCTGCGGCGCGGTCAGCGGCTTCCATTCAACCCAGTCACCCCTTATGGCCCGCTGCCTCACCAACGAGAAGCTCGGCCGCCCGGTCTTCTACGGCGCTATGATTACCGAAGGCATCGTCGCCCTGATATGGGCCGCGGTCGCCTCGTACTTCTTCTACGGCGGCGGAAACGTCGAGATGGGCGCGGTTGGAGTAACGGCCGCCCCGAAGGTAGTTACTACAGTCTCCAAGTACTGGCTGGGCGCATTCGGCAGCATCCTCGCCATCCTCGGAGTAGTCGCGGCCCCGATTACCAGCGGCGACACGGCCCTGCGTTCGGTCCGTCTGATAATCGCGGACGCGCTGAAGCTGGACCAGGCCCCGATCAAGAACCGTCTCTACGTTTCGATCCCAATTTTCGTCGCTACCGGCCTTCTTCTCTGGTACAATATCGCAGACGAAAACGGTTTCAACATCATCTGGAGATACTTCGGCTGGGCAAACCAGACTCTGGCTGCCTTCGTCCTCTGGACCGTTACCGCCTTCCTGTCGAGACACCGCAAAGGCGTGTCCTACCTTATGACGCTTATTCCTGCGGCCTTCATGACCTCGGTTACCATTACCTTCATCCTGACGGCGAAAATCGGCTTCCGTCTCCCGACCGACTGGACGGCAGCAATAGGGATCACGACCGCAGTCCTGTCCCTGGCTCTGTTCTATTATGCTAGGTTGAGAAGGATCAGACGGAACCCTTCTCTATAAGATACTCCGCTATCTGCACTGCGTTGAGCGCGGCTCCCTTCCTTATCTGGTCTCCTACGATCCAGAAAGCAAGGCCGTTTTCCTCTGCCAGGTCCTTTCTGATTCGGCCTACATAGACCGGATCTTTTCCGGCGAGGAAAAGGGGCATAGGATATTCCTTTTTTGCCGGATTGTCCAAAACGACTATTCCCGGAGCCTTTTCGAAGGCCTCGCGCGCTTCCTTTACGCTTATCGGGCGTTCGGTCTCTACCCAGATACTCTCTGAATGGGAGCGAAGGGAAGGGACGCGGACGCAGGTGGCGCTGGTACGGACGTCGCTGTGCATTATCTTCCTTGTCTCATTGAACATCTTTGCCTCTTCCTTGGTATAGCCGTCTTCGAGGAAAACGTCGATCTGAGGAATAAGGTTGAAGGCCAGCTGATACTGGAATTTCTCTACAGTAACTGGCTCCCCGGCCAGATACTGGGCAGTCTGTTTGGTAAGCTCGGCCATCGCCTGGGCTCCGGCGCCGCTGGCGGCCTGGTAGGTGGAGACGTGGACTTTCTTTATGTGGCTGAGGTTCTCTATCGCCTTCAGGGCGACCACCATCTGAATAGTAGTACAGTTAGGGTTGGCTATGATTCCGCGCGGACGGACCAGGGCATCTTCAGGGTTCACTTCGGGAACTACGAGAGGTACGTCTTCGTCGAGGCGGAAGGCGCTGGAGTTGTCTATCATTACTGCTCCGTAGCGGGTGATATCCTCAGCATACTCCCGTGAAGTTCCAGCTCCCGCAGAAACAAAGGCTATGTCAACCCCGTCGAAGGAGTCGTCGTGCTGGAGAAGCTGTACTGTAATATCTTCTCCGCGGAAGGTATAAGTACGTCCCGCGCTTCTCTCGGAACCGAATAACAATAACTCATCTATCGGAAAGTTCCTTTCTTCCAGAACCTTCAGAAATTCCTGACCAACTGCGCCGCTGGCGCCAACGATAGCTACTTTCATACCGTAAAGATAATAAAAAACAAAATCAGCAAGTAGACAGCATTTTGCGGAACTCCAGTCGCCTTCGGCTCCTTCCGGCCCCTTCCATCCTATCCTTCGTCATCGCTTCGCGATAACTCGTCTAGGACGGACGCCTACCCCCTGCCCCTGTCCGGGGGTGGACAGGTCCGCAAAATGCTGTCTACCTGCTGATTATTTAGCCTGTTTTTCCAAGAATGCGACGACGTCGCCGACGGTCTGGAAGCCGGCGAGGGCCTCGTCGGGAATGACGATTCCATATTCGTCTTCGATCTTCATCAAGAGCTGAAGGATGTCGAGTGAGTCGGCGCCGAGATCTTTGGAGATGAGGGATTCGGGCTTAATCGTAGACGGATCGGCGATACGGAGCTGCTTAGCGAGTATAGCCTGTACTTTTTCAAACATCATAGTGTGAATATTTTGCTAATTCTGTTTCGATTCGCGGACCGATGGCTCCGGTTTCCATCCGGTAGGCCTGCTCGATACATTTCTCGATAGCCTTAGCCTTGGAGCTTCCGTGGCCTTTCACTACTACCTTGGAGGTACCGATAAGGACGCTTCCGCCGTAGTTCTGGTAGTCCATAAAGGCCTTCATATCCGCAAACATCTTCTTCATAAAGAGAGCGCCGATCTTGTAGATTGTGCGGGAGAAGATGCTATTTTTGAGTTTCTTAAGAAGCTCGAGGGCAGTACCTTCGGTAGTTTTTACGAGGACATTTCCGGAGAAGCCGTCGCAGACTACCAGGTCGTACTTGCCGGACAGGAGGTCGCGGCTTTCCATATTGCCCACGAAATTCAGATTCTCGGTTTCCTGCAGGAGTTTGTAGGCCTCCTGGCGCAGAGTATCGCCCTTCTCGGCCTCGACTCCTACATTGAGGAGGGCAACGCGAGGGCTCTTAACCCCATAAACCGTCTCCATATAGATCGAGCCCATAACGGCGAACTGCCTGAGCATATCGGGCTTCACCTCCACATTCGCGCCGCTATCGCAAATTCCCACGACCCCTCCGTCCATAGTCGGCAGCACGGGGCAGAACGCGGGCCTGATGACGCCGGCGAGACGGCCTACGCGAACGAGGGCCCCGGTGACCAGGGCGCCAGTCGAGCCGGCGCTCACGAGCCCCGCGATGCTGTCGTCGTCGCGCAGCATCATTATGGCCTTCATCATCGAGCTGTCGCGCTTGAGGCGAATGGCGTCCGTAGGACGGTCGTTGCAGTCGATGACCTGGGAGGCGTGGACTATTTCTATCCTGCCCGCGGGGTACTCCCTCTCGGCGAGAGCCGCCTTCAGAGTCTGCTCGTCGCCCGTCAGGATGATGTATAGGTCATCGAAATTGCGCAGGGCGGCGATGGCGCCGTCTATGTTGGCCTCCGGGCTGTGGTCGCCGCCGAAGCAGTCAACTATAATCTTTATCATATTTTCTTGATGTATGAGCGTCTGCGTTTGTGGATAGTCCTATCGAAGCGCTTCCACATATTCTGGATAACGTAGTTGTCTTCCAGGTTAAGGTTCGTCTCAAGATACTTGATATTGGGGTCCTTGAGCATATCCATCATTCCGCTGATGAAGACAGTACTTACTCCGCGGTTGAGCCACTCCGGCTCTACTCCTACAAGACAGAGGTCGATTATCTCCGGCTTTCGGAGAGCTTTCAGCAGGCGTATAAGAGCCAGGGGAGTGAGGCGTCCCTGAGAGGGCTGAACGGCCTTTGCGAGCGAAGCGAAACTTACAGCGAAGGCAATCACCTTGTTGTTTTCGTCGAGAATAACCGCAGTGCGCTTAGGGTTCACCACCATCTTGAAGTTGTCGATGAGGAGCTTTTTCATCCCGTCCGTGAAAGGAACTGTTCCGTACAGACCATCGTAGGAGTGGTCGAGAACCTCGAACAGGCCGTCGGCATACTTGCGGATGAAATCGTTGGCGTTTCTGGCCTCGCCTATGTGGAGCTTATAACGCTTGAGGAGGAACTCGGAAAGCTGCTTGAGATCCTCGGCTCCTTCCTTGGGGGCGCGAAGCTGGCTCTCGTTCCAGTCTATCTCCTTTTCGTAGCCCAGTTTCTCGATAAACTCGGGGTAGTAGGGGGCGTTGTACTGCTCTTCGAAGGTAGACAGCTGGTCAAATCCATCGATAAGGAGACCCTCGCGCTCAAGATCAGAGTAGCCCAGAGGGCCGCATACGGTATCCATCCCTATCTCGCGAGCCCACTTTTCGACAGCCTCGAACAGGGCCTTCGCCACCTCGAAATCATCTATCGTATCGAAGCGGGTGAAGCGGATGCGCTTCTCGCCGGTCTTCTCGTTGGAAGCCTTCTGGAGGATACCCTGGATACGACCGGCTATCTTTCCGTCTTTATAGGCGTTGAAACAGATGTCATCGCACTGGTCGCGGTAGAGATAGTCCTTGTCGAATATCTTCTTTTCGTCCATCCAGAGCGGCGGGACGAAGCAGGGATTGTCCTTGTAGAGGTCGAGAGGGAAGCGGAGGAATTCCTTCTGCTCTTTTCTCGAACAGACTTTTTTTACTTCAATCATTTATCTGCACTTTGAGTGGAATGTGACGCCTACACCGTTGGGCCCGCAATGGCTTCCGGCGGTGGGGTTGGTCGGGATTATACGGATTTCGAGGTCGGCGCCGAATTTCTCGCGGAGCATATCCGCTACCTGGGCTGCAACCTCGGGGGAGTCGGTGTGGCCGACTACTACGCCGTGGGCCTTTACGTCGTCGCCCTTCTCGACAACTTCGCTTACGAGGCGGTTCATAGCCTTGATTCGGCCCTTTTCGGTTCCTACGCTGACCATCTTGCCCTCTTCATTCATAGTTATGACAGGACGAAGGCCGATAAGGCCGCCCATAGTAGCTGCAAGACCGCTTACTCGACCGCTTCTGCGGAAGAACTTGAGGTCGTCTGCAAAGAAATACTGGGCGTAGTGGTCTACCTCTTTCTTACCCCATTCTACGAGCTCCTCAGGGGTCTTTCCGGCCTTTACGAGCTTGAAGAAATCGCGGCCCATCAGGTAGCTGATGATGGTGATTCCCTTGGAATCGATCTCATAGAACTTGCGCTCAGGATATTTTGCGAGAAGTTCGTCTACGACCTTTCTCATATTGCCGAAGGTCATAGTCATCGCCTCGCTGAAGTGGAAATAGAAAACATCGTTTCCCGCCTTGAATTCGGGCTCGAAATAATTGCGGTATTCCTCTTCGGGAATTGCGCTGGTGGTAGGAAGGATTCCTCCGCGAAGGCCATCATAGAAGGCGTGGGAGTCGAATTCCTTGAAATCTACATAAGGGTATGTAGTTTTACCGTCGATGCTATAGGGCATACTGATGAGCTTGCAGCCCAGTTCCTTACAGTCCTGAAGATTGAAATCGCAATCAGAGTCTACGAAATAGGTTAACATAGTGTCAAAATGTAATTATAAACCGGCTGTCCGCCGTCGATAAACATAAATTCTGTCATAGGGTATTTGGCCTGGAGGGCAGCGGAAAGCTCTTCCGCCTTTTCTTCGGTAACGCCCTCTCCGTAGAAGAGGACCGCTACGTCGTGGTCTCCGGCCTCGGCGCTCGCGCAAAGTTCGAGCAGGGCCTGCTCGGCTTCAGGGCAGTCGCAGACTATCTGGCCGCCGCAGATGGCGATATAGTCTCCTTCCTTAACTGCGACCCCGTTCATATCGGCATCACGGTTGGCCTTTGAGACCATCCCGCAACATACTGCCGCAATCGTTTCTTTCTGGGCCGCGACCAGCGCCTCTACATCTTTCTCGCTCTTATCCAGGGAGGCTATTCCTACATAGCCCTCGCCGATGGTCTTGGTAGGGATGACTATTACCTTCGAGTCTTCGAACATACTCGCGGCCTGAAGGGCAGTCATCACTATATTGGAGTTGTTGGGATAGACGAAAACGGTCTCGGCGCCGATGCGCTTGAAAGCCTCGATAAAGTCCTTGGCCGAGGGGTTCATAGTCTGGCCGCCGCGAATCACTTCGTCTGCACCTGCTTCCAGGAAGGTCTTGACTATGCCCTCGCCGGAGGCGACTGTTACGACTCCGTATTTCTTGCTGATCTTGAATTCGGGCTCTGCCGCCGCTTTCTTTAGCTGCGTCTCGTTGTGTTGCAGGGCCATATTCTCAATCTTGAGCGTCAGATACTCGCCCCACCTCTGGCAGTGGTTCAGGATCTCGCCAGGGGTCTTCGTGTGGACATGGACCTTTACTATCGAGTCCTCGCGGAAACACACGACCGATTCGCCCGCAGCTGTAAGATAGTCGCGAATTTCCGAGACATCAAAGCTGTCAAGATCGACTTTTGAGGATTGAAGGCGGAGGAGGAATTCGGTACAGTAGCCGAATTCAAGCTTGTCGTTGGGGCCGAAGGCATCGAGATCCACCTTGCCGTGGGCCGCTTCGGGAGCGGGATTGCCGGGAAGATCAACCTCCTCGGGGTCTTCGAGAGCCTCGGCCATTCCCCTGACTATAGAGAGTATACCGGCTCCGCCGCTGTCGATCACTCCCGCTTCCTTAAGGACGGGCAGAAGGTCTGGCGTACGCTCGAGCGAGGCTTCCATCTCGGGGATGAGGGCCGCAAAGTACTCTTCGAGGCAGTCAGCCTTTTTGTCGGCCGCGTTCTCGACTCCCTCGCGAAAAACTGTAAGGATGGTCCCTTCTACTGGGACTGAGACTGCTTTGTAAGACTCTTCCACGCCCGCGGCCAGGGCGGCTTTGAAGCCCGCAAGGTCGGTTTGCTCGAGTCCGGAGAGTCCGCGCCCGATTCCGGCGAAGATGCGCGAAAGGATCACGCCGCTGTTGCCGCGGGCTCCGAGAAGCATTCCTGATGATATTGATTTGGCGGTTTCGCCGAGGGATTCAGTTAAGGTTGAGTTCTGACAACCGGAGTTGATTGTCATAAACATGTTGTCGCCTGTATCGCCGTCCGGAATAGGGAAGACGTTCAGGTCGTTGATGACGTCCTTACTGGAATGGAGTCGCGCGCAACCGCGCCGCACCATAGCCAGGTAACAGGCCGAGGTAATAGTACTAGTCTTCATAATTAAGATTAGCAAAGATACGAAATTATGACTATATTTGACAACTATATATGAAAGACCACATAACGCTATTTCTGATAGCCTGTTTGTTAGTCTCTTCCTGCTTATTCCAGGGAAGGGGAGCTAAGCGAGCTCCTGCGCGTACGCCCGAGAGCGAACAGGCCCTTCTGGATACTGTCCAGAAGTATACTACTCTTTATTTTACAGACTTCGCCGAGCCTAAAACCGGTCTTGCGCGCGAGCGTTCGAACAATACAGCTGATATAGTTACTACCGGAGGTTCCGGCTTCGGGCTGATGGCTATAGTTGCTGCGATGGAAAGGCAGTACATCCCCCGTGAGCACGGAATCTACCTTATAGACAAATCCCTGACTTTCCTGGAGAGGGCAGAGCGCTTCCACGGTATGTGGGCACACTGGTACGATGCCGCTACTGAAAAGGTATTTTCGTTCAGCAAGTTTGATGACGGTGGGGATATAGTAGAATCGGCCTTCCTGGCCCAGGGCCTGCTTACCTTGAGACAGTATTTCAAGGAAAGCGCTCCGGAGCTGGCGCGCCGCTCAGACGAACTCTGGCGCGGGATGGAGTGGGACTGGTATACTCGCGGTACAGATTCTCTCTACTGGCACTGGTCTAAGAACTACGAGTGGAAGATGAATCACCGTATCACAGGTTATGACGAATGCTTCATAGCCTATGTCCTTGCGGCCTCTTCTCCTACACATCCCATCAAACGCAAGGTCTACGAGTCCTGCTATAAGAACTCATCTTATTACTATAACGGCAAGTCCTACTACGGAATTCCGCTTACTATAGGAATGGAGTACGGCGGTCCGCTCTTCTTTACACACTACTCCTTCCTGGGACTCGATCCCCGCGGGCTCTCAGACGGCCTTACGGATTACTATGAGCGGGGAAGAGCTCACTCGCTGATTCATTACAACTACGCCATAGACAACCCCAAGGGCCATAAAGGCTACGGCCCGGATCTCTGGGGCTTTACCTCCTCGGACGATCCTATCGTAGGCTATTGCTCCCACCATCCCGGTACTCCGGACGAAAACGGTACGGTTTCGCCTACAGCGGCGATTTCTTCCATAGTCTATACTCCGAAGGAATCGATGGACTGTATGTGGCATATGTACTACGACCTTGGAGACAAATTGTTCGGCCCGATGGGCTTCTACGATGCCTACAACCCTTCTCTGGAGGAAGATAAGCAGGTAGTCCACAGCTACCTTGCCATCGACCAGGGCCCTATCGCAGTAATGATAGAAAACTACCGCAGCGGTCTTCTCTGGAAGCTCTTTATGAGCGCTCCGGAAATCTCCGTAGGTCTTGAGGAATTAGGATTAACTACTAATAACCAATAACTTACAAATGAAGCGTTTAATAACATTAATCGCCCTTGCGCTGATATCTGCGGCGGCTTTTGCCCAGACTATCACCGTAACCGGTACAGTTCTCGACGATCAGGGCTGGCCCCAGATGTCTGCCGGAGTCTTCGAGAAAGGTACGACAAACGGTACTGTCACCGACTTGGATGGTAATTACACCATCAAGGTGGCTTCCGATGCCGTACTGGTCTTCTCCTTCTACGGCTTCAAGGACGTCGAGGTCCCGGTCGAAGGGAAGACGGTAATCAACGTTACGATGGAACCGGACAACCTTCTTCTCGAAGAGGTGGTTGTAGTCGGATACGGTACCCAGAAAGCCAAGGACCTTACGGCCCCTATCGTGAACGTAAAGGGTGAGGAACTCAGCAAACAGGTTGCCGCCAACCCTATGTCTGCCCTTCAGGGTATGGTAAGCGGCGTCCAGATTACTCAGAGCGGTGCCCCAGGCGCAGGTCCGTCGGTAAAAATCCGCGGTGTCGGATCCATCGGCGACTATGCCAACCCTCTTTACGTAGTAGACGGCGCTTTTATGGACAATATCGACTTCCTTTCGAGCAGCGATATCGAGTCCCTGACCGTCCTTAAGGATGCTTCAGCGGCAGCTATCTACGGCGTACGCGCAGCAAACGGCGTTATCCTCGTAACTACAAAGAAAGGCGCGACCGGAAAGGTCCGAGTAGCCTACGACGGCTATGTAGGACTTCAGGTCCCGACCAACATCCTCCCGATGGCTAACGCCAGCCAGTACATCCAGATGTACGATAT